>JBKQMH010000080.1:0-35985 GCA_052146795.1 Verrucomicrobiia bacterium
CATCCTGCTGGTTGGGGTGATCACCAACCAGTACCCCGTGGCCCAATGGACGGTCGATTACAATGACTGGCACTCGCAAAGCACCGCCGACACCTGGTTCTGGTGGAACAACCAGCCCGGGTTCAACATCCACGGCGGGTTGGCGGCTGCCCAAAGCGTCGGCTTCGAGGCACACGGGATCACCAACGACCCGCAGTTTGTGAGCCTGGCCTTCAGTTCCAGCACCAACTCCGTCAACAACAATTACGGTCTGCAGTCCGGCTCGCCGGCGATCGGCGCGGGGGTCAACCTCAGTAGTCTGAACTTGCCGGGGCTGAATACCGACAAATACGGCAATCCCCGACCGGCCTCGGGTCCGTGGGACGTGGGGGCTTATGAATACAATACGAACAGCGTGCCGCCGTCGCCGCCCGTGGCCTCATTCGGCGCGACGCCAACGAGTGGGACGGTGCCCCTGACGGTCACGTTCACGGATACGTCCACCGGCAGCATTACCGGCCGCTCGTGGCAGTTTGGCGACGGTAATGTTACAAACACGATAGCGCCGACCGTAGTTTACCAATATACCGCGCCCGGCACGGACACAGTCCAGTTGGCGGTAAGCGGCCCGGGCGGCTCGAGTACAAACGTGCAGGCCAACCTGATAACAGTCGGAAACACGAACAGCGTGCCGCCGTCACCACCCGCAGCCTCGTTCAGTGCCGCACCGACCAACGGTCCGGCCCCGTTGACCGTGACGTTCACAGACACATCGACCGGCTCGATCACGAACCGTCTGTGGCATTTCGGTGACGGGACTTCGGCCAACGCGTCGGGCACCACGATGGTGCACCAGTACACGGCACCGGGCACCAATACCGTGCGGTTGAATATCTATGGTCCTGGCGGTTCGAGCGTTGCCCTGCAGGATAACCTGATAACAGTCGGAAACACGAACAGCGTGCCGCCGTCGCCGCCCGTGGCCTCGTTCGGCGCGACGCCAACGAGTGGGACGGCTCCGCTGACGGTCACGTTCACCGATACGTCCACCGGCAGCATCACCAGCCGTTCCTGGCAATTCGGCGACGGGAATGTAATGAACACGATGGCGACGACGGTGACCTACCAATACACCGCGCCCGGCACGGACACGGTCCAATTGATTGTGAACGGCCCGGGCGGCTCGAGTACAAACGTGCAGGCCAACCTGATAACGGTCGGAAACACAAACAGTGTTCCAGCACCCGTGGCCGCGTTCAGTGCCGCACCGACCAGCGGGACGGTTCCATTGACGGTGACGTTCACGGACACATCGACCGGCTCGATCACGAACCGTCTGTGGCATTTCGGTGACGGGACTTCGGCCAACGCGTCGGGCACCACGATGGTGCACCAGTACACGAGCGCGGGTACCAATTCTGTGCGACTGGCTGTCAGTGGTTCCGGAGGCACGGGGGTCGACCTGCAGCGCAACCTGATCATTGTCAACCCGAGTTCACAGTCCGGCGGCGGCGGGACCAACGGCGTTCCGCAAGTCGGCAACAAGGGTCACTGGCGGTTCCTGTTCGCATACTAGTCAGTCTCAGAAACGGGATCAGCGCGGCGGAAATCCCGCAAGATTTTTCGACAAGGTTCGCGTGGCGCGCCGGGGAGGAAGCGACAGGTGCTGACTCGTGAATCCACGTTGATTGGCATAAGACCTTTGGGTGGGTTGGTGAGGAGGAGATGGGTATCAGAACGATAGAATGGCTTGACCACGCGCGGTCGAGGATCTCAACGAGATTGTACACGCTGCTGTTGGCGAGCCAATTCAGGCAATTCGGCGCCGGGGCCAGAATCTCGCCACCGTTTCGGTATTACGGTTTGCATCAGATCAGTTTGGGGGAACACGCGTACATCGCTCGCAACTGCTGGATCCACGTTGTGGGAGATCACGAGAACGAGGATTGCTCCAAAATCATCATCCAGGCCCACGCCGGAATCGGGATGGGATCTCATATCTCGGCTACGCAGCAGGTGGTGATTGGGGAGCATGCCCTGCTGGCCCCTAACGTTTTCATCTCGGATCATGTTCACGCCTATGAAAATGTGGACGTACCGATCATGCGTCAAGGCATTACCGGCGTCGCTCCGGTATCCGTCGGCCGGCACACCTGGCTCGGACAAAACGTCGTCGTCCTGCCCGGCGTAACCATCGGTCAGCACTGTATCATTGGCGCTAATTCCGTGGTCAATTCGTCAGTTCCTGATTATTCCGTGGCGGTCGGCGCGCCGGCGCGGGTGGTGAAGCAGTTCAACAAGAACAGCGGGCAATGGGAACGCGTTGGTTGACAACCCGGGTGCGCGCCCGAAATCGATGTTGCGGTCCAGCGGTCTCCTGACAAATACGACAGGGCAGAAGGTCATTGAGCAAGACACTTAAGTCGAAAGCGCTTGGCGCTGTGGTGTGGAGCGCGGCCGAGCAGTTCAGCTCGCAGGGCGTGCGCTTTGTCATCGGGATTTTTCTCGCCCGGCTCCTCCTTCCGGAACAGTTTGGTTTGCTGGGAATGATCGCCATCTTCCTGGGGGTCGCCCAGGTGTTTGCGAGTTGTGGTTTTGGGCAGGCCCTGATCCAACGGCAGGACGCCACCCAATTGGATGAAAGTTCCATCTTCTATGTAAACGTATTGCTGGGATTGATCGCCGCGCTCGGTCTGTTTCTGGCCGCGCCATGGGTCGCCGCGTTTTACAAGCAACCTCCGTTGATTCCGTTGACCCGGATCATGGCGGCGGACGTCTTGATCAACGCGTTCGGAGTGGTGCAGACGGCGCTGCTCACGAAGAAAATGGACTTCAAGACCCAGCTCAAGATCAGCGTTACGGCAAACTCGGTATCGGGAGTGGTGGCGGTTATCCTGGCGATGCGCGGAATGGGCGTGATGAGCCTCGCGGCGCAGATTTTGATTGCCGACACGTTGCGGACGGTGATGCTGTGGACGTCGCACGTATGGCGGCCGTCGCCCGTGTTCAGCCTCGCTTCGGTTCGCCGGTTGTTTTCCTTCGGATCACGCATGTTCGCCTCGGGCTTGCTGTACGTGGTGTTTCAAAATCTGTACCCCTTTACGATCGGCAAGCTGTTTGCCGCGGCCTCCCTCGGTTACTATACGCGAGCCTGTTCGATGCAAGAAATGGTGTCGACCAACCTGATCAACGTGGTGGGCCGCGTCTCGTTCCCGTTTTTTTCAGCCCTGCAACACGACGTGGCGAGTATGAAACGAGCTGTGCGGAAGGCGTTGATGTCCATCGCCTTTGTCAGTTTTCCTGCCCTCATGGGCCTGGGTTGTATTGCTGTGCCGCTGGTGCGGGTTTTGATCACGGACAAGTGGCTGCCATCGGCAGGACTGATTCCCATCTTTTGCGTGGTGGGTGCGGTGAGCGTACTGGATTCCATCCATTTGAACGCGTTGATGGCCCTGGGAAGGTCTGACTTGTTTTTCCGCTTGGAGATGATCAAGAAGTGCCTGATCGTCCTGGCCATTATCACGACCTATCATTATGGGATTCGCGGACTGGTCTGGGGGCAGGCGTGCGCCGCCGTGCTCTGCTATTTCATCAACGCTTTCTACTCGGTCCGACTGTTGTCGTACTCCTGGCGGGAGCAGTTTTTGGATTTGCTTCCGTACCTGAGTATCTCCCTGTTGATGGGACTGGTCGTGGTCTCGGCCAACATGTTGGGGGTGAAGCGTCCCGTCGTGTTGCTGTGCGTACAGGTCGCGCTGGGTGGTGTCGCGTACGCCGCCGGGTGTGTGTTGTTGCGTGTCTCGGCGCTTGTCGACACCTGGAAGTTGGTCCAGGAGCGAATGGTTCTTTCGTGACCGCACAGCCCGGTAGCACGTGAAGCGATAAATTGGGTTCTTTGTCAGGACAAATCAACGTGGTGGGTCGTCTGGTGAGACTGTCGGTGAGTGTCGTGATTGCGGCGGCTGACATTGTGATCAAGGGATTGCGCGTCGGCCGGGTGCCCGGATACTGCGTGGTCATTAACTATCACTCGGTTTCGGCCGGGTCGGTGCCTCTTCTGCGCAAGCAGTTGAACGTGTTGTCGCAAATGACGCAGCCCCTGCGGGCGACTGCCGCATCAGCGTTGGAAGACGGCGCGCGCTACGTGGCGGTAACGGCAGACGATGCGTTCTGCAGTTTCACGGAAAACGGGTTGCCAGAGCTTTGTGAGCGCGGGATACCGGTGACGGTGTTTGTTCCGACGGGGTATGTGGGACGCCAGTCGGCCTGGGACGACTATGGGGGTGAGAACCGCGTTGGGGAGCTGGTGGCCACAGCGGAAGACCTCCGTCGCATGGCCCAGTGGGAAACCGTGGATTTCGGCTCGCATTGCGTGTCGCACCCGGACTTGCCGCAGCTATCGGAAGCGGAAGCGGTTCTAGAACTGCGGGAGTCGAAGGCTGCGCTGGAGGCGATTGTGGGACGCAACGTTGTCGCCTTGAGCTTCCCCTATGGACGGTATGGTTCGCGGGAATTGAGGCTCGCAGCCGAAGCCGGTTACGAATTCTATTTTGACTCCACACCACAGAGCGTGTCGTCGGCGATGCGGGGAGGACTCATCGGGCGGGTGTCCGTGCAGCCAACCGATTGGGACATCGAATTCCGACTGAAGTTGTTGGGCGCGTATCGGTGGGTGAGATGGGGGTCGGCGGCCAAGCGACGCCTGCGGTCGTTGCTCGGTCGGAAGCCCGCGCCGGTGGTGAGAAACTAGGGACCCAATGCGCAGCTCGGTGGAAATTGATGGAGTGACGGCGGCGGACTGGGCCGAACTGTTGGAATTGTTTGTCGACGCCAATGTGTACCAAACTTGGAGCTTCGGCGCGATCCGCTGGGGCGAGGGCAATCTGAGCCATGTCGTGCTCAAGCAGGGCGGCGACGTCGTCGGGATTGCGCAGGTTCGGATCGTTCGTGTGCCGGTGGTTGGATGTGGAATCGCGTATCTCCGCTGGGGGCCGTTGTGCCACCGGCGGGGAAGGGAACTTGACCCCGAAGTTCTGCGAGACATGGCGCAGGCGCTCCAGACGGAGTACGTCGAGCGCCGGGGATTGTTTTTGCGGATTCTGCCGAATGCGTTCGTCGGGTCGCCGCGCGCTGAATTGTTCCAGGCCGAGTTTTCCCAATTCGAGGCGGAGCCGGCCAACAAGATCGACACGTACCGCACCATGGTGGTCGATCTGTCGGGCACGCTCGAGGAATTGCGCAAACGGCTCAACCAGAAGTGGCGAAACCAATTGAACCGGGCCGAGAAAAACGGCCTGCAGATCGTCGAGGGGAACGGAATCGAGGAGTACCGCGTATTCGCGGCGGTCTACAAGGAAATGTGGGAACGCAAACGGTTTGATACGTCGGTGGACGTGGACGAGTTTGCCCGAATTCAGGAAGGACTGCCCGATAGCCAACGGATGAGGGTGTTGATTTGTCGGCAGGGCGACGCGGCCGTCGCCGGGATTGTTTGTTCCGCCATGGGCGACGCCGGAATCTACGTGCTCGGGGCCACCAGCGACGCCGGCCTGCAGTCCAAAGGCGCTTACCTTCTTCAATGGACCATGATCCGCTGGCTCAAAGAGCATGGGTTCCGATTTTACGATCTGGGTGGAATCAATCCCGCCTCCAATCCGGGCGTCTACCACTTCAAGAGCGGCCTTTCGGGAAACGATGTTCGCCTCATGGCCCCGCTGGCGGCATGCAACAGCCTCTGGGGAGCCGCGTTTGTGAAGGCGGTCGACCTCATGCGCATGTGGCGGCGGGGCAGCGACCGTCACGAGGCCCAAGGTCGGCCCCAAAAACGAGATTCGGAATTGCTCCCGGGAACAGAACCTGTCCGCTAAGCCGGCGAGAAGAACGCAAGCACGGAGTTTCATCGCACCCGCCATGGATGTATCGGTCATCATTGTGAGTTGGAACGCCCGGCAGCATTTGGAGGAATGCCTGGCCAGCGTGTACGAATCGAGCGCGCCGTCGGTTCCGGAAGTGATTGTCGTGGACAACGCCTCGACGGATGGGTCGCCGGAAATGGTGGAAGAGCGGTTCCCGGACGTCAAGCTGGTGCGCTGCCAGGAGAACCTCGGGTTTGCCAAGGCCAACAATATCGGGATCAAACAGAGTCGGAGGCGCCATATCGCGTTGGTCAACTCGGATGTGAAACTGGTGGGACAGTGCTTGGGCACGCTGGCGACGTTTCTGGATCAGAATCCAAAAGTCGGGCTGGTGGGCCCGAGGATTCTCAACACGGATCTGACATTGCAGAGCAGCTGCCGGCGATTTCCCAACCCGTGGAACAACTTCTGTTCGGCGATGGGCCTGACTCGGTTGGCGAGCCGCCACAAATTCTTCAGCGGCGAACACATGCTGTATTTCCGCCACGATCAGGTTCGCCCCGTGGACGTGCTGGTGGGCTGCTTTTGGATGATGCGCCGCGAAGCGGTGGAAACGGTGGGGTTGCTCGGCGAGGAATTCTTCATATTCGCGGAAGATGTGGACTGGTGCCGCCGCTGTTGGAACGCGGGATGGGAGATCGTGTTCTGCCCCGACGCGCAGGCGATCCACCACCGGGGAGGCAGTTCGGTGAATGACCCTGTTCGGTTCGCGGTGGAACATCATCGCGCCGTATTGCGTTACTGGCGGAAACATCACGGGATCCTGGGGCGCCTGTACATGATGGTCCTCCTGGGTTTCGGACAACTCCTCCGATATCTCTCGGCGTTCGTCTCGACGCTCGTGCGACGGTCGACGGCGGCAGACAGTCGGCTCCGCATGCGCAAGGCCAGTGCGTGCTTGCGGGCTTGTTTCGGCAGAGATTGCTCCCGGATGTCGGGGGGCGTGGGAGCACCCGGGTGGGGGTGGCCCGAATGAGATTGTGGAATCCGGTGACTCGCGCGCGTTCCTATTGGCAGCGACATGGCGTGGCGGCGACCCTCCGTCGTGCATGGCTGGGGCTGGGCCGCGCGGTCGGTGGCAACCGGCTCGTTCTGTTCTCCTGTGACTTGGCGATGTTGCCGGTGCGGAAGAATGACCTGGCGCACGGTCTCGAATTCGAGCGGAAAATCCGCGAAGCGGACTTGGACTCGCGCGACCGGGAACAGATCATCAATTTCTGGAACCCGGACGTCACCGGGCGACAGATCACGGAACGGTTTGGGAAGGGGGCGTCTCTTTGGCTGGTCCGGGCCGATGGCCGACTGGCCGGATACGGTTGGACGCTCGTCGGAGACACGATGGAACCTCACTACGTTTCGCTGGGGCGAGAGGACGTGCATCTTTTCGATTTCCTTGTGTTCCCGGACTTCCGCGGGCGGGGAATCAACCCCACTCTCGTCGTCCACATTTTGGAAACGATAGCCGGTGAGGGAAGAGGACGGGCATTTATCGAAGCCGCTGGGTGGAACACAGCGCAATTGTCATCCTTGCGCCGGACACCGTTTCAGGAATTTGCGGTGGCGCGGAAGCGCGGTCTGTTTGGCAAACCGTCGGTGGTGTGGAGCAGTCAGGACGCGCCCGGGCGCGCGGTCAACGATGTGACGATAAGCAACGGAAAGGAACGCTCATGACAAAGCCCCGATTCAGTGTGGTGGTTCCCGTGTTCAACCGCGAAAAACTTGTCGGTCCGGCCATTGATTCCGTGCTGGCGCAGACGTTCACGGATTACGAGATCATCGTGGTTGATGACGGATCAACGGACGGGACACCGGAGGTGTTGCGGTCGTACGGGTCACAGATCAAGGTCATCCGTCAAGAGAACCGGGGACCGGACGTCGCTCGCGACCGCGGCATCACCGCGGCAACGGCCGATTACGTGGCGTTGCTGGATAGCGATGACCTGCTGTGGCCCCACGCGCTGGCCACGTACGATCGGATCATTCGTGGTTGTCATTCGCCAGAGTTGATCATCGGCACCGTGACGTACTTCAAAGATGGACAGACCCCGCAGCCCAACGGCGATGGAGCGGCGGACATCGAGGTCTTCCAGTACCCCGACTACCTGGCCAAGGACGTTTCCGTCGGCCTCTACGGCAGTAACGTGGTGGCGAAGAAGTCTCTCTTCGAGCAGGCAGGCGGTCTGCGCCAGAGCACGGCCACGACGTATCACATGGATCTGGTGGACACCATGCTGCGAGTCGGAGTTTACGGGCCGTGCGTGGTGATGAAGTCACCCGCCACTGCCGCCTATCGGGTGCACCAGACCAATACGTGCCGCGACGTTCGGGGAATGGCCAACGGCATATTTCCGATTATTGAGGCCGAACGAAGGGGACAGTACCCGGGCGGCCGGTCGCGCCGATTTGACCGGTACGCGTGCATTGGCGGGGCCGCCTGGCTCTGGTTCAAATACGCGCTGGCCGATGGTCAAATGCGCGTTGTCGGCAAATACATGCTCCACTGCACCCCGATGATCGCCGCGGGTGCGCTCAAGAAAATTTGGGGACGATTGCGCGGGCGCACTCGTCCCGTCTGTGTGCCTCGCGTCTGACGCGAGCAAAACCGGGAAACTAGGGATCAGACACCATGAGCAGTTCATCCAACATGCTGCGTCACGGCGACGCAGTCGAAGTGCGGCCGTGGGCGGAGATACGCGCGACGCTGTGCACAATCCTGCGCAGTCCACCCCAATCGTGGAATGACCTGCGCGGCTCGCTGGCGGGGCCGATGCATGAGGTGGATTGGTTCCGGGCCTGTATTGAGGCGTTTCGGTTGGAGCCATTTATTGTTGCGATTGGACCTCCTGAACGGCCCCGAGCGCTGGCGCCACTGGCACTCGTGCGGGGACGGTTGGAGGCTGTGGGAGTGCGGCAACTTTCCGAACCGATGGACTTCCTCGCGGAAGACCAAGCTGCGGCTACCGAACTTGCCGAAGCCGTCGCCGGCCTCGGCCTGCCACTGTTGCTCCGGCGGATTCCGAAACTTTCGCCAGTCATCCCGGCGTTGCGGCGAACGTGGCGTCGTGCCCTGTGGATTGAACGCCCGATGAGTAGTTGTCCAGTTCTTGCCTTGGATAAAACGTGGATCGATCCGGAGTCGCATCTCTCTTCCCGTCGTCGAGCGGATTTTCGTCGGGCTCGCAAGCACACCGGGCGTGCGGAGGCGGAGATTCTTATTCCGACTGCTGAGGAGGCACCGGCACTGCTGGAAACCGCCTTGAAGATCGAACGCCGAAGCTGGAAAGGATGCAGCGGGACCTCGGTGCTCCAACACGCGGAGCGAGCAGACTTTTTCCGCCGGTATGGCCAGATGAAAGCGGCGGATGGGACTTTGCGACTTGCGTTTCTGAAAATCGGCGGGGAGTACGCGGCGATGCAGATCGCCGTGGAAAGGGACAATGCCTATTGGCTGCTGAAGATTGGCTATGATGAGCGGTTTGCGCGATGCTCCCCGGGGCAACTGTTAATCAGTCATTCAATTGGCTGGGCTGCTGCACGCGGATTACAGTCGTATGAGTTTCTCGGAAAGGCCGAAACATGGATTGGCCTGTGGACGCAATGTCAGCGCCCATGTGTGGCGATCGGTGTGTATCCCCCGCGCGTGGCAAGTATGCGAGGAGCGCTTCGTGACGCGTGGGATTTGGCTGCTTGGAAATTGCGTCGGGGAAGGCGGGCGGAATGCAAAAGCTAAAGGCTCGGGTCATTGCGCTGGCCGGCTCGCGGTACATCGCGGGTGATCACATTGCTGATGTGAAGCGGGTTTGTGGTCGGTTGAGTGAGCTGGGCTATTCCCTCACCGTCTGTTACTGGGACGGTTTACCGGATCGTGCGGACGAGATCATCTTGCGCTATGAGGAGGCGCTGGAAGCAATCACCAGGCGCGCTTCCTATCTTTCCGTTAAAGCAACGGCCCTCAACTTTTCCGTTCCGCTGTTCGAGCGTGTTGCCAACCGGGGAATGCGGTTGCATTTCGATGCCATGGCCGCAGACACAGTGGACCGGACCTTCACACTGATCGAACAACTCAAGGGAGACCGTGGTTGTACCTTGCCGGGACGATGGCAGCGCAGCGATGCGGACGCGGATCGTGCGGTCGAGATGGGACTGGCCGTTCGCATCGTCAAGGGCCAGTTCAAGAGTGACCGCGACCGAGACCCGCGAGTTGGATTTCTTTCTGTGGTCGACCGATTGGCCGGACGAGCACCATATGTATCCGTTGCGAGCCATGACCGGAAGCTTGCGAAGGAGGCATTACGCCGACTTCAGGCGGCCGGCACGCCTTGTGAATTGGAACAGCTCTATGGTATTCCACTCGCCCCTCCACCCGCGCGAGTCTACATACCGTACGGTCATGCCCTGCTTCCATACGCGATGGCTCAATTGAAAGATAACCCGAGGATTCTCTGGTGGCTCGCCCGTGATATCATGCTGTGCCGTCGTCCTGGGGCTTAGAGCCTGTCCCAAAACCACTACTTCGAGCCGTTCTTGTGCGGAAACCAACGCGAAATGTGGCAAGAAAGTCCGCCGTTTGAGATGGGCTCTTGGCATCAGTAGGGGAGCCACCTGCTTCAACGGTTCCCCCCACTCTCGTCATCCACATTTTGGAAACGATTGCCGGCGAGGGAAGCCGCCGGGTGGAACACAGCGCAATTATCGTCCTTGCGCCGGACACCGTTTCAGCAATTCGCTGTGGCACGGAAGCGTGGTCTTTTTGGCAAACCATCGGTGGTGTGGGGCAGCAAGGACACACCGCTACGCGCGGTCAACGATGTGACGATGAACAACGAGAGAGGCCAATCACAATGAACCCCCGATTCAGTGTGGTGGTTCCCGTGTTCAACCGCGAGAAGCTCGTCGGTCCGACCATTGATTCCGTGCTGGCGCAGACGTTTACCAATTACGAAATCATCGTGGTGGACGACGGATCGACGGACGGCACGGCTGTGCCCCGCGACTGACGAAAGCAACACGGGGAAACGGGTATCCGCGAAGTTATGAGCAACTCATCAAGAGAGTTACGTCCCGGTGATGTTGTCGAAGTGCGACCATTGCGTATCCACAAGCAGTCGGTTGATGAGTTTGCCGGCTATCAGCAGACGATTGGCCAGAAGGTCGTGTGCGTGGAAGGACTCTGGTGGCGGCAGGTGCGCGCGTGTTTCTACCGGCCCCTGCTCCCGTTCCGTGAGTTCCCGGCCGCTTCTCGGGGCATTCCGTCATCCGCATGGTTGGGGGGTGTGCAGCACGTCGTCCCGTGCGGCCAGCCGGCCAACTCGATGATGAGTTTCCTGATTTTCTCCGATGCCGGTGGCTATTCCCTCGATAAGCTCCCGTCCAAGCCGCGTCAACAGGTGCGGTGGGCGGCGAAGCGTTTCAACGTCCGCCCCTTCACGGACCGCACGGAGTTCACTGAGCAAGCGTTCCCGGTTTACAGATTCTTCTACGCGCGGACCAGGTACAGGTATCTGGCGGAGCGTCTGCATAAGCCGAATTTTGACAAATGGGCCGACGCGGTTTTTGAGCACGGACCGTCGCTCATCCTGGGCGCCTTCCGAGGCGCCGAATTGAGCGCAGTCAGCATCGCGCATGCGGTGGAAGACACATTGCTTTACTCCACGGTATTCGGCAAGGACGAGGCCCTGAGAGACCACGTGTCCGATCTGTTGCTGCACACGGTGAGACAAGCAGCCAGCCAGGATGGGCATATCACGCAGGTGTACGTCGGAATGCCGAAGCCTGCCGAGGACCGGGGCATTGACGAGTTCTCCATTCGTCGTGGTTGCTGTGTGGTGACCAAACCGGCGGCCATGTGGTTGAACCCGGCCAGCAAACTGCTGTTGCGCTGGTTCTTTTCGGGCCAGTATGCACGGCTGCGCGGCGAGCCGACCGTGCCGGCGTCCGCGGAAACGGAAACAGCGGAAGATTCCACCACTGATTCGGGTGAGCGGATAAACGGGCGGGGTGCCGCGTCATGATACTGCTCCTGGGAGCCAGTGGTTATATTGGGCAGGCGTTTGCCGCGGAATTGCGGCGGCGGCGCTATCCGTTCATTCCACTGACGCGGATGGCGATCGATTACACACAGTTCGACATCCTGTTCGATTACGTGCGCAAGATGCGGCCGAGCTTCATCATCAACGCGGCGGGATACACCGGTAAACCGAACGTGGACGCTTGCGAGTTGGCGCGGGCGGAGACGTTGGCGGCCAACGCGTTGCTTCCCCAAACCATTGCGCGTATTTGCCTGGTGACGAACACCCCGTGGGGACACGTGTCCTCGGGATCGATTTACAACGGGGCGAAGGTGCTCGACAACGGGGGCACCCGGATCGAAAGCAACCTCAGCCGGCAGGAGATCCGCTGGTTGTTCGAACAGCACCCCGAGAGGTTCTCCGGGTTTACGGAGTTGGATGAACCGAACTGTTCGTTCCTGAAACCGCCCTGCAGTTTCTACAGCGGGACCGTGGCCCTGGCGGAAGAAGCGTTGCGGACGGTGAGGGAATGCTATGTCTGGCGCTGCCGCATCCCGTTCAGCGAGGACGATCAACCACGGAACTTTCTGTCGAAGATCCAGTATTATCCCAAGGTCTACGACAGCGTGAACTCGCTTTCGCACCTGGACGATTTCGCGCAAACCTGTTTGAATCTCTGGGAGCGGGGAGTGCCGTTCGGAATCTACAACGTGACCAACCCCGGCGCCGTCACGACGCGGCAGGTGGTCGCATTAATTGAGCGAATCTTGAAACCCGGCCGACCGTTCGAGTTCTGGAAGGATGACGAAGAATTCTACCGCGATGGCGCCACGGCGCCTCGCTCCAATTGCATTCTGGATGTCTCGAAAGTCCAAGCGACGGGGGTGCGGATGCGGTCAGTCCACGAGGCCCTGGAAGAATCCCTGCGGAGGTGGCATGTCGGTAGCCCCGTGCCGTGGCCGGTCCGCCGACAGTCGCAACATGTTCACCATCAACCTGTTCACCACTAGCACAAAGTGATAGTATCGATGACTGGAATACGATCAGAACGGATTATCATGATTGGCAAAAGATGGATTATCAGAGCGTGGTTCGGAGGAGCACTGTATTGCCAACTGGCCCTCGTTGCGGGCGCGCAAGGCCAACAGGTGTTGGCCCCACTCCCAACGATACCAACGACACCGCCGGCGGTTGAGGAGGTCGAGACCAACAGCGCGGGGTTCATCGACTTCGGCAGCGCGGTTCCCGGCAGCGCTCTTGCGGAGCAACCGTTTCAAGTGGGGCCGTTGGATCTGCACCCGCATTTCTTTTACCGGTTGCTGTACGCGACAGGAATCCAATCCGCGCCTGGTTTGCCTCACGATACGCTCTCCCAGGACGTTTCCCCGGGGTTGCTGGTGGGGATCGGCAAAAACTGGACCTTGGATTACACGCCGACCTGGACATTCTATTCCGACACCCAGCATCATGGCACCAACGAGCTTCATGACACTCTCGACCACGCAGTCGCATTGAGCGGTGGCCTCACGCACGGCGACTGGGTTTTCGGATTCAGCCAGACATACACTCGATCGGACACGCCCCTGATCGTGACCGGCGGACAGACGCTGGAAGATTCGTTTGTCACCACCCTGACGGGGTCTTATCGGTTCAACACGGTCATGTCAATGGATCTGAGCGGCATCCAAACCCTCACGTATCCCGACGGGCTGACCAACACGCGCGAGTGGTCGACACTCGATTGGCTCAATTACCAGTTCTGGCCCCGGCTGGATGGGAGCCTTGGTATTGGTGCCGGCTACGACAACGTGAGCGCGGGCGTTGATTCGGTCTTCGAACAATACCAGGCACGGGTGAAATGGCGAGCGACGGACATAACCAGCGTTCAGATCCATGGCGGATTGGAAGACCGACAATTCCTCTTTTCCACCGCGGGTGATCTGGTCAATCCAATCTTCGGTGCGGAGGTCAAATACAAGCCGTTCGAGGTCACAGCGCTCGTTTTGGATGCCGACCGCACCGTGTCCATGTCGCCGTTTCTGGATGAGGTCATTGAAGCCACCGACGTGACGGCGAGTCTGAGTCAGCGACTCCTGAAAAAGCTCTTTTTGAGCGTCGGCGGCGGGTACCATTGGGACACGTATGTGTCGACGTCAAGCACCGCGAGCACCGGTCGTCGTGACGAATACTATTCAATCAGTGCCAGTCTAACCTGCGTAATTCTCAAGCACGGCACGATGGCGGCGACGTACCAGCACAGCGGGGACTCGTCGACTGAGGCCGGGTTTGGATACAACAGTAATCAATTCGGTTTTCAACTTGGATTCGAATACTAAATTGATCCTGTCTGCGGACGCCGGGCGCACGGCATGCCGATTGGCAGGCTGATGAATGTGACCAACGAACCACAAACGGTCGCGGTGGATCCGATGGCGGCGGGGCGAAACCCGGTGTCGGTCAATCCCCCGGGATGGCCGAAGGATTTTGTATGGGCGACGATCGTCCTCGTGGCCTGTTTCAGCGTGCCGCTGATGCGTCTGGCCTGGTTCGCGGCAACCAGCGAGCTGTATTCTTACGTCTTGTTGGTGCCATTCGTGAGCGCGTACCTGGCCTGGTTGAACCGGCGCAATGTGCGCGGTCTTTCCGAGCCGAATCGCCGATTCGCGGTATGGGCGTGGTGCGCCGGATCGGTATTGCTGGCCGGATACTGGCTGGCGGTATGGTCCGGTTGGCCGATGACCAATCAGGATGGTTTGGCATGGATGACCTCCGCCTTCGTTTGCTGCTTTTTCGGCGTGTGCGGCCTGTTCGCGGGCAGAGAAACTCTCCGAGCCATGCGGTTTCCCCTGTGTTTCCTGGCGTTCACGGTGCCCTTTCCGACGCTGGTGCATAATTGGTTGGAAAGCTTTCTCCAGCGAGGGTCGGCACTGACGGCCTGCGGGTTGTTTCAGTTGGCCGGGACGCCGGTCCTTTACCATGACCTGAACTTTCAGTTGCCGGGCTTTGCGTTGCAGGTGGCGCCAGAATGCAGCGGCATCCATTCCAGCCTGGTGTTGTTCCTGACCAGTCTGGTAGCGGGTCACCTCTTCTTGCGATCGCCGTGGAAGCGGGGAATCCTGGCGCTGGCCGTGCTTCCACTCGGGCTGTTGCGCAACGGATTGCGCATTTTCGCGATCAGCCAACTATGCATTCATATCGGTCCCCAGATGATTCATTCCGTGTTTCACCGGGACGGCGGCCCGGTCTTTTTTGCGTTGTCCATGGTGCCGTTCTTCCTCCTCTTGATTCTCCTTCGGCGGTCTGAACGGGTGCCGGCGGAACCCATGGACCAACAACAAAGTTCTTGACCCACACCGTCGATGACCATGACACATTCGAAAGCACTTCATTCCGGTTTCTTGCAGTCGGTCGAGAGGTTCGTGGCCCGCCCGGCCCTGGAGGTTTCCGGTCAGTGCCTGACGTACGCGCAACTGTTCCACAAAGCCGCGTCGCTGGCGGCCACGCTGTCGGCGCTCGACACAGCGAACGACGCGCCGTTGACCGCGGTCTTCGCCTACCGGTCCGTGACGGCATTCGCCGGTGTGTTGGCCGCGTTGCTGCGGGGCCACGGATACGTACCTCTCAATCGCACATTTCCGCCGGACCGCACCCGGACGATGCTCCAACGCTCTGGCTGCAAGGCCGTGGTTGTCGATGCGCAATCGGAGTCCCAGTTGACCGAGGTTCTGGAGGGAATCGACCACACCCTGGTCATTGTGCTGCCGGACCGGGACGACGTCCGGGCGCTGGCCGCGCGGTGGCCAAACCACCGGTTCATCGGCGCAAGTCAGCTGGCGCCGAGCGATCAATGGCGCCCGGTGGAGACGTCCCCAAATTCGATTGCGTATCTCCTGTTCACTTCGGGCAGCACGGGTGTACCCAAAGGAGTCATGGTCGCTCACCGCAGCGCGAGGAGTTATGTGAATTTCATCGCCAACCGCTTTTCGATCACCCACGAAGACCGGTTCTCGCAGACGTTCGACATGACGTTCGATCTGTCGGTGGCGGACATGTTCGTGGCTTGGGAACGGGGAGCCTGTGTGTGCTGCCCGTCGGAGAAGACGCTGATCAACCCCGGACGTTTCATCAACGACTCGCGCCTGACCATCTGGTTTTCCGTTCCGTCCACGGCTGTGTTCATGAAACGATTGGGGACGTTGAAACCGGGCTTGTATCCGCGGTTGCGCGCCAGCCTGTTTTGCGGCGAGGCGCTCCCGGCCGAGGTGGCGCGGGCCTGGTCGGAAGCAACGCCCCATTCCATTGTGGAAAACCTGTATGGCCCGACGGAACTGGCGATCGCCTGCATGTTTTATCGGTGGGACCCCGCGCGGTCGGCCTCCGAGGCGGAAAACGGGATTGTGCCCATCGGCGAGCCGTTCCCCGGCATGGTTGCGCTGGTGGCCGATGAGACCTTTCAAGAAGTGGCGCCGGGCGAGGATGGCGAATTGCTCATGACCGGTCCGCAGATGTCTCTCGGATATTGGCGCGATCCGGAAAAGACCGCGGCCAGTTTTGTCACGCCGCCGGGCCGGAGCGAGGTGTATTACCGCACCGGCGATCGGGTTCGCCGACCCGTGGATGGCCAACCGATGATTTATCTGGGACGAGTGGACAACCAGATCAAGGTGTTGGGCCACCGTGTCGAGCTGGGCGAAGTGGAAGCCGTCCTTCGCGAACTATCGGGCATCGACGGTGTGGCGGCCTTGGGATGGCCGCTGGTTTCGGGTGGGGCCAGCGGAATTGAAGCGTTTATGCAAACCGAGAGCGTGGAAGCGGAGGAACTCCTGAAGAAGGTTGGCCTGCGGCTTCCGCTGTACATGGTGCCACGGAAGATCCATTGCCTGCCGGTATTTCCGTTGAACCCCAACGGCAAAATCGACCGCAACGCCCTCCTGAAAGTGTTGGAGACGACCAATGGCTGAGATCAGTACTGAACGCGTGCGCGCATTTCTGGTCGGACAATATGCGGACCAGATCCGTGGAAAAGGGTTTGACCCCGACGTGTTGCCGGATGATTTCGACTTCTTGCTGAGAGGGGTCATTGATTCGCTGGGCGTGCTCCAGATGGTCGGCGAATTGGAAAAGAAATTTCAAATCGAGCTGGATATGAGCAGTCTGGACCCGGAGCAATTGACCGTGCTCGGACCGCTGAGCCAGTATGTTGCCGAGGCCGCCGGCCGTGACGGCAAGGGCGGCGCTTGCCCGGGCAGTCAAATCACGGGAGCATCCTGAAAGCGGCCTCGGCATTCGGACAGGGTATTGCGGAATGATTGTCAGCTATCGAACTCCCGGTGTGTTTCTTTGGGGACTGACCCAGAAGCTCGGATCAGTCCGCCGGGACTTGTCCGAGCTGAAGGCGTCCAATCTGATCGGCAACCCGGTCGAAGAATTGGCGAAGAATGGCTACCGATTCAACCGCGGAGCCGGGAAGACCGAGGACCTGCTCTCCCTGGCGGCGGGGCCATTCAGTTCTCTGTTGAAGAGCTGTGCGAACCCGAGCGCGCTTGTCGTGCACCACTCGTACGGGGAGAACGCATCGCTCGGGAGAGAGTCTGAAGACCAGGATTTGATGTCTCGAGCAACCTATTTCCCGGTATTACTGCTCCGCCAATTTGATGTGGATCACGTCCCGTACTTCGGTTCGTTTGCCAGCGGCTGCAGTGGTTTTTTGTCGCTGATTACGACGGGGGCGGGACTGTTGGGATCGATCGAGGACGCGCCGGTGATGTGCCTCACCGCTGATGTGCGGCCCAAGGGGATGTGGTTTGACGCGCGCCGGGAGAAAATCCTGACCTCGGATGCGGCTTCCGGTTTCCTCATGGGCCGCGAGAAGAGGGGCTTCCAGGTTCTCGGGGTCAATCAGTATTCGACGGGTCGGCGGCTGGTCCCGCTGGTGGAAATCGTCAAACGCACTGTGCACATGACCCGGGAGCTGGCGGATCGCGTCGGGGCGGGCGGGCAACTGGGCGAAGCTGTGCTTCATTACCCCAACATTTTTCCACAGGCCTGGGACATGGTCAGCGGCTACCTCAAGGTTTCGCCCGAGCGGCATATACTCGACCAGTTGGCCGAGCGCGCCCACTGTCTGAGTTCAGATTCGGTCATCTCGTTAGGAAAACTTCACTCTGGCGCCGAGGGCCGGCTCCACGTGGTAGTGAACTTCGGCAGCGGTATCCATCTGGGGATCTGCATGTTGAAAGAGGTCAAGGAACATGCACTTGCCGATTGACGTCACACTCTCGCGGGTGCCGGAGTCGGCTCGTCCTGCGGTGTCGGAAGCGTTGGGGGAGACGCCGACGTGGGTGAAAATCCGCCGGGCGAATGCCGCGCTGGACGGGGCCGAAGCCAGGCTTCGGGGACCCGAGGTGGCGGTCAATCTTCTGGCCAGTTTCAACCTGGAACCCATCGAACCGGCGTTGCGTCTGGGGTTGCAATGTATTCCCTGCCGGCCGCAGTTGCGGATCGCGCCCCTGAACACCATCGAGCAAACCCTGCTCGAAAAGGGGGCGCAAGTCTATCAAGAGAACAGTTTGGCCACGGTGGTCCTGTGGCGGATCGAGGAACTGCTGCCGGAAGTTTTGCTTCCATTCTCATCCGGTGGCGCGGAGGTCTTGAAAGGGCAGGTGGAACTCCTGTGGTCGAGAATGGAACGAGTGTGCCGCGCCCATCGGGAGATGGGGAAATCGCCCCTGTTTGTGTCGACGTTTCCGGCGCCGCGCGTGGTCTCCGGGTTCGTGCTGAACTCTCAGTTGGTTTCGGGGCCAATGAACGCGGTCGCGGAACTCAATCGTAAATTGTACGAGCTGGCCGCATCGGCACCGGGGATTCACGTGTTGGATCTGAACTGGTGGGTCGGGCATGAAGGAACGAGCGCCTTCGACCCGCTGATGGAGCAGATGGCCCGGCAACCACTGAGCCTGCGGGGAGCGTTGTCGTTGGGATTGTTCGTGGCGCGTCATCTGAGGCCGCTGCTGGCGCCTCGGCGGAAAGTGTTGGTGTTGGACCTGGACAATACCTTGTGGGGCGGGATCCTCGGCGAGGACAGTATTCCCCATCTCAAACTCGGGCACGATTTCCCGGGGAACATTTTCCTGCGCATCCAACGTGAAGCCCGCGAACTCAAGAACCAGGGTGTGCTCCTGGCATTACTGTCCAAGAATGATGAGGCCGAGGCGCGGCAGGCGTTCCGGGAATTGCCGGACATGGAGCTAAAGTGGGAAGACTTCGTTAGTAAACGGGTCAATTTTAATCACAAACACGAGAACCTCCGCGAGATGGCGGAGGAACTGGGGTTGGGGATCGACAGTTTTGCGACGCTGGACGATTCCGATTACGAGCGGGAACAAATCCGAATGTTTCACCCGGACGTGCTGGTCATCAACCAACGAAGCGACCCGCTCCATATGCTCCAGGCGCTGCAATCCACCGACGCCTTCGATGCCTACGCGGTGACCGCGGAAGACCGTGGACGCCATCGTGAATATGAGTTGCGGGAAGTGCGCAGCATCCAGGGACGCGAAACGAACCTGGAAGAGTTTCTCCGGTCCCTGCATCTCACGGCGGCGATTGAGTCCATCCACGGGGGGAATATCGAGCGCGTGGTTCAGATGTTGTCGAAGACGAATCAGTTCAATTTGACCACCCGCAGACATCGTCTGGAAGAGTTGAAAGCACTGGTGTCGATCCCCGGCAGCATCAGCCTGACGCTGCGGTTGTCCGACAAATTTGGCGACCAGGGAATCGTCGGCGTGTTGCTGGCGGTCCCCGCCGATGATGGCCGCCGGTTGCGAATCGAGAGCTATCTGGTCAGTTGCCGGGCTCTGGGGCGCGGGGTGGAGGAGTTTCTCTGGGCCGAACTGGTGCGACAGGCGCTGGACCATAAGGTTCACGGAGTCATTGGCGAATATATTCCGACACCGAAAAACGGTCTGGCGAGGGGATTCTATGACAAGCTGGGGTTCGCGCGGGTCGAGGAAAACGCATCGATGACCCGGTACCTGATGGATCCGCTGAAACCGGTCGCGCCTCCGGTCTGGTTGGCAAGCAACGGAGGACAATGAACGTGGCGACGGATCGCTTGAGGGACCTGTTGATTGAATTTTTCGAGCTTTCCCCCGATACGATGGCATCGGACATCGTGCAAGAGCGGATCGCGAAATGGGACTCGCTGGCCATGGTGCAGTTGATCGTGGAACTACAGACGGTATTCGGTGTGGAATTTGAGGTGGACGAGATCGACCGGCTTACAAGCTACTCGCAAATCGGTGAGGCGCTGGGACGGAAAGGGGTGAAGGTTTCACGATGAGAATCGTTTTCCTATCGGGACTGAAGAATCGAATCCTGCAGATTCTCGCGAGACTATCGCCGGGGGCGACCAGTATTCGTGTCTGGCTGCATCGTTGGCGCGGCGTGAAGATGGGGAAGCGCGTGTGGATCGGATACGATGCGATCATCGAGACCGAGCATCCGTACCTGGTTGAGATTCAGGACGACGCCGTGGTGGGGATTCGTGCGACCATTATCGCCCATTTTCGTGAATCGAAAGGGGTCATCATCGAAGAGGGAGCGGTGCTTGGCCCGGGGGTGATAGTATTGCAGGGAGTCACCGTCGGCAAAGGCGCGGTGGTGGCGGCCGGCAGCGTGGTGACCCGGTCCGTGCCGCCAATGACAATGGTGCAGGGCAACCCCGCCAAACCCATCGCCAAACTCGGGCAGATGTTGACCCGTAGCACGACGCTCAAGGCATTTTCCACCAGTCTTCGGCCGCTGCCGTAACCCGCTTGCGTACCCCCATGGAAGGATTTACCAAAGAGCCCCAGCTTGTTGTACTCTCCTCCGCGCCCTCGGTGGTTTCGGACCGGGCGCTGGCCAAGTTTGCCGGGTTCTTGGGTGTGACGGCGCAACTGGCACCGGTCCACGCTGAACTGGCCGGGCCTCCGCCAGAAGTGCTGAGTGTGCCCGCGACCGAACGTTGTCTGGCGCTGAGTCTGGCGACTCTCCAAATTCTCAAATCACAAACTTGGTTTCCGTACCTGTTGCATCAGGCGAAGGCCATCCTGGTCTATGGATTTGGCGTCACGGGAGCGGACGGCGACGAATTGAAGGGCCTGACGCGGGGGGCACTGGCTTCCGTGGTCGCGGTCGAGGGCCAAACGGTCGCGTATCACATTCATGCGGACGGGAAACACAAGGCGTTTCCGATTTCCGGCAGGTCGTACACAGACGAACCGCCTGTGGCACCTCTGGCGTTTGGTCCCCCGTCCGCGGCTCGGGATGGCGTCGACATTCTTATCTCGGTGAACGACCAGCCCTGCTTTATATCGGTGCCGAGCGGCCAGGGCACACTGTTTCTGTTATCCAGTCCCACGTTGGTGGACATTGACGTTCCTCTCGCTCCGCTGTGCTCGCCACGGCAGTGGTACGCCGAACTGTTGGGTTTGTCCATTTTCCTCCGCTCGGTGTTCGGCCGGTGGTGCTGGACTGCCCCCGTCCGAGCGGCGACGATCGTGATTGATGATCCCTATCTGAGAAAGCGATACGGTTTCCTGCGATACGAAACGCTGGCCCACGAACTCCAGCAAACGGGTTGTTCCCTGACAGTGGGGTTCATCCCGTACAATTATTGGCGCAGCGACCGACGCGTTACGAATATGTTGCGCGGCCAGCGCGACCGGTTTTCCATCACTGTCCACGGTTGCGACCATACGAATGGCGAGTTTGCCAGCCAGGATGAAATGTGGCTGAATCAAAAGGCGCGGTTGGCGCTGAAACGCATGGACACCCACACCCGACTGACCCAGATGCCTTATGACCACGTCATGGTGTTTCCGCAAGGGCGATTCTCCACAAAGGCCATTCGAGCCTTGAAGGAGTGCCGGTATCTGGCGGTGGTGAACACGACCCAGTGGCCCGTGGATTCCGCCGAGAGCCCGCTGACGCTCCGGGATGTTCTGGATGTCGCGGTCACGAAGTACGACAACTTTGCCATCTTCGGGCGGAGACATCCGCACTACGTTTTTGACTTCGCGGTCGACGCCTTTTTCCAGAAACCACTGTTGATTGGGGAACACCATGCGTTTTTCAAACTCGGGTTTGAGCCGCTGCGGCAGATCGCGCGCGAGCTGGCGACGTTCGGTACTCCGCCCACATGGATGCCGCTTCATGGAACACTGACATCGAGCTTTGTCGTCAAGCCGATGGGGCCCGGCCATTACGCCGCCAGGTTTTTCACGCCCCTGCTGAGGCTGCGGAATACCAACGGTGAGCCGTGTCTCTACTCGCTGATGAAGCCCGAGGCGCCCGGACTGGTTGAAGCGGTGACGGTGGGAGGCGAGCGCGTGCCGTTTGAATGGCAGTCTGGTTTCTTGAAATGCGATGTTCGACTTGGTGCGGGTGACGAACGTGAAGTAAAGGTGTTGTACCGAACCGCGGAAAAGCGGACGTACCATTATCGGCGCTCGTGGAGCTTCCAGTCGCGAGTTTTTGCCAGAAGGATGTTGTCCGACATGAGGGACAATTATCTGTCAAAAAGCGACCGGCTGCTGGCCACCGCGGAAAGGGTCAAAGATAGCTTGTTCAAAGACGGCATCGTCTAGATGCATCCGCGATTGCGCCGCGCCCCGGATGGATGGCGATTGTTGGACACGTCTGACATGGCCATGGCACTATGTACCGTGTAATTGTCGGCTCACCGAGGACGGGTGTGCATCCGGTTGAGTCGGAAGACCTTGGCACCGAACACATGGGAGAATTTCATGCGACAATTTGTTTTTAGGATTCTCGCGCTGGCGGCATTGTTTCTAGGCGTCATGGCGGGAACTGGTTGCGCGCGGGCGGTCAGGCGGGCTCGCCACCTAGCGCGTGCCAATCAGTACTTCGATTCAGGCGAACTGGACAAGGCGGAGATCGAATACTTGATCGTCCTCAAGACGGATCGGACGAATGCCCAGGCCATCGGTCGACTCGGTATCATTTATTACGAACAGGGGCGAAATGGGCGGGCGGCAGCGTTCCTGATCAAAGGGAAGGAACTGGCGCCGGAAAACCTGGAGCTGCGCCGGAAGCTGGCCACCGTCTATTTGTCAGCGGGTAAGACAAAGGATGCAAGGGATGAGGCTGGCTTCATTCTCGACCGGAAGCCGCAGGATGATGAGGCGCCGCTGATATTGGCCGAGGCAGCGGTCACCACGAACGCCGTGTCTGAGGCACAGGAGAGATTGAAGGCTGTGGTGCGGAAGACGGGAGAGACAGCGGCATTGGATGTGGGCCTGGCACATCTGGAACAGATGCGGGGAGATTTTCAGGGAGCTGCGGCTGATCTGCAACGGGCCAAAGCTCTCGACCCAAAATCGAGTGCGGTGTTTTGGGCCTATGGAAACCTGTACTACGCGCAAAACGACCGGCAGCAGGCCGGGGAGGCGTTCAAGATGGCGGCCGAACTATCTCCTCCTCGATCGCCGAGGCGATTGGGATATGCCCAGTACAAAATCCGGGCAGGGGATCTGGCCGACGGCAAGCAGCTCTTGCAAGAAATCACCCGGAAGACCCCGGACTATTTGCCCGCATGGAGGTGGCTGGCAGAAATCGCCCTGGCCGAAAAGAACTACGACGAGAGCGCGGACCTTGTCGGCAAAATGCTGGCGCGGGATTCGCTAAACTACGATGCGCTGCTGTTGCATGGCCGGATCTATCTGGCGCGAGGAGATGCGGACCGGGCGATTGGAGAGTTCAAGAAGGCGGTGGCGGCCTATCCGCAGGCGCCCGAGATACATTATCAACTGGCAGTCGCCCACCTGGCGAAAAATGAAGTTGGTCAGGCGGTGATCAGTCTGAACCAGGCGTTGAGTCTCTCGCCGAACTTTGCGGAAGCCACGGTGTTGTTGGCGGGGATCAAAATGAGAACCGGCGAAGTGGGTGCGGCGATCACTTCGTTGAAGGCGCTGGTGGAGAAGCGGCCGCAATTTGTTCAGGCGCAGTTCCTTCTGGCCGACGGGTATCGCGCCCAGGGCAATTTCGAATCCGCGCTCGAGATCTACCGCGCCATGGAGAAGTTGGCGCCGAAGAATCCAGACGCTCCGTTCCTCATGGGGATGACGTTTCTCCAGCAGAAAAAGCGGGACGACGCCCGTACGGCATTCGGCAGGGCCGTGGAATTATCTCCCGATTACCTGGCCGGCGTGGAGCAGTTGGTGGACATGGATATCGCGGACAAGCAGTATAAAACGGCCCTGCAACGGGTGCAGCCGCTCCTCGATCGAATTCCCAAGTCGGCGGAGGCGCGGTTGATTCAAGCCAGGATTTTCCTGACGCAACAGGACACAAAAGGGGCGGAAGCCGCGCTGTTGAAGGCCATCGAGTTGAAGCCGGAATCTCGGACCGCCCATCTCATGCTCGCGCGGTTGTATGTGGACGCCCATCAGGAACAGAAGGCGTTGGGTGATCTCCACGCGTTCGTGGAGAAAAATCCAAAGGACGCCGGGGCGTGGATGTTCGTCGGCATGATTCAGGAACAGCAGAAGGACTACAATGCCGCCCGCGACACCTACGAGAAACTGCTGGCAGCCAATCCGCAGTACACCCCGGCGATGAACAATCTGGCGTGGTTGTATGCGGAACGTTTTGGACAGACGGACAAGGCGTTTGAGATGGCCAGCAAAGCCAGGGAATTGCAGCCATACGACCCGTTTGCGGCCGATACGCTGGGTTGGATCCTGTATCGAATGAAGCAGTACCCGAAGGCCTTGAGCTTGCTACAGGAAAGCGCCGGCAAGGTCGGTAAGCGGGCCGACGTCCAGCTTCATTTGGGACTGACGTATTACGTGTTGAGCGAGGAAGGACCAGCCCGGGCGGCGCTGCGGCGCGCCGAGGAATTGAACAAGGACGTTACGGGCCACGAGGAAGCGGATCGATGCCTGGCAATCCTGGCCATTGATGCCGCGTCGGCCGGACCCGAGGCGCGGGCCATGTTGGACAAGCGACTGGCGGCGACGCCGGATGACCCGGTGGCCCGGGCACGGCTGGCCGCCATTGACGAGCGCGCGGGGAATTTCACCAAGGCGACCGAGGCGTATCAGTCGATGCTGACCGCCAATCCCGGCAATGTCGGGGCGTTGGTCAATCTGGCACGACTCTACTCGGCACAATGGAACGACGCGCACAAAGCCATCGAATTTGCCAAGAGCGCGTACAAAATCGCGCCGAACGATCCTGCCGTCTCCCCGATTCTTGGTCGGCTGGCATTTCAGACGGGCGATTACAAATGGGCAGCGAGCTTGCTCCAACAAGCATCGAGCCAACAACCCCAGAATCCCGAAGTGCTCTTTGATTTCGCGCTGGCCTCCTACAGCGTTGGCCAGGTGTCCGATGCCGCATCCAATGCGAAAAGCGCCCTACAGGCCGGGGCTGGTTTCTCGCGGGCGGATGCCGCGACACGTTTTCTCGACATGGTCGCGTTGGCTGGCGACCCGGAGCGGGCAGCCGCGTCGTCACCGCGCGTTCAGGACATATTGAAATCGCAGCCCAACGACGTACCCGCGCTCATGGTGATGGGAGCGATTGCGGACCAAAAGCCGGATATTCGCGCGGCGGAGCAGGTTTATGAAAAAGTGTTGTCGCTGTATCCTGACTTTGGACCGGCGAAGAGGCGACTGGCAATCCTGTACGCGGCCGATCAACCCGCCGACAACCAAAAGGCGTTACAACTCGCGATGCAGGCTCGAGAATCGTTTCCCGAAGATCCGGAGGTTGCGAAGGCACTGGGGATCATGACGTATCGGCAGGGTGATTACACCCGGGCGGTTGGACTTTTGAAAGAGAGCGCGAGCAGTCTGACAACGGATGCGACCCTGATGTACTACCTGGGAATGGCGCAATATCGGAATAACGACCCAGCGGGCTGCAAGCTCTCGCTGCAACGAGCCCTCGAATTGAATCTGAACGATAAACTGAGTTCGACGGCGAGACAGACACTGGCGGCAGTGAAGTGACACACCACAACTGGCTTCTGTGAGCGGGACGGACCACAAATTGTGGGTCAGAGATCACCAATTGGTTGGCTTTTGAGGTTTGCTGCAATATGCTAATGAACAAGTAGTTATGTAAGGTCAGATATGTTTACAGTTTCACGAAATGTCGTAACTGCCTTTGTAACAAAGCTTTTGGGAGGGCCAACTCAGTTTGCGGAAGCGCACGGGGATAAGCGTGTCGGGATTCTTTACATATTCATTTGGATTAACAGCGAAAGCGCATCGCTACAGCAGTTTTTGTGTGGTCGCAACATATTGCGCAGGAGATTGTTGTGAATGAATTGAAGAAGCGTTTCGCGTGGCTGGCATGGCGATAGCTAGTCTAGATTTTGCGAATTTGCGCCATGCCTTCAGTGGTATGAGGGAATGGCGAAGAGGAAATTAGGAGATAAAATGAACAGCGTTAAGAGCTTGTTGACAGCGGCAGTGACCGTCGGTCTGGTCACAGTGGGGACATCAACGTACGCGATCCCATCTTTGTTCCTGAGCGATGGCGTTGGCGACACAATAGAGATTTCGGAAAGCTCGACCCTGAATACAGCGTCATCGGTGCCCGGAACCGTTTCGTGGAGCGGTTCTCTGGGAGTTTGGAATCTCAACGTGAGCACTGGTGTTTCCAGCGGAACGGGCACGTCACCCTATTTTGATCTCAATTCGATAGACGCGATCATCCCAGCTACTAGCCCGGGTGTTAGTCCAGCGATTACCCCCTCGTATACCCTGTATGTGTGGTTCGGCGATGTCGGTCTCGGCCCGACCAGCGGTAACTTTCTCGCGACGATTGGTGGAACAACCGTTGGCTCGGTGACGTACAACACATATGCGGATCCTACAGGCAACGCACTGTTTGGACAGACGTTGGGCCTGACCTCGCAGTCATTTGACACCACGCCATTTTCTGGTTCGCAGTCGTCGGGAAGTGAACTGCTGCCGTTACCGTACTCCTGGTCGCAGGAAGTGATTATCACCCAGACAGGGTCGGGGGCTACGAGCTTCGACGCGACACTCGGTGTGGAGGTTCCCGAAGGTGGAATGACGTTGGTTCTCCTCGGGTCGAGCCTGATTGCGCTCTGGGCGTTCGGTCGCTTGCACAAGTCGGTTCGCGCGTAAGTCAAATCACCAGACAGTTTTCAGAAACTCCGGCAAGCTGATGCTTGCCGGAGTTTCTTCTTCCAACCGAAGAATCCGAAATCGTCCTTCGTGCCAGATCTACCAGCCGACCTCCTGCCACTCTGGCATTCTCCCTTCGGTGAGAATGTAGTAAGCTATTGGCAGCCCGACCATCAGTGGACACACATAGAAAGATGCGGCTGGGCGTGATTCCGATTGTGAACCAGCGATAGACCATGGGCTTGGCCATGACACTGGCCCTCGCCAGCGCGATCCTCGCGTTTGGCATGGGGGTAACGGTAGCCATCCGGGAGCGAATCTCCCTGGCGTCTTGGGCGTTTTTCGTCGGGATGACCGTACTGGCCGCCGAAGGCTTGCTGGCAGGACTGGCCGCGCAGGCGACTGTGCCGGAAGAAATGGTCTACTGGGAGGGATGGAGGCTCGTGGCGACATCCATTCTTCCGGGCATCTGGCTTCTGTTCAGCGTGACCTACTCGCGGGGCGACGCCCGCCACACCCTGTTGAAATGGTGGTGGCTGATCATTGGAGCGTTTGTCCTGCCGATCGGGTCGGCGGTTCTGTTCCGGGGGGACCTGATTACGGTCGCCCATCAGGTGTCTCTGCCGAACCATTGGATACTCCAACTGGGCTGGCCGGGCATGGCGTTGAGCCTTCTGTTTTTGCTGGGCTGCATCCTGGTCCTGGCGAACCTCGAGTGGACCCTTCGCGCGTCCGTAGGAACGATGCGGTGGCGCATCAAGTTCATGATCGTGGGTCTGGGAATTCTGTTTGCTGTTCGGGCGTACACCAGCAGCCAGAATGTGTTGTTTGGGATGGTGGATCTTTCCTGGGGAAGCGTGGATTCGGGAGCCCTTCTGCTGGCGGCTCTGCTGATCTTGCGGTCGCTGTTGCGGGCGGGGCATTTCGACGTCAGCGTATATCCGTCACAGTCGGTCCTGTACAATTCGCTGACCGTGCTGTTGGCGGGGATCTACCTGTTTGTGGTCGCGGTGTTCGCCAAAGTGGTCGCGTTTCTTGGCGGTGACGCGATGTTTGCTGTCAAGGCGTTCATTATTCTGCTCGCGCTGGTGTTGCTGACAGTCCTGTTGCTGTCCGAGCGGGTGCGGCTGCTGACCAGGCGGTTCGTCAGCCGTCACCTTCAACGGCCGTTGCATGACTATCGTCTGGTCTGGCGAAAGTTCACCGAGGGCACCGCCTCCCGCGTCGACCAGACGGAGCTGTGCCGCGCGACGGTCAAACTGATCGCGGAAATCTTCCAGGCGCTCTCCGTGACCATCTGGCTCGTGGACGACACACGAGAACGGTTGATGTTTGCGGCATCCACGTCGTTATCCGAGACCACGGGCACGAATCTCAACCCGCAAGGCCCGGAGGTGGTGGAAGTCGTCCGTGCCTTGCTCGAACAGACAGAGCCGGTGGACATCGATACATCGAAGGAAAAGTGGGCCGCGCTGCTGCGGCAGTGGCACCCGGATGAATTCCGCAAGGGCGGGCACCGGATTGCCGTGCCGATGATCAGTAACGGAGAACTGCTCGGGCTGATCACGCTGGGTGATCGCGTTGGAGGGGTTGCATTCTTGCAGCAGGATTTCGACCTGCTCAAATGCATGGGCGACCAGGCGGCGGCCAGCCTGCGGAACGTGCAATTGTCCCAAAAACTCGTGCAGGCGCGGGAACTCGAAGCGTTTCAGACGATGTCAGTATTTTTCATCCACGACCTGAAGAACACCGCTTCGACGCTCGATCTGATGTTGCGCAACCTGCCCATCCATTTTGACAAGCCCGCGTTTCGTGAGGACGCGTTGCGCGGGATTTCCAAGACCGTGGATCACATCAATCAACTCATCGAACGGTTGAGCTTGTTGCGTCACGAATTGGAAATGCAGCCGACGGAATCGGACCTGAACGAGGTGGTTTCCCAGGCCGTGACCGGTTGGGCCAAAACCGGCGAGGTTGATCTGGTACAAGACCTGCATCCATTACCCAGGTTGTATCTGGATCGGGAGCAAATACTCAAAGTGGTAACGAATTTGGTGCTCAACGCGACGCAAGCTGTTTCCAGCAAGGGTCGGGTGTGCATCGAAACGACCCACCGGAACGGCTGGGTGGTGCTCGCGGTGGCGGACAACGGCTGCGGCATGAGCGCTGAATTTCAACAGCGATCGCTGTTTCGCCCGTTCCAAACCACCAAGAAGAAGGGGCTGGGCATCGGCGTGTTCCAGAGCAAGATGATTGTGGAGGCGCACGGGGGGAGGATCGAGGTCGAGAGCGAACTGGGCAAGGGCACGACGTTTCGCGTATTATTGCCCGTCCAAAGGCCAGGTAAATGAACCCGAAATTACTGATCGTTGACGACGATGAGGAAATCCGCACCCAGATGAAGTGGGCGCTGGCGCAGGATTACGAGGTATTGCTGGCGGAGGACCGGGCCAGCGCGGTCGACTGTTTCAAGTTCGATCGACCCCCGGTGGTATTGATGGATCTGGGCCTGCCGCCCCAACCAAACACTCCCGAGGAGGGGCTGGCGGCGATGTCCGAGTTGGTTGCGCTGGATCGGTTGGTCAAGGTCGTGGTCATCACGGGGCAAGAGGAGAAGGAAGTCGCGCTGAATGCCGTCGGGGCCGGGGCCTACGATTTTCTCTGCAAGCCGGTGGACACGGAGGAATTGAAGCTTCTGCTGAAGCGTTGTTTTTACGTGGCGCGGTTGGAGCGGGAGTACCGCGAGATGCAGCAACAATTTCAGGGCGATACTTTCGAGCGCATGCAGGGCACCAGTCCCTCGATGCAGACCGTATTCGCTTCGATCCGCAAGGTGGCCGTGACGGAAGCCCCCGTCCTGATTCTGGGGGAAAGCGGGACCGGAAAGGAAATGGCGGCGATGGCGATCCACCGGAGGAGCGCACGAAAGGACGGCCCGTTCATTGCGATCAATTGCAGCGCGATCCCGGAAACACTGCTGGAAAGCGAATTGTTCGGGCATGAAAAGGGGGCGTTCACCGGCGCCCACATGCAACGGAAGGGGCGGATCGAAAGCGCCAGCGGCGGCACGCTGTTTTTGGATGAGATTGGAGAGATCCCGTTGCCGTTGCAGGTGAAATTGCTTCGATTTTTGCAGGAACAACGCATTGAACGGGTCGGCGGCCGGCAGGAGATCCAGGTGGATGCGCGCATCGTTGCCGCAACCAACTCCGATCTCAAAAGCCGGATGGCCGACGGAAGCTTTCGGGAGGACCTGTACTATCGATTGGCCGTGGTTCAGATGACTTTGCCGCCGCTTCGTGACCGGGAAGGGGACATTCATCTGCTGGCGCAGTCGTTCCTGCAACGGTTTTCGCAGGAAATCGGGAAACAGGGCCTGGCCTTCGACCGGGAAGCGGTATCCGCGATACGCGGTCACGCGTGGCCGGGAAACGTGCGCGAACTGGAAAACCGCGTCAAACGGGCGGTGATTATGGCCGAGGGCAACCGGTTGACCGTTCAAGATCTCGAATTGGCCGAATCCAAGGATTTCCCACGTACCACGACATTGAAGGAAGCCCGGGAGAACCTGGAACGAGAGATGATTCTTCAGGGTTTACGGAAACACTCCTGGAAGATCGCCGCCGCTGCGACTGAACTCGGTGTGAGCCGGCCCACGTTATACGAGTTGATGGAGAGGTTGAACATACAGCGGCCCGCGCAAGAGCCTCAGTAATACCCTCCGCAGTCCCTCCCCCCCGTTGTCACGGCGGGCAACCGTCCCGCGAGACACACGAAGCATCCCGCCTCAACCTGCCGCTAGAACCAGGAGAATTTCTCCGGCACGTACACGATGTCGGAAGGTTTCAAGTAGAACGGCGTGCTCTGCTTGGCCTGCAACGCCTCCTTCAGGTTCAGCGTGTAGTTCTTCGTCCCCGCTTTCTCGGTCCGGACCACCCGGACGTGACCGAGGTCGGCCTTCGTGTAATCGAAACCGCCGGCTTCCATGATGGCTTCCAGCGCGGTGATCGGGTGGTCGGACAGGATCTTGCCCGGCCGAATCACCGCCCCGGTCACAAAGATGGGAAACGACGAAGAAGTCACGGTGACCGTGACTTCCTTGGTAACCAACTGGGACGAGTACAGTTTGAGAATCTCTTTCTCCAAATCGGCCGGCGTCAGCCCGGCGGCAACGACTTCACCGACCATGGACAAGGCAATCTTGCCGTCTCTTCGGATCTGTTGCGAGTCATTGAGATTCGGGGCGCCGGGAAAGGTGATTTTCAACACGTCGCCCTCTCGCAGGACAATCGCCTCCGAATGGTCGGTGGCGGTTTGGACGGGAGCGTTTGTCTGAGTCGTCTGACAGCCGGCCACCGCGGTCAGGATTGCGACCGCCAGGGTCGCAAGCATCGTTCGCGGACGGCCGCCAACGAACGCACCTTCGTGGTTCGGCGAGCGGTCGAGATCGTTTCGAGTCGTTGAAACCTTAGTCATTCGTCAGCCTCCTTCGGATGTTACACGCGGCTCGTACGAGAGCGAACGGGGCAGCTCCCGTGCCTCTCTTGCGAAGCTCATTGTATGCGTGCCTGGTCACAGCGACAACATCAAAGCCGGGCTTTCCGTTGCGTATCGTGGTACAGTGGGAAACCGTTCGGGGACGCAAACCACGCACAACTGTGACGGTCAACGCAGTGTAAACTGGCGTCGGAATACTTTACACTTCTCGGCAAATTCTTGGAATCTCATGAATGAGACGATGATTTATAAGTATCTTGCCACAAGCAAGTTAACGCGGTAACACGGCTTTGTTTTTATCGCTGCGGCACGCGTGGTGCTAGGTAAGAGATCGATTTTGCAACGGATGCCGTCGTTTGGTTCGACGGCAAGCAGAAGGGGACGAAAGGGTATAGGGATGAAAGGGACAATGTTATTCTCGGCCCGGGTAGGGCTCTTCTTGGCAGCCATCGGCTTGGCCGTTATCACCACATCAGCCAGCGCGGTTCAATACACGTTTGAGGGCGAAACTGGTGGCGGGCTGGTAATGGGAATTCAGACATCCGAGGGGAGTATGGATGCCTTGGTGGGCCAATTCATCATGACCACTTCGGCACCGGGTTGGCAATCTCCGCTGTATACGTATTGCACCGATGTCGGCGCGGGTCTCGCCACGACATACAACTACACTCCTCTGTCATTGTCTTCTGCCGCCAGCGTCGGGGGAGTGGATCCGACATGGATTTCGGGCGGCATTCAGAACGCGGCTGCGATCTGGTCGGCCTATAGCGCGTCGGCGGTAACCGTCGATGAGCAGGCGGGGCTCCAACTCGCGATCTGGGAAGCGCTGTATAACGACCAAGCCACTTACACGAGTGCTGGCTTCTTTAATTCGTCAAACGGCGGCTTTTATATTATATCTTCTGACTCAGGGGACATCGCCGTGGCGGCGAGCGACGCGACGGCTTGGCTGAACAGCCTTGGCAGTCTTCCCGCACCATCGAATGTCGAATGGCTGGAACCGGAAAACGACGGATCCCAAGGGTTGCTGTACCAATACCAAGTGCCGGAAGCAACATCGACTTTGATGTTACTCGGCGCGGCTCTCACGACGCTGGGCTTTGCGGGCCGGAAGCTCCGCTCGAAGTAACAACAGATTCAGCATGGCGCTATGCGCGCAAGGCGGTTCTGATTGGACATCGTTCAGTCAGAACCGCTTTGATGTATATATGAGGGGACGGCCGCGGGCGGCTGCGTGAGGGGACAGCACTTGGAAGTTTCTCTCTCTGTCCTGCCGAAGATTAGTCCAGCTGGCCGGTAAAGGTCAGATGGCCCGTGGGAACCAGCACGGTATTCGTTTGACCACTCGCGATCACGTCGAGCACGCCCATGAAGTGCGCTTGTCCGGAACGTTGGGTAATGCCTTTGTGGTTGCCGGGAGAGACCTTCACAACGTCCTCGTCTCCCATCGGCTTGTCGAGAGGATCGTGGTCCTGGGCTGCCAGTACGGCTGTGGCGCAGCCATTGGTATCCAGGTGCAGCCGGCCGGCAATCGTCAAATAACCTCCCGCCAGGTTCCCGACGGGTTGAACATCAAACAACCCGACAAACCGTTCCGCATTCGTGGCTCCAGTCGTGAGGTTTGCATCCGGTACCGTGTCGAAGCTGGTGGTCTGCGCAATCGTGGTTACGTTCGAGGTGATCGTGTCGTAGGCAACCAGGGCTCCCGACGAGCTGTCGCAGTTTATGGCGAAGGCCAATATTTGGTTGTTAGTAGGCTGTGCACCCAAGGCGAGTGCAAGGAGGTCTGATCCCCACCAAGGCTCATAAGAACACTGGGGAATACCACCGGTGCTTGTCTGCGAGACCGCGATCGTGTAAGCCGCCGAGCCAAACGTAAGGAAGCCCGATGATCCGCCCCATACAGAGGCCGCAGCCACAATCAGGGATCCCACTCCCAGAACAATCCACTTCTTCAGATTCACTACGCAACTCCTTTCACTACGTTACTTTCGCCCGGCTGAATCGCCGACTGGGGAGATTCAACTACATCGTGGGCGAGCGTCTCGGCGCATCTGGTGCCAACCTGCTGGCATGTTCGGCTTCAGACACCACAATCGGAGTGGGTTGTGAGAGTAGTGGGACAAAGCCTTGTGAGGAACCGAGAGAACAGCGTAATTCAACATCGAGGGTGGTTTGAGCAGCTAACGTACCAGTAGCGGACCGGTGGTTGTTCCTGCCGTCTTACACGGAAAATCTGGCCCGATGGTTCCCGGGTAGGGCGATTTTCCGTGGGGGAGATTCCCATTTCTCTTTACTGAGTGGGCTGATTCTCTTTGGTGCGGACGGCTCGCACGCCCCACTGTCCCGGCGGCGACAAAACGCACGTCACAAGGCATAGTGGCATAAGTCTGGCTTTTGCATGGACTACGGCCCACGGAGGGTCTCAAGGCAAGGCGAGCACGGCTTGGGTATCATGAGCATGTTGAGATTGGATCGTCAAACACAGGACAAATCACTAGACAGCGAATGGCACTTCTATTACGTTAAGAAACCATCTCGCTCGCAGCTTGGGTGAAAAAAAGGGTGATGAAGCGCAAGACATTTTTGCGGTGTCAGAGGGGTATGGACCGCTTTTCAAGGCCGTGTCTCGATCAACCCTGTGTGACTACTCCCACACCCACCCACGCCAGGGTTGTTCATGCCCGGAACTCCATGAGAATCTCGCGCTGTATCGCGACGGCTGTGTCGATGCTTTTGGCCGGGCATGTTGGACGGGCAAGCGCATCCACGATTTACAATGTGATCGACCTGGGTAGCCTGGGCGGGAGTTACTCTTTTCCGACGGCCATTAATGACTCCGGCGAGATTGCGGGTGATGCATATATCACGGGCAATTCCGCCTATCACACGGCCCTGTGGACCAATAGCAGCACAGCGGCGATCGATCTAGGGACCCTCGGCGGAACGGACAGCCAAGCGAACGGCATCAACGCGTCCGGGCAGGTCGTCGGCTTGGCATTCACGGCCGGCTCGGTTCAGCATGCGGCTCTCTGGACCAACGCCAACGGTGTTGCCATTGACCTTGGCACACTCGGCGGAACGGTCAGTCAGGCCTATGGCATCAATGCTTCGGGACACATCGTCGGCTCTGCCAACATCACGAACGACGCTGCAGGTCATGCCGCGCTATGGACCAACACCAACAGCGGCGCCATTGACCTTGGAACTCTCGGCGGAACGGCCAGTCAAGCCAGGGGGATTAATGACTCGGGGCAAATCGTCGGCTCTGCGAACACCACAGGCGACTCTACGACACATGCCGCCCTGTGGACCAACAGCAGCAGTCCGGCGATTGACATCGGCACGCTCGGCGGATCACGCAGCCAGGCAATGGGAATTAATGACTCGGGGCAAATCGTCGGATCTGCCAACATCACGGGCGACAGTGCCAGTCATGCCGCGTTATGGACCAACAGCAGCAGCCCGGCCATCGACCTTGGCACCTTGGGGGGCACATCCAGTCAGGCCAACAGCATTAATTCCGCGGGTCAGACGGTCGGTTGGGCCGACCTGAGCAACAACACCTCTCATGCTGCCCTCTGGACAAGCGGTGCCAGTCCGGCCGTTGACCTCAACACGCTCATCCCCACGAACTCGGGTTGGGTATTGAGTTACCCCTATGCCATCAATGACTCCGGGGAGATTGTCGGTTACGGGATGGTCGGGGGAAGCAACTACCATGCGTTTGCCCTCATCCCCACACCCTCGACCGCGCCTGTGGCCAATTTGACCGCGACCCCGACCAATGGCGTGGCGCCGTTGGGGGTGACGTTCACTGACACATCCACTGGCGGCACCAATTGGTTCTGGACTTTTGGTGATGGCGGCACGACCAATCTTGCGACCAACAGCGTGTTCTACACCTACAACACAGCGGGTGTTTATAGCGTGACAGATATCGTCAGCGGCCCCGGTGGCTCGGGCACGGACACGGTGGCCAACTATATCACGGTGTTGACGCCTCCTCCGGTGGCGAGCTTCACGGCGAGTCCAACCAACGGAGTGACGCCGTTGGGGGTGACGTTCACTGACACATCCACTGGCGGTACTAATTGGTCCTGGATCTTTGGTGACGGCGGCACGACCAATCTTGCGACCAACAGCGTGTTCTACACCTACAACACAGCGGGCGTTTATAGCGTGACGGATATCGTCAGCGGCCCCGGTGGCTCAGGCACGGACACGGTGGCCAACTATATCACTGTGTTGACGCCGCCTCCGGTGGCGAGCTTCACGGCGAGTCCAACCAACGGAGCGGCGCCATTGAACGTGGGCTTCACGGACCAGTCGAGCGGTTCGGTGACGGGCTGGGCGTGGACATTTGGCGATGGCAACACGTCGACCAACCAGAACCCGTCGGACATCTACGTA
>JBKQMH010000081.1:0-14916 GCA_052146795.1 Verrucomicrobiia bacterium
AAAGCCAGTTGGCGGATACGCGGAAGGAACTCGACCAAGCGAAGAAGTCAACCAATCAGGTCGCCGACCTGCAGAAACAGAACAAGGACCTCAACGACCAGCTCGTTGCGGCCAAGAAGGATGCCGCCACCAAGGTTGCCGCGGCACGGGCTGTTGACAGCTCCCAACTGAAACAGATCCGTGCGGAAGCCGACAGCGCTCGCGCTGATCTCGAGAAGACCCGCAAGACCGTCGCCGATCTGGAAAAGCGCAACGCCAACCTCAGCACGGAGGAGGCGGCGGCGAAGAAACAAACCGAGGAAGAGGAAGACACGACAATGGAACCGGCTGACGGGCGGATCTGGTAGCAACTGCGCCGTCACGACTAAAACGAAACGAAGAGCAGCGATTGGTAGCGCTCCAGTTCGTTACGAAGCCTGTCCCCGATTCGTCGGGGACAGGCTTTTTGTTTGCCCTCCAGCTGTGATTTGAAACTGACTGGAAACCGGCGAAAGATTCCTGCATCCTAAGCCCCGGGCATGGTGGCGTGAACGGTTGTGTTCCGCCGTGAGGCTGTCAATCAATGGAGGCAGAACTGTGGCGAAGAACAAGATCGCGCTGGTGACGGGCGCAAACAAGGGCATCGGACACGAAATTGCGCGGCAGCTTGCCGAGAAGGGATTTCACGTTTTCGTTGGGGCGCGGAAAGTTCCCGAGGGAAAACAGGCGGCGGAGGCGATTGCCAAGAGCGGCGGGTCGGCAGAATTCGTCGAGATCGACGTGAGCGATCGAGCCAGCATTGAAAATGCGGCGAAGGCGGTCACGAGCAAGGTCGATCACCTCGATGTTCTCGTAAATAACGCCGGTATCATGCAGGACAGCAAGGGTATTGCGGAGGTGGACGACGAAACCTTCCTCGCCACGTTAACGACCAATACGCTGGGACCGTTGCGAGTCACCCAGGCATTTCTTCCGCTCCTGTTGAAAAGCGCTCGCGGGACTGTCGTCAATCTCTCAAGCGGCTTGGGCCAGTTGAGTGAAATGGGCGAGACCTATCCCGCTTATAGTGTTTCCAAGACCGCGCTGAACGCGGTGACGCGCCAGTTCGCCGCCGCGCTCCGCGATAAGGGCATCACTGTCAACTCCGTCTGCCCCGGCTGGGTTAAGACCGATATGGGCGGACCGAATGCGCAGCGCAGAGTACAACAAGGCGCGGACACGGTGACCTGGCTGGCGACCGACGCGCCGCGCGATTTGACGGGTCAATTCCTGCGCGACCGGAAGGTGATCCCGTGGTGACGAATCCTCTGACACTAATGGAACGCAGCGCATGACAGATCGCAGACTTGCGGGGAAAACGGCGTTGGTAAGCGGCTCGACTGCCGGAATCGGCTACGCAATCGCGTTGGGCCTGGCACACGAGGGCGCGCGGGTCTGGATCAATGGCCGCACACAAGCGCGGGTTGACGCAGCGTCAAGGAATATCCGCAAGGAAGTGCCCGAGGCGACGCTCGAAGGAGTTGCCGAGGATCTGGGGACCGCCACCGGCTGCGAACGACTGGTACGCCGGTTGCCATCTGTAGACGTGCTGGTGAACAACTTGGGCATCTTCGAGCCAAAACCATTTGAAGCAATCCCCGATGTCGATTGGCTGCGCCTGTTTGAGGTCAACGTCATGTCGGGTGTGCGGCTGAGTCGCGCGTATCTGCCCGGAATGAAGCAGCGCAATTGGGGTCGCATTGTATTCATTTCCAGCGAAAGCGCGGTGCATATTCCCGCTGAAATGGTGCATTATGGAATGACGAAGACGGCGCAGGTGGCTGTGGCGAGAGGCATTGCCGAGAGCTGCGTCGGCACCGGCGTGACGGTGAACAGCGTATTGGCCGGCCCGACGGCGTCGGAAGGCGTCACGACTTTCGTCGCCGACCTGGCCAAACAACAGAATGTCACACCCGCCGAGTTCGAAAAGGAATTCTTCAAGAACGTGAGACCGACGTCGCTGTTGAAGCGGTTCCTGCGCCCCGAAGAAGTCGCCAGTGTCGTGACGTTCGTGTGTTCGCCCGAGGCCGTGGCGATCAACGGGGCGGCTGTTCGCGCCGAGGGCGGCGTGGTGAAAGCCGTGTTATAACCCGAAACAATCAGGAGACATAGACATGAAACGAAAAGCATCGGCAGTATGGAACGGGGGATTGAAGGACGGCAAGGGCGCGATTACGACCGAGAGCGGGGTCCTGAAGGACACGCAGTACTCATTCAGCACGCGGTTCGAGAATGGCATCGGAACAAACCCCGAAGAATTGATCGCTGCGGCGCACGCGGGCTGTTTTACGATGGCGCTTTCCGCGCAGCTCGGCGGTGCGAATTTGAAGCCGGAGCGCATTGCGACGACCGCGACGGTGACGTTGGAGAAACTCGAGGCCGGTTGGACCTTGACGGCGGTCCACCTGGATGTTTCTGCGAAGGTGCCGAACGCGAGTGCGGCGGCATTTGAGACGGCAGCCAAGAACGCCAAAGCCGGTTGCCCCATTTCCCGCGTGTTGAACGCCACAATCACCATGGACGCGAAGCTGGAGCCGTAAGCGACTGGAAACCGGAGCCTGCCCATTCGCATCCAACCAGTCGCGATGATTGCGATACGAAGAGATGGGGAACGAGGGCGAACAGAGATCGACTGGCTGGACAGCCGGCACACGTTTTCGTTCGGTGAGTATTACGACCCGCAGCACATGGGTTTTCGGGCGCTACGCGTCATCAACGACGACCGCGTCGCACCGGGCGGCGGCTTCGGCACGCACCCGCATCGGGACATGGAGATTATCACCGTGGTGCTGGACGGCGCCTTGGAGCATAGGGACAGCCTCGGTACAGGGTCGGTCATTCGGCCCGGCGACGTCCAGCTTATGAGCGCGGGCGCAGGCATACGCCACAGCGAGTTCAATCATTCGCAGGAGGAGCCCGTTCACTTTCTGCAAATCTGGGTCTTGCCGGAACGGAACGGTCTGAAGCCCGGGTATGAGCAAAAGTCGTTTACACTGAAAGAGACGAGTGGTGGTTGGCACACGGTCGTTGCGCCGCAGAGTAAGAATGGCGCGCTCACGATTCATCAGGATGTCAGTTTGTCTGTTGCAACGTTGTCGCGGGGCGAACAAGCCACCTACGGGTTGAAACCGGGACGGTACGCGTGGGTGCACGTCGCGACGGGCGGCGTGGCGTTGAATGGGTATCCGCTGCGGGCCGGGGACGGCGCCGCCGTCAGTGACGAAACCAAGTTGACCGTCAAGGCGACGGAGCCGTCGGAGCTTTTGCTGTTTGATTTGGCATGAAGGCCGTGTCACACTGCCCTACAGATGGGTTGCCGGGCAACGCTATCAACAGAACGGATGAAATCACTGTAGAAGGAGACACGCACCTACCATGAGAACCACACGCATTATTGCTGTCGCAGCGGCCGCCGTGCTGATGGGCACGTCGGCGCGGGCGCTGGACACGTACAAGGTTGATCCGGCGCACAGCTCGATTGGCTTTTCGATCGACCATATGGTTATCGACACCGTGCACGGCCGGTTTCGCCAATTTGAAGGGTCCATCACGGTCGATCCCGATAACAGCAACGCCCTCAAGCAGGCGGGCGCGACCATCCAGACCAAGAGCATCGATACGGACGTCGAGAAGCGGGACAATCATTTGCGCAGCCCTGATTTCTTCGACGCGGAAAAGTATCCCACCATCACCTTCGAAAGCACGGGCGTCGATGCCCAGACGTTGACGGGAAAATTCACCATGCACGGCGTGACAAAAGAAATCTCGCTGCCGTACACGATCAAAGGCCCGATTAAAGACCCGATGGGCAATGTGCACCTTGCGCTGCAAGCCAAGACCAAGCTCAATCGCAAGGACTACGGAGTGTCGTGGAACAAAACACTGGACGCGGGCGGCTTGATGCTTGGCGAAGAAGTCAACATCGAGATCAATGGGTCATTTGTGAAGCAGACCGCGGAAAAGAAGTAGCCCGCACGTTGGCTATGGCCGAGACGGTTGATTTCACGGACCGATACCTCCGGGGAGAAACTCCGTGGGACTCGGGGAAGCCGAGCGAAGAATTGCTCCGTGTCCTGGGTGCCGGGAAACTGGCGGGCAAGACGGTCATGGAATTTGGATGCGGGACCGGAACGAATGCCGTCGAACTGGCGCGGCGGGGATTTCTCGTTACGGCAGTGGATATCGCCGAGCCAGCCATCCGCATCGCCCGAGACAAAGCCCGTACTGCCGCCGTGACCATAGACTTTCGTGTGGCGGACGTGTTGAAGGACGAACTCGGTGGGCCGTACGACATCCTGTTCGACCGCGGTGTCTATCATTGTGTGCGGACGATCGATTTGAAACGGTTTCAGGAGTTTCTTCGGAAATCCACTCGCTCCGGTAGTTGGTGGTTGAGCCTGGCTGGCAACGCCAAGGAGGACACCGATCCCGGTCCGCCTGTGGTCAGTGAAGATGACATCCGTGCGGAACTGGGGCCACTGTTTGACATCGTGGAACTGCGCGAGTTTCGGTTTACCAGGAACAAATCCGATTTTCGTCCCCTCGGCTGGTCCATCTTGATGCGGCGGAAGTAAGACTGTTGCGATGCGCAACCTCTCTCGCGCCTTCTACGACCGGGATACGATTCTCGTCGCCAAAGAACTCCTCGGTAAATACCTGGTTCATGCGGATCGTGTGGGTCGGATTGTCGAAGTCGAAGCCTACCTCGGGCCGCATGATCTGGCGGCCCATTCGGCCCGCGGATTAACCGAGCGCACGAAAGTAATGTTCGGTCCGCCCGGTCATGCCTACGTGTACATGATTTACGGGATGTACTACTGCATGAACGTCGTGACCGAGCGCGAAGGCCACGCCTCGGCGGTGTTGCTGCGCGCGGTGGAACCCATCCAGAACGTCAACGGACGGACGCAGGGGCCAGGGCTACTGTGCAAGGCCATGGGAATCGACAAACGGCTCAACTCCCACGATCTGTTGAGCGACGATTTCTACATCGCCGCGCCGCTGAAGGGAAAACCATTCACCATCGTCAAGAGACCGAGAATTGGCGTTGATTACGCAGGACGCTGGGCCAGACGGCACCTGCGGTTCTTCATCAAGGGCAATCCGTTTGTGTCGCGGCCCTGAAGGACTAGGTTTCCCAACCTAGGACGAGTACGCGCTGCTTCTGTGCGGCGGACTTGTAGCCGGTCTTCTTCCTGTCAACTTTCAGGTTGCCGTCCACCCACACGAACTTCGTCAGCGAGTGGGCGCCCTGCTCGTGGTCGAAGCTTTCGCCATCGTCTTCGTAGAGGTAGCCTGTGGTCTTCTTGCCGGGATAGATGTCGAGAATGATTTCGTTAGTCCGTTTCTGGTCGACGTATTCGATGGGCTCGGTCATTGGGATAATGGAGCCGGCGCGCACGAAGAGCGGCATGATGTCAAGCGGCGCGGGTGAGGTGACGTATTGGCCGCCCGCGTGCTTTTGTTTCGTACGGTAATCGTACCAGTCGCTGCCGGCTGGGAGATAGACCGCACGTTGCCGGGCACCGGGGGTGGCAACAGGCGCCACGAGCAGTGATGGGCCGAGTAGGAACTGATCCTCCACGGCGTATCCGTTGGGATCGTCGGGGAACTCCCAGAACAACGGACGGATGATGGGGGTGCCGTCCTGTGTCGCCTCGTGGAACAGGTTGTAGAAATACGGCAGAAGTTGGTAACGCAGGCTGATATAGCGGCGGCAGATGTCTTCGACTTCCTTGCCGAATGTCCATGGTTCCTGGCGACGCGTTCCAATGGCAGTATGATTGCGGAAGAACGGGAAGAACGCGCCCGCTTGTGTCCACCGCGCGAGGAGTTCACCCGTACAATCCCGCGTGAACCCGCCGACATCCGGCCCACAAAACGGAACGCCGGAGAGGCTGAGGTTGAGACACTCCGGCATGCTGACCGCGAGTTGCTCCCACAGACTTTGGTTATCCCCGGTCCAAACCATTGAATAACGCTGGATGCCAGCGTACGCCGCGCGCGTGATGACGAACGGCCGCTCGTTGGGCTTCAGTGTGCGCAAGGCATCATGACAGGCTCGCGCCATATTGAAGCCATAGACGTTATGGGCGCGCTGGTGCGTGGTCCACTGCCCCTCATACTCGTGCGGGATATCGAGGGGCATTGTGCCGCCGGGATGGTTCCACACGGCGGGCTCGTTCATGTCGTTCCAGATGCCTGCGACACCGACGTCGAGCAATTCCTTGTGCCACGGCTCCCACCATTCACGGACGCGCGTGCTGGTGAAATCGGGAAACAGGCATTCGCCGGGCCAGACATTGCCGGTGAACCACGACCCGTCGGGGTTTTTGAGGAACATCCCCTTCTCTTTCCCGTCGCGGCACACGGCGTAGCCATCATCGTTTTTCACGCCGGGATCGATGATCGTAACCAGTCGGAAACCCATCTTGTGCAGTTTCTGGATCATCTCGCGGGGATGCGCGAACGTCTTCGGGTTCCAGGTAAACACGCGATAGCCGTCCATGTAATCGATATCGCAGTAGATCACGTCGCACGGGATCTTGCGTTTGCGGAAATTATTCGCGACCTCGAGGACCTCGTCCGTGCTCCCGTAGCTCCAGCGGCTCTGTTGAAAGCCGATAGCCCAGCGCGGCGGCATCCACATGCGCCCAGTCAATTCTGAGTAGGCGCGCACGACCTCCGGCACGGAATCGCCCGCCAAGAAGTAGTAGTCGATCTCTCCCGCTTCGGATTCCAGAATGTAATGATTTTCACCCTTGACCTGGCCGAGATTGAAATGCGTGCGGTGCGTGTTGTCCCAGAAAATGCCGTAATGCGCGCCGGGCCGGGTCGAGATCAGGAACGGAATGGAAACGTAGAGCGCCTCGGTGGCGTACGTATGGTTCGGGTCGTCCGTGTTCCAAAAGATCGTTTTCGAACCGCGCTTGTTAAGCGGGCCGGTCTTCTCGCCGCAACCGAAGAATTTCTCTTCCGCATTCAGGGTGCGATGGCTGCGGCACTTTGGCCCGTCCCAGCCGATTCCCCGTGTCGCCTCATCCCCGTTCAGCCGGCGACCATCCGTGGTGGCGAACTCGATTCGCAGTGGCGACTTTTGGATTGTCACCACAATCTTCTTTGTGCGAATGGTGATCGTCTTCGATCCGTTCCGAACCGTCACATTCAGTTTTGGCCAGTGTGTTTTGGCGATGGCATAGGAGAAATCGGGCCCGAACTCGCTGGCCTGCGTCGCGCGCACACGCACGATGCTGTCGGCGAGAGCGGTCACGCGCACGCGGCCATGCGCGCACACCAATTCGACGGCAGAATCCTGCCGTTCCATGGATTTGGCGTTTCCAATACCGATAAAACCGCTGGCTGCCATGAGGGTCCTTTCCGAATCGCGTGGCTATTTTTCAGACTCCGCCGCGAAATGCAAGCGGTTTACCGATTCACGGGTTCGAGCGAATCGAAGACCCGACAAAGCCCGCCGCCCGGTTCGGACTGGCGCGGTGTTTGGTTTACCAGCCGAATTGTCGTTGGTAACCCCGGTCCCAACGCGAGAGAACAAGCTTCTGGCGCGTGTAGAACATGACGCCTTCCATGCCCTGCACGTGCAAGTCGCCAAAGAACGAGCGGTTCCAACCCGAGAACGAGAAGATCGCCATCGGCGCGGGCACACCGACATTGATGCCGACCATACCGCACTGGACGCCTCGGGCGAAATCGCGGGCGTGCTTGCCGCTGCTGGTGAAAATGGTTGCGCCGTTGCCATAGCCACTCCGGTTGGTCCATTCGATGGCTTCCTCGATTGTCCGGGCGCGCAACATCGAGAGGACCGGCCCAAAGATTTCTTCCCGGGCGATTTTCATCTCCGGCGTCACATTGTCAAACAACGTCGGGCCGACGAAGAACCCCCGCTCCGCCTTGAGGGCACGACCGTCGCGCACGAGAGTGGCGCCTTCGCCGACGCCTGTATCGATATACTGGCGAATGCGTTCGCGTGCTCCTGCATCAATCACCGGCCCCATTTGCGCGGCGGGATCGTCGTATGTATTCCCGACCTTCAAGTTGTCGATGGCTTCGAGGACGCGGCGCTGCAGGCCATCGGCCGCTTCCCCCACCCCCAGCAAGAGCGATCCCGCCATGCACCGTTGACCCGCGCAGCCGTAGGACGAGCCCATGATCGCGCGCAAGGTCGGTTCCGGATCCGCATCCGGCATGACGACGAGGACGTTTTTCGCGCCACCCGCAGCCTGGACGCGCTTGCCGTGCTGACAGCCAAGGGTGTAGACATGTTGAGCCACGCCCGATGAACCAACGAAGCTGACCGCGACGATATCGGGATGCGTACAGATGGCGTCCACAACTTCACGACCCCCGTGAACCACATTGAGCACGCCCTCGGGCAACCCGGCTTCCATGAACAACTCGGCCAGTCGCAGCGTGGTTAGCGGGACTTTCTCACTCGGCTTGAGAATGAAGGTGTTGCCACAGGCGATCGCCAGGGGATACATCCACATCGGAACCATCGCGGGAAAATTGAACGGGGTGATGCCGGCGCAGACACCAATCGGCTCGCGCGTGGTCACTCCGTCAATTTCGGAGGCGACCTGCGGCACGACCTCACCCTTGAGCAACTGGGCAATGCCACAGGAAAGGTCAACGACCTCCATTCCGCGCTTCGAATCGCCGCGCGCTTCGTCGAGCGTCTTGCCATTCTCGCGAGTAATGAGGCGCGCCAACTCTTCGAGATGCTCCGTCAGCAGGTCGCGGTACCGGAACATGATTTCCGTGCGACGAGGGGCCGGTGTATTTGACCACGGACCATACGCACGCCTCGCCGCCTGGACAGCCGAATCGACCATCGCCGCGCCACACATCGGCGTGCGGGCAATCGTCTCACCTGTTGAGGGATTATGGACGTCAGTGAAAGCGCCGTCCGCCTGTGACATCCATTGCCCGCCGACCAATACTGGCACATCCGTTCGATCCAACACAGAACCCGTCATCGTTGTAATTCTCCTTGACAATATGTACCCCCGAACGTTGGTCCGGACAAGCGTGAATGGAATTAATATTCAGGAATTGCCGTGGAAGACCTCACACGACAGCCTCGGTGGCTGACTGCTGGGACATGGCCGCGCGTTTCCGTTGCGTCGCATTGAGGATTTTCTTGCGGAGACGGAGGTTCTTCGGCGTCGCCTCGACGTACTCGTCACCGGCGATGTATTCGAGAGCGCGTTCCAAGCTCATTTTGAGCGGGGGTTCGAGCTGGATGCCCTTCCCTTCCCCCTGGCTGCGCATATTGGTCAGGTGCTTGGTCTTGGTCGGGTTGACCGGCATGTCTTCCGCGCGCGGGTTTTCGCCAACAATCATCCCTTCGTAGACTTCTTCCTGCGGGCCGACGAACAGGCGACCGCGCTCCTGGATATTGTTGAGCGCCCACGCGGTGGCGATGCCGGTTTCCATGGAGACGAGCGTGCCGGTGAGCCGGGTGGTGATTTCGCCACTGAACGGCTCGTAGCTCTTGAACATATGGCTCATCACACCACGGCCGCTGGTGAGGTTGACCATATCGGTCTCCAGGCCGATCAGGCCGCGCGTCGGGATGGTGCATTCCAGACTGACGCCATGCGGATGATGCTGCATATGAGTGATCAGCGCCTTGCGGCCGGCGAGATTTTGCATCACGTCGCCCAGGCATTCGTTGGGAATCTCGACCCACAACGACTCGAAGGGTTCGTGCGTCTTACCATCCACCTGCTTCAAAATCACTTCGGGGCGTGATACCAGGACTTCATAGCCTTCGCGGCGCATCTGCTCGACGAGGATAGCGATCTGCATTTCGCCGCGGGCGCTGACGAGAAAAATGTAGGCCGCCTCGGTGTCCTCGACCTGCAGCGAAATGTTCGTGCGAATTTCTTTGTAAAGCCGTTCGCGGATATGGCGCGCGGTCACGAATTTGCCGTCCTTGCCCGCGAGCGGACCATCATTGACGGCAAACTGCATCTGGATGGTGGGCGGATCGAGTTCGGTCCACGGGACCGGCTCGCGCTCTTCGCTATCGCACAGCGTTTCGCCGATGGCGAGTTCTTCGAAGCCGGAAATGCCAACGATATTACCCGCCACGCCATCGACGATTTCGCCGGACTTGAGGCCACTGAACTCCCAGACCTTCGTGACCGACGCGCGTTCGCGCTTGCCGTCCTTGTGGATACAGACGATCGAGTCGCCGACCTTGACGTGACCGCCGGTGATCTTGCCAATGGCAACACGTCCGACGTAATCGCTCCAATCGAGATTGCTGATGAGCATTTGAAAGGGCGCCTTGATATTGGCGGCGGGCGCGGGAATATGTTTCACGATGGCCTCGAAGAGAGGGGTCATGCCATTGTGTTTGTCGCCGAGCTTCTTCAGCGCGTAGCCATCGCGGGCGCTGGCGTAAATAAACGGGGCGTTGAACTGTTCCTCGGTGGCGTTGAGTTCCAAGAGCAACTCCAACACCTTGTCGTGCATCTTGTGCGGGTCAGAGTGTTCGCGGTCGATCTTGTTGATGACCACGATGACTTTCAGGCCGTGGCCGAGGGCCTTTTTCAACACGAACCGCGTCTGCGCCTGGGGGCCGTCGAAGGCGTCAACGAGCAACAGCACGCCGTCGACCATGCCGAGGATGCGTTCGACTTCGCCGCCGAAATCGGCGTGGCCGGGAGTATCGACGATATTGATCGTGTAACCGCCCCAGTGGACGGAGGCGTTCTTGGCCTTGATGGTAATGCCCTTCTCTTTCTCGAGATCCATCGAATCCATGGCGCGTTCTTCCATGGCCTGATTGGCGCGATAGACCCCGCCCTCGCGCAGGAGCTTGTCCACGAGCGTGGTTTTGCCGTGGTCAACGTGCGCGATGATGCCGATATTGCGAAATTTGCTGTTCATAATGACATCTGAGCAGAGTATGCACTACTTCAGAAGGTGGGACAATCTAGTGAAATTGGCGAAAAAAGCAAGGTTTTTGGAGGGGCGTTCGGGACTGCGTCCGTCGCGCCACGCTGCGAACTTCGTGCAGATCAACCGGTATCATCAAGCCAAATGTATCAATGATTAGGGCCTGTTGCCCAAACATTGCCATGCGTTTTAGCCGCGCTTTTGTGAAGCGCGGGGGGTAATTTTCCCAACGAATTTTGGGGTTCATAGAAACGCCACGACACCGAGATCGGCAGAATTCGATTTGGGCAAGATGCCCATTAGATGTGACCCCAATTCTATGGACTCACGTCCCTCCGTGGAACCGGCCGAATGCATGAGCGAGGAGGACCGAAAAGACCAGGATGCCCGCCCCGAGGACAAGGACGTGCCGGGTCTTGCGTAGTTCGAAGTTCCCGACCCGGCACACAAGCAGATAGCCGACAGCAAGGTTGAAGAGGCCCCACAGGACATTGACCGTCGAGGACGACAACCCCACCCCGGGTGGGGTCGCGAACGGGCTCTGAAAGGCATGGCCCGAGATCCCATTGCCGAGATGGGGCAGCGCGTTCGCGAGGAAAGCGCCCCCGAAAAAGTACGCCACGTAGTGGTACCAGCGCATGCTTGTCTCCACTTTAGAGATCCATTCTCCCGCGGTTCACCCGGTTTTTCCAGAAAAATGAATGCTGGGGTACCCAAGATCATCACTTAAATACATCCGACAAATCCTGATCTGAACAGTTGTAGTAGGCGATGTTTGCATCAGCTGAAAATGTTATGCCGACCACAGCGTCTCGTCTTATGCTGAAGACCAGTTTTGGTTTGTTGTCTATACCGGGTTCTCGCCATTGGACTGAGATAGCGCTCGAGTTCCCCGGCGTGGTTTGCACCGCGATTCATACGGACGCGACGGAGCGTGTCCCTCCAAAATGCGACGCACGAACCGAATTTGACAATCGTTGAGTGGGGGGATAGCATGGCACTGCATTCCATAAAGATTTAGGTCGGGGACGTAGCTCAGCTGGGAGAGCGCCTGAATGGCATTCAGGAGGTCGAGGGTTCAACTCCCTTCGTCTCCACCAACCACTTGCGGAGAATTGGCGGGTTAAAAACTGCTTTACACCCCGTGTGCACGTCGCTAAACTCACGGCTGTTTAACACTGGAAAGGCGTAGACATTTGGAAATGATTGCGACGGTAAAAAAGACGGAAGTCACGAAACAATTTCAGCTTCACCCGAAAGACACGGGGTCGGCGGACGTGCAGATTGCGTTGCTGACGGCTCGGATCAACGAGTTGACACAGCACCTGCAGGCGCATGTCAAGGACCACAGCTCGCGGCGCGGGCTGCTGAAGATGGTGGGCCAGCGGCGGCGGTTGCTGGATTATTTGAGCCAGACCGACACGAAGCGCTACCAGGAATTGATCAAGAAACTGAACCTCAGAAAGTAGAAAAGAAAGGCGATTGCCCCGGCAAGCATTGGAGGATTGATGGATTGATGCCCGCCTACCCCGCGACGCGGCGCGGGTGGACATCATTCCATTAGTCCGATACCTGCCGGGCGGTCGGAACTCATATGCAGCAGAGTGCAGTACGTATCCCCATTGGCGACAAAGAACTCATCATTGAAACCGGCAAACTGGCCAAGCAGGCGGACGGCGCCGCCATCGTCACCTTCGGCGAGACCGTCGTCATCGTGACGGCCGTGGCCAGTAGCTCGACCCGCGACGAACTGGACTTCTTCCCGCTCACGGTCGATTACCGCGAGAAAGCCGCCGCGGCAGGCAAATTCCCCGGGGGTTATTTCAAGCGTGAAGGACGTCCGACCGAAAAGGAAATTCTCAGCGCGCGCATGATTGACCGTCCGTGTCGTCCGTTGTTTCCCGAAGGTTTTTACAACGACACGCAAATCATGGCGATTGTGCTGAGCGCGGATGCGGAGAACGATCCGGACATGCTGGCGATCAACGGCGCGTCGGCCGCTCTGGCGGTTTCGGATATACCGTGGCATGGCCCGGTCGCGGCGGTGCGCGTGGTCCGTGTCGGTGACCAGTTCATTGCCAATCCCACACACACGCAACGAAAGGAAAGCGATCTCGATCTCGTCTTCGTCGGCAGCGAAAGGGAACTGGTCATGATCGAAGGCGCGGCCCAGGAGATCTCCGAGGCCGACATCATGAAGGCCATCGAATTCGCCCATGCGGAAGCGAAAAAGATTGTGGCCGGCATTCGCGAGCTGGCCCAGAAAGCCGGCAAACCGAAGCGCGAAGTCAAACTGTACACGGCCCGCGCCGAAGTCGTCGCGGCGGCCCGCGAAATGGTCGGTGGCGAGGTTCTCAAGGCCCTTCTCACGCCCGGCAAGCTGGCCCGCGAAGCGGCGATTCGGGCCTGCAAAGACAAGGCTACCGAGGGGTTGAAGCAAAAGTTTGCCGACATAACGGATTTCGAGATCAAGGAGTCATTGCACAAAATCGAATCCGAAGCGGTTCGCAGTTCCATTCTCAACAGCAACAAGCGGCCGGATGGCCGTGGCGCGCGCGACATTCGCCCGATCTACGGCGAAGTTGGCGTCCTGCCCCGCACGCACGGGTCGGCAATTTTCCAACGCGGCGAGACGCAAGCGTTGGTGATGACCACGCTCGGGTCGAAATCTGACACACAAGATATGGACGCGTGGACGGGTGGTCCGACGGAGAAGAAATTCATCCTGCATTATAACTTCCCGCCGTTCAGTGTTGGCGAGACAGGCCGCACGGGTTCACCGGGCCGGCGCGAGATCGGTCATGGCGCGTTGGCGGAACGGTCGGTCGAACCGATGATTCCCGACGAAGTGGATTTTCCTTACACCATTCGCGTCACCTCCGAAATCATGGAATCGAACGGCTCGACCTCGATGGCGACCGTTTGCGGCGCGACGCTGTCCCTCATGGATGCGGGTGTGCCGATGAAAGCGCCGGTGGCGGGCATCTCAATTGGGTTGATCACGGACGAGAAGACGGGCAAGACGGTCACGCTCACGGATATTCTCGGGTCCGAAGATCATTTTGGCGACATGGATTTCAAGGTCGCCGGCACCAGCAAGGGCATCACCGGATTCCAGACGGACCTCAAATTGCATGGGCTGAGCTTTGAGCTGACCAAGCAGGCGTTCGAACAGGCGCGGGAAGCCCGGCTCATCATCCTCGGCAAGATGGCCGAAGCCATCAAGGCTCCGCGCACCGAACTCTCGAAGTACGCGCCGCGGATCACCGCGATTCACATCAACCCGGAGAAGATTGGCGCCGTCATCGGGCCGCAAGGCAAGGTGATCAAGGGAATCGTGGAGGCGACCGGCTGTCAAATCGACATCGAAGACGACGGCACGATCCACATCTTTTCCACGGACGGCGAGGCCGCCGACCGCGCCATCGAGCAGATCAAGGCCATCACGGCGGAAGTCGAGGTCGGCAAGATCTATCGCGGCAAGGTGGTCGGCATCAAGGAATTTGGGGCGTTTGTGGAGATCCTGCCGGACAAGGACGGCTTGTTGCACATCAGCGAAATCGCGGATCATCGTATCAAACAGGTCGAAGATGTGTTGAAGTTGGGTGATGAAACCTGGGTCAAAGTGCTCGGAATCGACGACCGAGGCCGCGTCAAACTTAGCCGCAAAGCGGCGTTGGCGGAGAAGGACGCGGACGCGAAGAAGGAGTAGCTTCCTGGAGAGTTGTCCGACGCCGGCGACGAATTTTCCCATCCGATCAAGAGGGGAAAATGGTTGCCATCCCTGTCCTGACTTCCTATATATCGGCGGGACGATGTCGTCAGCGTCTCTAACAGGAGGTGGGCCGCATGTGTGTCTTGACTAATCGAGCGTCTCGAGTTGTTTGCGGTGTCTTCTGGACTGTTTTGGCGGCTGCCACCAGTGGCGCGGGCCGGGTGTTCGCCCAGGACGCCGGTGCCGTTGATTCGGTC
>JBKQMH010000082.1:0-9535 GCA_052146795.1 Verrucomicrobiia bacterium
GGTGTCTTTTCATTTGAGTCAATTCGTGCTATGTTTCACCCTCCATGGCAGGCTTGCACTTGCGCCCTACATGAGTATACTTCACCGCCCCGAATGGGATAGAGGAACACATCATGGCACAAGGATATAGCGTAGCAGTTGTGGGCGCGACCGGTGCGGTCGGCGTCGAGATGATTCAAACTTTGGAAAAACGCGGGTTTCCCGTGAAGAATCTGCGTTTGTTCGCGTCCGAGCGGAGCGTGGGCAAGAAGCTCCAGTTCAAGGGTGCGGACGTGGGTGTCGAGCTGCTCAAAGCCGACGTGTTCCAGGGCATCGATTTTGCCCTGTTCAGCGCGGGCGCATCGCGGTCGAAGGAATTTGCTCACGGCGCCGCCAAACAGGGCGCGGTGGTGATCGACAACTCGTCGGCGTTCCGCATGGAACCCGATGTGCCGCTCGTCGTCCCGGAAGTGAACCCCGAGGACGCGAAGAAGCACAACGGGATCATTGCCAATCCGAACTGTTCGACCGCAATCATGTTGGTCGCCGTCTACCCATTGCACAAGGCGAATCCCGTGAAGCGCATCATCGTTTCCACCTATCAGGCCGCCAGCGGCGCGGGCGCCAAAGCGATGGCGGAACTCGAGGAACAAACCCATCTGTTGCTGCACGGCAAGAGCGATGTGAAAGCGGCGGCGCTCCCGCAACGCATTGCGTTTAATCTTTTCCCGCACGTGGATGTCTTCCTCGACAATGGCTACACCAAGGAAGAGATGAAATTCGTCAACGAATCCCGCAAAATCATGCATCATCCGACGCTGAAGATCAGCGCCACCTGCGTCCGCGTGCCCGTGTACCGCGCCCATAGCGAGGCGGTGAACATCGAGTTTGAACGCCCCATCACCGCCGCCGAGGCGCGTGCGATTCTATCCAAAGCGCCCGGTGTCCAGGTCGTGGACGACCCCGCCAACAAAAAGTACCCGATGCCGATTGACGCGTCGGGAATGTATGATTGTCTCGTGGGCCGGATTCGGCAGGATGTGTCGCGGGATGACGGGCGCGGAATCGATCTGTTCGTCAGCGGGGACCAATTGTTGAAAGGTGCCGCGTTGAACGCGGTGCAGATCGCCGAGTTGTTGGTCTAGCCGCGACGGATCGCGACTCAGGGCTTCAATGGCCCAGGCCGCCGGGGCCTTGGAACCCGCCCAACGCACCGCTGCCTTCCCATTGCTGGGGCCGATCCCACGGGATCGAGCTCACATTGTCGTCGTTGGTCGTGGCGCATCCACTGGTCAGCACAAGACCTGGCGCCATTGCGGCAAGAAGCAGAATGGTACGAAACGCCTTCATCAATTTGACTGCCCGCCGGGGCTAATGTACCACAAGGTCACCCGGCTGGGGGGGGTGCTTCAGATAATCCGGCAGAATCTGGGCGATACAGTTGTTCACGGCGACGGAGACAACCTGCACTTTACCGACGAATTTGGAGTCACGGTACACCAGAAACTCCGTGTTGGGCTGGACGCGCTGCGAATGGCCAAGATCCATCACAATAAAACCCCATTTGGCCTGTACGATGGAAACATGCCCGCGTAATCCGACGGGGGTGGTGCTCAGTTCCTCGATCCTCGCCTTCAACTGCTCGTTCTCCGTATGCAACACGGTGAGCTGCTTGCCGAGTACCCCGTTCTCCTCTCCCATGGACACGATCCTGTCGCGAAGCTCCGCGATGTTGTTGATGTTCGTAATGCCCACGGAAATCAACGCGTCCTGAATGTTCTTGATTGTTCCCTGAGCCTTCGCCAATTCCCCCTTGGTCTGCGCCAACTGATTCGTCGTGTCCGTCAATTGCGTCTGCAGTGAACTGGCCTCCTGCGTCTTCTGGTCGAGCGCCGCCTTGGTCGTCACGAGGGTCGCATTCGCCTGGTCCAAATCCCCCTTGGTTTTCGTCAAGTCCGTCTGGGCCTGCTTCAATGTCCCCTTGGTCTTGGTGAGTTCGGCCTTGGTCGCGGTCAATGTGCTATTAAGAGATGCGATCTGGGCGATGTGCTGCGCCTTCTTCTTGGCCACCACGAAGGCGAGAAATAATGATCCAAGGCAGGCCAGGACGACGACGATTGGGGCAATTTTACCAAGTTTATTCATAGCGTGGCTTCCTCTGTCCAGAGATTCTCCGGAAAGTCTGCCCGCATCCTAGCCAAATATCCGCACCCGTGTCAACCCTGCCTTCAACCACCCCGGTTACGCCCCCCAATCATCCCGCCGATGCCCGATATTCCGACGCCGACTGTGCGAGCGCACCTCCCTCGCCAATTCCCGCAACGCCGCGTCCACTTCCCCCTCAAAAACCTCCGCCGACATGCTCTGCGCCCCCAGCGACTCCACCGTCCGCCGCTCCATATTATCCGACGTCACCACCATGATCGTGGCCCGATGCTCCGACTGCCCCACCAGCCTCTCGATCAAATCATCCGCCGTCTTGCCCTTGTCCGAAAATAGCACCTCGACCCCGTGCGTCGGCTCCGCCACCTCCGGCTTGTGTTTCGCCGCGTATCCATCGAACACCACCGTCACTCGGCGGTGACTGTGATCCGCGTACTGCCGCACCAACACCACCAACGCCTCGCGCTGCTGCTGCAGCGATAACTGCTGCGACTTGCGCGTCGTAAACCGCGGCCACGCGTGCAACACGCTGTACCCGTCCACGAGTATCCAGGGATTGGTCACCGGCCCATGAGAAAGCGCGTCACGCCCCGGCGCGATCCCCTCCGATCAACCCCACCCGGGCAACTTCCACGCCCACGAGGCAAACGTCGTCCACGAACCCGCGGTTGCCGGCGTGCTTCTGGACGTCCGCCAGCAACCCATCGAACAACGGCCCCGCCGGCAACTGGCTCCGCTGGCTCACCGCGGCCAGTAACCGTTCCTGACCGTATTCGTCTCCCTCCGCGCCCTCCACCTCGTACAAGCCGTCCGTAAACAGCACGACCAAATCCTGTGCCGCCACCGGACACCGGCTCATCGGGTACACGGACTCTTCGAACACGCCCAGCGCCGGGCCGGGTCGGCTGCCGGCAAATCGCAGCGCCTCGACCGTCCCCATATTTCGCCGCACCAGCAACGGGCTCGGATGACCCGCGCTCGAGTACCGCAATTCTCCGCGCGCCAGATCCACCACCACGTAAAATGCCGACGCAAACATCGGCATCCGCGTCTGCGTCAAAATCCCCAGCAGCCGGCGGTTGATCTCCATCAGGAATTTGTCCGGTTCCGCCGCTGCCGAAACCAACTCCTCGGCCAACCCGCGCACCATCGCGGTCACCAGCGCGGCCCGCACGCCATGCCCCATCACGTCGCAGATGAACACGCCGGCCTGCGTGTCGGAAATCCGCAACACATCAAAAAAATCGCCCCCCACCGCCCCGGTGGGAAGGTACCGATGATAAAAATGCAGCGCGCTTTCTTTCGCCAGGGCGTTTTTCGGAAAGGTCGGATACCGTTCCGGCAAAAATGCCTCCTGAATTTCGCGCGCCATGTTCAGGTCGGCTTCCACCTGGGCGTTCTTTTCGCGCAATTCTTCCGTGAACCGGGCGACTTGCAGTTCCAGTTGCTTTCGTTCGAGCGCGCTGCCGATCGCCCGCACGAGCGACGGGACATCCAGGCTGTCTTTCGGCAGGTAATCCTTGGCTCCGCCTTTCATGGCTTCAACGGCCACGGACTCGTTCCCCATCCCCGTCAGCATGATGACCGCCGGCTGCCGCGGCATCGGCAGGCTGCGAATGTGCGCCAGTACGCTCATCCCGTCGGCGCCGGGCAGTTTGTAATCGAGGATCACCAACGCGTAGTTGGCATGCGCAATCTCCTCGATGGCCTTTTCCGCCGTGTCGACACATTTCGGGGCAAACCGCATCTCCGCGCCCAGCGCGGGCAGCAACCGTTGCAGGATCTCCGCGTAGACCGGATTGTCTTCGACCACGAGCAACGGGGCGGGTTCAGCGCTCATGGCGGCGGGGGCGATGTGCCCTTGGGTGGAAGCTTCGAGAGATGCAGCCAGTATTGCTGAATGTCCTCGACCAGTTTCAAACAATCGTCGAATTGCACGGGCTTGGTGAGATAACTGTTCGCGCCGACCTTGTAACACCGGGAGACATCCTCGTCGCGGTCGGACGTCGTGAGGACCACGACCGGGATGTCCTTCATCCCTAGGTTCGTCTTGACCTGCTCGAGCACCTCGGTGCCGTTCTTCCTCGGCAGGTTCAGATCGAGCAGGATCAAATCGGGGCGCGGCGCCGACCCGGCCCTGGCAAATTTGCCCCGCTGAAACAGAAAATCCAGCGCCTCCTCGCCGTCGCGACAGACGAAGACGCGGTTGCCCTTGTGACTGCGACGGAACGCTTCGATGGTGATCTCGACGTCGGCGGGATTGTCCTCGACCAGCAGAATGTCAAACGGTTGATGCAAGTTCTGTTTGCCCCTTGGCTGTCGTCCTGGCCGTGTCCGTCGTTTCTTTCAACTCGCGCTTCGGCAGCGTGAAGTAAAATGTCGTCCCGCTGCCAAACTCACTCTCGACCCAAATGCGTCCTCCGTGCCACTCTACCACGCGCTTGACGATGGTCAATCCAATCCCCGTCCCCTCGTCGTCGCGCTGCAACCGTTGAAAAATCTGGAAGATCTTCTCGAAGTACTCCGCCTTGATGCCCATGCCGTTGTCGCGCACGTGAATGACATGCTCGGGCTGTCCCGTCTGGGGGTTCGTCTTTTCCGTGCCGCCGACCTCGACCACCGGGTGCGGTTTGTCGTTGTACTTGATCGCGTTGGAAATCAGGTTGTGAAACACCTCGGTCATGGCCGTCGCGTCGCACATCACCGTCGGCAATTTGTCCACGCGCAGGTCCGCCTTCTTCGCGTCCAACGCGTATTGCAGGTTCACGCGCACATGCATCAGCATCGTGTTGAGACCGACGGGCGCGAACGGGCTCCTTGGCTGGCCCAGCCGCGAGAATTTCAGCAGGTCGTTGATCAACCGCTGCATCCGCAACGCCGCGTTCCGAATCACATCCACGCGGTGGCGGCCTTCTTCATCGAGCTTGTCGCGATAGTCGTCCACCAGGAACTTGCTGAATGCCTCAATCCCCCGCAACGGCTCCTTCAGATCGTGGCTGATCACATAGGTGTACTCGTCCATCTCCTTTTGCGTCGCCTTGAGTTGTTTCTGGGATCGCGCCAGCGTGCTCTGCGCCTCTTCCACGCGCCGCACGAGATCGTTCAGCAACTTGCCCACGTCGTCCACCTCGGCCACGTCGCTTTCGAGCCGCTCGCCGCGGGACTCACCCGCGTCAACGCGTTTCACAAACTCAAGCAAATCCTTCAAGGAACCGCGCACCGGCCCCGAGGCCACCAACGATGCCGCGATCGCCGCCAACACCACCAACGCCCCCACCGCCAGATCCAGGAAAACCGCGTGCATCACCGCCTCACTCACCGACGCCTCTCCCATACCCAGTTCCACCACGCCCACGGCGTTCGACCCGTCCCGGATGGGCGCGCGCACGGTGATCAATGACTCCGGCTTTGCCTGGCGAAACTTGGGGAAGATTTCGCGATCGCTATTGTCCAGGATGCGGCAGAAAAGAATCTCCTTGTCGGAATTGATCAGTTCCACGGCCTGCGCCATGCCGGGGATGTTGCTGGTCACCACCGCGGGGGCAATGGCCTTGGCCAGTGTCTGCGCGGCCATCTCCGCACGCCGCCGCGCCACCTTGTCCTGCGCGTCCGCTTCCCGCCATAAATGCACGGCCGTCATCACCACGACCGTCGCCAGCGTCATCGCGGCCATCCAGGCGGCATATTGGATTCTGACGTTGTACTTCGAGGCCATCCCCGATTCCTTCGCCGGCAGGCTCTGCCTTGGCTTGCCCTCCGTCAGTTTCTTCCCGGTTCCGCCAAACGTCAAGCCAGCCGTGGATTATTGGACACCGGGGGGCTACATCGCAACGTCTCGATCCATCGCCAAAGCCGCGACGCGCGGCCTGATCAGCTCTTCCCCTCTTTGTTCGGACCGGGAGCAGGCGGAGCCCACTTGAGAACAACCGTGTGCTCCTTCTCCGTACGGGGGAGCGTGGCGGGTGGTGGAGGAGAAGTCGGCTTCGGCTCGGGTTGACCGGGAACAGTCACGTCCTTGGCACAGTTCGGACACGGAATGACCAGCCCAGCACCGGCTTCATCGACCACCAAGTGCTGGCCGCACGATCCGCAGAAGAAGTAGATGTCGATCGATCGTCCTCCGGTACAACCTCTGACATCAGCCTGAACGTGTCCAGACATTACCAGATTCAAGTTCCCGTGGCGAGAAAAGAAATGCGGGGGTTCCATCCCGCAGGTCGAGATTGACCCCGCCGGACGTTGCGACTATAATTAACTATCCAGTTAGTTAATCATGAAGACCCGCGCTCATTCACCCAGACATCCGCAGGCGCGCAGCGATAAAACGCGGGCGGCAATCCTGGCGGCTGCCGAACGCGGTTTTGCGGAAGCCGGCCTGGCCGGGGCGCGCACGGACGCCATCGCCGCCGCCGCCGGCGTCAACAAGGCCCTGCTCTATTATTACTTTCAAAGCAAAGAGCGGCTGTACGCAGCCGTCGTGGAAAATCATCTCCAGGAATTCAACCGCGCCGTGTTGGACGTGCTCACGGCTCCGGGCTCGCCGCGCGCCATTCTGTTGCACTACGTGAACCTGCACTTCGACTTCGTCAGCGCGCGCTATCGTCAGGCCCGGTTGTTCCATCAACTAATGACCACCGGCGGCCAACCCATGCAGCGACTGGTGCGCAAGTACTTTCCGCCCCGGACCCGGGCATTGCACCGGTTGCTCATCCGCGGAATACACGAGGGCGATTTCCGCCGGGTCGATCCCTTCCACACGTCGGTTTCCATCGCGGCCCTCATCGTCTTCTATTTCTCCGCGGCGCAGGTCCTGCAATTGCTCGGCCATGCCGACGCCTACAGCGATGCCAGCTTGAAACGGCGCAAACAGGAAGTGCTCGATTTCATCCGGTACGGCCTGTTCACCCGTCCAAATCCCTGATATGAAACGCAAAATTCCCATCCTCATTGTGATTCTGGCCGCCGTTGGCGCCGGCCTCTACTACACCACGGCTCGCCATCCTCGCGACATCGTTCTGACCGGCATCGTGACGACCGATGAGGTGATCGTCAGCTCCGAAATCCAGGGACGACTGCAGCATCTGTTCGTTCAGGAGGGCGACACGGTCACCAATGGTGAATTGCTGGCCGTGATCCAGCCCCAGGAACGGCAGGCCGATGTGGCGTTTTACGCGAGCAGTGAAAAGCAGGCCGTCGCGCTGCTGGCCCAGGCCAGGGCCGATCTGGAAAACGCCCAGCTCACTTACGAACGCGAACAGAAATTGTACGCGACGGGAGCCGACTCCGCCCAGGAGTATGACGCGGCGCGGACGGGCTGCGACGCCTCCAGGGCGCGCGTGGAAGCGCTCGACCGGCAAATCCAGGCGGCCCGCGCCCAGCAGGATAAAGCCGGGGTGCAATTGGGCTACACCGAAATCCACGCGCCGATCACCGGAATCGTGGACACGCGCGCGGCGTTGCAGGGCGAAGTCGTCAATCCCGGCCAGGGCATCGTCACGCTGATCAATCCCGACAATCTTTGGGTGCGCGCCGATGTGGAGGAGACGTACATCGACCGGATTCGTCTCGGTGACAAAATGACGGTGCGATTGCCTTCCGGCGCGACGCGGCAGGGGACGGTTTTCTACCGCAGCGTGGACGCCGATTACGCAACGCAACGGGATGTGAGCCGCACCAAGCGCGACATCAAAACATTTGAGATTCGTCTCCGCTGCGACAACGCCGACCGCCGCCTGGCCGTGGGCATGACCGCCTACGTCCTGCTGCCGCTGGGGAAACCGTAACCATGTTCGATGTCGAAGTGGAAAGTCTGACCAAGCGTTTCGGCGATTTTTGCGCCGTCGACGCGCTCACGTTCAATGTCGAGCACGGCGAAATCTTCGGACTGCTCGGCCCGAACGGTGCGGGCAAGTCCACCCTCATCCGCATGTTGACGACCCTCGTGCCGCCCACATCGGGGACGGCGCGCATCTTCGGCTTCGACATTGTCCGCAACGCGAACAGCGTACGCCAGTCCATCGGCGTCATTCCCCAGGCGATGACCACGGACCTCGATTTGACCGCGGAAGAAAACATGAGCATCTTCGCCAAGCTCTACAGCATTCCCCGCGACAAACGCCGACGTACCATCAGGGAATTGCTGAAAGCCGTCGACCTGGAACAGTGGGCCGACAAACCAGTCAAGATGTTCTCGGGTGGAATGCGGCGACGGCTGGAAATCGCCCGCGGCCTCGTGCACGAACCGAAGATTTTCTTCCTCGATGAACCGACGACCGGCCTCGACCCGGTCTCGCGCGTCGCCGTCTGGGAAATGCTCGCCCGATTGAAGCAGCAACGCGATCTGACCATTCTCGTCACGACCCATTACATGGATGAAGCCGACAAGTTGTGCGACCGCATCGCCATCGTCGACCACGGGAAACTGGTCGCGCTGGATTCGCCGCTGAAACTGAAGGCCTCGATCCCGGGAAAAAACATCCTGGAAGTCAGTTTTTCCGACGCGCCGGCGGACTGGGAGAGCACCTTGAAACAGTTGCCAGAAGTGGCGGAAGTGAAAAGCGATGATCATGTCTTCCGCATCTCGTCCAACAACGGCCCGCGCACGACGATCGAATTGTTGGAATCCGCGCGAAAAGCCGGGGTGGTCGTGACGTCGCTTTCCGTCCAGAGCACTACGCTGGACGATGTGTTCGTCCACTACACCGGGCATCAGTTGCGCGACGCGCTGCAGACGCCGACCGCCAGCAACAGCCCGTTCATGATCCCGCGCAGGTAACCATGAATCGAATCTGGGCCATCATCGAACGCGATCTCCGCCGCTTCCGGCGCAGCCCGACGCTGATCATTGTTTCGATGATTATGCCCCTGGTGCAATTGGTCGTGCTCGGCTACGCCTTTGGCGGCAAGATCAAGAACCTCAAGGTCGGCGTCGTGGATCAAGATCACGGCGTCCCCGCCATCAAACTGAAGGAGATGTTTCAGGCCGTCGCCGCCAATGCCCGTACGTTCGACACGGTTCCCTATACCGATCAGGCAACCGCCCTGCGAGATTTGCGCAACGGCCGGATCAACGGCGTGTTGAACATTCCGCCGAATTTCTCGCGTGACGCGCTCGCGGGGGCTTCCCCGCGCATCGCGCTCGTCGAGGACAACACCGATCAGTTTGCGGCGTCGGCCCTGGAAGGAACGCTCGACCAATTGCTCGTCCCGTACAACTCGAAGTCGATTCCGCCCCGTCTGAGCCCGGACGCGACGCTGTCAATCGTCGAGATCTACCCCTACGTGCCGTACATTCAGTACTTGTTGCCGGGCACGATCGTGCTGGCGATCTTCGTGTCCGCCATGATCGGCGGCGGGATCATCTATATCGACGACAAGGCGCGCGGACTGCACG
>JBKQMH010000083.1:0-56620 GCA_052146795.1 Verrucomicrobiia bacterium
AATAATGGGCGATCACCCGCTTGGTGAAGTGGTCGGGTTTGTTGGAGAGCACCGCCAGTTGAAGGCGTCGCTCCGCGAGCGCCGAAACCAGTTCGGCAATTCCCGGGTACAGCCGCGTGAGGTCAAAGCAGTGCTCGTCGTAGTGCTCCCGCATCAACCGCAAGACGTCATCAGTCAAGCCCTGTTTGTCTGCGGGCAGGGCGCGGGCGCAGAGTTCGCGCGCGCCATCACCGAGCTTGTAACGATAGCTGTCGACGGGGCAGGGCGGGCAACCGAGCTGCAGGAGGGCCCAGTTGGTGGCGTTGGCCAGATCGGCAAGCGTGTCGGCCAGCGTCCCATCGAGATCAAACAGCACCGCGCGGATATCGTGTTTCACGAGGCACACTGTAGCGAAGCGCGGCGCGGGCGGCGATTTTTTTGTTGTTGTAGCCGCACAGTGCTTGCTACGGTTAGCGCCACCAAGCAAAAGGAGAAACGATCTATGAAGGCATGGCGTGTCTACGCGGTGATGGCAATGATGGCGTGTCTGGCGGTCCCGACGGGATTTGCGCAACGGATGGGCGGCGCGCGCGATTTCGGCAGCGCGGACATGGCGAAGATATTTGGCAACAACCAGGCGTTCACGGCCACGGCGGACATCACGATTACGGACGCCCAGCACGGTGCGCCCGTGGAGATGGAAGCCTCCTACTCGTTCCTGAAAGGCAACCTGCGCACTGACATCGACACGACGAGCACGAAAGGCGCAGCCATGCCGCCCCAAGCGGTCGCCCAGATGAAAAAGATGGGCATGGATCGGGCCGTGAACATCTACCGAAGTGACAAGAAGGTCATGTACCTCATGTATCCGGGGTTGAAATCGTACACGGAGATCACGCCCCCGCAGGCTCCGCCGACGGACAAACCGCAGCCGAAGGAACCCAAAGTCGATGTCACGCAGGTTGGCAAGGACACCGTGGACGGCCACGCGTGCGTCAAGAACAAGATCACCATCACCGAGGATGACGGTTCTCAGCACGAGATGTTCGCGTGGCAGGCAACCGATCTCAACAATTTCCCGATCAAAACCGAGATGCAGGCCAAGGGCGCGACGATCACGACGCACTTCAGCAATGTCAAGTTGTCGGCCCCGGATGCGTCCCTGTTCGATCCCCCGAGCGACTTTACGAAGTATGGTAGCATTCAGGAAATGATGATGGGTAGCATGCAGCACATGATGCCGCCGGGCGCCGGACAGCACGGCGGCGGGGACTAATGAGCGTGATGGCTTTGTGAAGAAATCAGCCCAACAAACGTGGGGCGGTCGGTTCTCGGCCGGGCCGGCGGAAGCCGTCAAGGCATTCACCGAAAGCGTGAGCTTCGACTGGCGGCTGCACACGCCGGACATCGCCGGCTCGATTGCGCACGCGAAAGGCCTGGCGAAGGTCGGCCTGCTGACCAAAGCGGAGGCGGTGAAGATCGAACGCGGCCTGCGAGCTATCGAACGGGAGATCAAGGCCGGCCAATTCCAGTGGGACCCCACGTGCGAAGATGTGCACATGAACATCGAAGCCGCGCTGGTCCGCAAGATTGGCGCCGCCGGCAAGAAACTCCACACCGCGCGAAGCCGGAACGATCAGGTCGCGACGGATATCCGTCTCTGGCTCCGCGACGAAGTCGTGCGCGTGATGGAAGCCATTCGTGGACTTCAGAAATCGTTGGTCGCCCTGGCGGAGAACAACGTCGATGTTGTCTTGCCCGGTTACACGCACTTGCAGCGCGCGCAACCCGTGCTCTTCAGCCACGCCATGCTCGCGTACGCCGAGATGTTCGAGCGCGACCATCACCGCTTCGGGTTGTCGCTGCTCAGTTTGTTCCGGTGCCCGCTCGGCTCCGGCGCGCTCGCCGGGACGACGTTGAAGCTCGACCGCGCGTACGTCGCACGTCAACTCGGCCTCGCCCTGGTGACCGAGAACTCGATGGACGCGGTGAGCGACCGCGATTTCGTCGTCGCGTTCCTCAGCAATGCGGCGATTTGCGGGATGCACCTGTCGCGGCTCGCGGAAGATCTGATTCTGTGGTCAACGGCGGAGTTTGGTTTCGTCACGATCGGGGACGCGTACACGACGGGCTCGTCGCTGATGCCGCAAAAGAAGAATCTCGATGTCGCGGAACTCGTTCGCGGCAAGACGGGACGACTCTATGGGAATCTCATGGCCGTGCTGACGATGATGAAAGGTTTGCCGCTGACGTACAACCGCGACATGCAAGAGGACAAGGAGCCGCTGTTTGACTCGGTCGATACGATGCGCGCGTCATTGCGGGTCATGGCGGACATGCTGGGGCATACGAAAGTGAATCGGGCCCGATGCGAAGCCGCGGCGAGCGATCCGATGCTGCTGGCGACCGACCTCGTCGACTTTCTGGTGAAACGCGGGATGGCGTTTCGAGAAGCGCATCACGCGGTCGGCGCGCTCGTCGCCGCGGCGGAAAGTACGCAGACACCGTTGCCCAAGCTGGCGATCAAGAAATACGGCGCGGCGGCCGGAAAAGTGTTCGACGTGCGGCGCGCGCTTGCCGCCCGCACGGCCATCGGCGCCCCGTCGCCAAAGAATGTGAAAGCGCAGATCGCGCGGTGGAAGAAGTTATTGAAGTGACCTTTTTGCGGTGTCATCGGTAGGCCGCGCCACGGCCGGTTATAGCAGAATCTTGACACGACTGGTGACGGGCGCATTCGCGCGAATTAGCTCTGGATTGGCCTGTGGCACTTCCGTAAACTAGGGCTCACAGCTCATGTACCTCGGCGTGGAGATCGGCGGGACGAAGCTGCAGGTGGGCGTGTGCGACCGGCGGGGTCGAATCGTCCAACTCGTGCGGGTTGCGGTCGTACGACGCGACGGCGCTCGCGGGATTCTCAAGCAACTGGGACAAATCATTCCACCGTTGCTGGACGACCGTGCGGTGCGGGGCATCGGGGTTGGTTTCGGTGGCCCGGTAGATGCTGCCCATGGCCGAGTAATGCGCTCCTTTCATATCAACGGTTGGGACGGGTTTGCCTTGCGGCGGTGGTTTCGGCAACGCTTCCAACTGCCGACTGTTATTGAAAACGATACCAATGTCGCGACGCTGGCGGAAGCGCGGATCGGCGCGGGTCGGGGACGGCGCGCCGTGCTGTACTCGAACGTCGGGACCGGAATCGGCGGCGGGTTTGTGGTCGACGGGAAGATTCAGAACGGGCGATTCGGCGCGACGGAGATCGGTCACACCCGATTCTTCGTGCGGGGCCGGTGGCGGATTCTGGAAGCATTGTCGTCGGGATTGTCGATCGAGCGGGGGAAGACCACGTTGGCGCAGTCGGCGAAATATTATGGCATCGCACTGGCCAACGCGATCACGTTGCTCAATCCGGACATTGTGGTTGTTGGCGGCGGCGTGGCGCGAGCCGGGGAGAAGTTTCTGCGGCCCGTGCGCGAGACGGCGAAGCGGTTCGTATTCGGGCCGTTTCGCCGGAATTTCCGGATTGTTCCCGCGGCGCTGGGGGAGACGGTCGTAGTGATAGGTGCCGCAATGTTGGCGGCGGATGAGGCTTGACCGATGAGATACCTCGTATTTGGAGACGTACACGCGAACCTGTTGGCGCTCGATGCCGTGCTGGCGGCCGGCCAGGCCCGCGGCGCGGAAGCGTATTTGTTTGTCGGCGATCTCATCGGGTACGGGCCTGACCCCTTGGAGTGCATGGAGCGGTTAAAGCCCCTGGTGGACAACAGCAACCTGGCCTGGGTGGCGGGAAACCATGAATTGGCGCTGCGCGGGGACGTGGAATCGACCGGCTACAGTCCGGAAGCGATCCAGACGCTGGCGTGGACGTGGAAAGAGATGGAGGACAAGCCGTGGGCGAAGGAGTTCATCGACTCGCCGTATCTGACGACGTGCGTGAATGACACGATTTGGTTGACGCACGATTCGCTGGTGGAGCCGAGCAGCGGCGGGTATCATCGCGCGGCCCGGAACGCGAAGGTGGAGTTGGCCTGTTTGCGGTTCAACAACGGGCGGGTGTGTTTCTACGGCCACACCCACACGATGCGGGCGGAGTTATCCGAGGAAGAAAAGCCGATCATGCTCGTGCCGATGACGACACACGAGGGGGAGGGGCGCGATCCGCATCCGGTCCGATTGCGAAAGGACGATCTCGGCTGGATCGGCACGGGGTCGGTTGGTTTCCCGACCAACGCGCAGCGGCGGCCGGAATACCTGATTCTCGACGAGCTGGAGGGAAACGAGTGGCAGGTTGAGAAATACGACGTGGAATATCCCCGCGACGAGGCGAAAGAGCGAGTCCGCGAGGTGTTGGGACCGGTCTGTGACAAGGGGATTGCGGACCGGATTGCGGCGTGGTTGTAGGGGCAGGAGTCAGCCCCGAATTTTCGGGGCGGGGAGTCAGAATTCAGGAGACAGTCCACCTTCGCCGAGGCTACGGCGGACAAGAAGGCAGGCGGTGAGGCCGAGCCACAGATTCACGCGGATTGGTGAATGGTGAAACGGTGAGCTGCTTAGTGGGCCTCGCACTCGACGCAATCGGCGCTGACGAACTCGGCGGGGGATTTGGCGCAGGGCGGCAAGCCGGGCGGGGTGATGGGTTTGTCCTTGGATTCTTTGTCGGCGAGGTCGAGATTGAGCTTCAGGAGGAAGGCGAGGATGTCTTCGTTGTCGTTCATACCGTAGGCACGGCGGACGGCAGCGTCCAACACCTCATGGGCGTGGCGCAGGCGGTTGTCACCTGGGGTATCGAGGGTCCGGTAGAGTTCGCGCAGCGACCACTCGTTTTTCTCCATGATGAATCGGCGAAGCTGGCGAAGTTCCCGCGCCGCTTTTACAACGGCTTGTAATTGCGGCAACGTTGGTTTCTGCGGCCACGGAAACGTGTCGAACACGGTGTCGGGCGTGTAACGGTAGCGTTCCGTTAACGTAGAACCCTTCGCCACGAACCATTCCCAATGAATACCTGACTGGAGGATACCAAACGAGTAATCGTCCTCGAACAAGAAGGCCTTGAGTGCATTGCTTGGGCGAACCTCGCAAGAGATGAATTCAAAAATGGGGCGTTTGGTCACTGCGGAGCATGCGATGTAACGGGAGAGTTTCTGGATGCCTTCAAGAAGTTCTCCGCGACGACGTTTCAATTGCCACCAATGGAGCAAGCGGTCTTGGTGCTCGCCCGTGGTCTTACCTGTCTTGCACTTCTCTTCTTCGGCGTCCTTGGTCCAAAGTGGCAGAACTGTTCTTTGCAGATGTTCGTATACGGCCTTGTATCTTTGCGCTGTCGTAACATCGCTTTCGCCGAAATCAATGACCCACGTCGGCTTTGTTAAGTAATCACCGGAGATTAAGTCGTCACCGTTCAGGAACGGATATAAAACTTCCTGAGATCGCGGTTCGTCCGTTGTTAGCCTGCGAAAATCTTTTGCATCAAGGACGAAACCCGTGTGTCCGGGCTGTTGCCCCTCGAGGCAGACCTTGGGGCTGCGATTTGCTTCTAAGTGCCTTGCGGACGTTACGTCGCACTTTGCTGTTAGCGCGGCTGGAATCCAATTAACAATCTCCACAGTCCAAGGATTGGCGGTGTTATTTCCAACCTGTGTGAAGATCTTCTTCGGACGGTGCTCCTCGCCCTTGATCCAATTCACGATAGACACGTGGACCGCGGATTCACCGCTCCAAGGTTGGCTTGACACTGCCTCGGTGATTGTCCCGCCGTTCTTCACGATGTAGTCCAAGCCGCCCTCGCGAGAATAGTTTTGTCGGATACTATTCGTCCCCACCAGTCCAGCGCGGCAACCGGGCTTAAGGCGATCGTGGGCTATATGGAACCAATGCACGCAAAGATCGGCGCGTCCGGGAATGTCAGGATACGCCTTGCGTAATCTCGTCGTGTATTCAGCGCCGTAGATCATCGTAGCCTTTCGGGCATCGAGAAACGGCGGGTTGCCGATGATGGCTTCGACATCGGGCCACGGAGTGAAGAGCGCATCGCGGCAGAGGATATTGTCGTCGAGGTTGTCGAGCGGCAGGTCTTTCTCGAATTGGAGGGCGCTGGTATCGCCGCCGGGGAGCACGTCGCGGTGTTCCTCCCAGAATTTCTCAGCGTCGCGATGGGCGAGCCGGCGCCCGAGCATGAGGGTAACCTTGGCGAGTTCGACCGCGAACTCGTTCACGTCGAGGCCGAAGAACCGTTTCGGGCTGATGCCGGAGGCCAAGCCGATGCGCTCGAAAGTGGATTTCTGTTGAGTGAATAATTTCAGGAGCAAACGCTGCTCGATATCGTGCAGGGCGCGGTAGGCAACGTAGAGGAAGTTGCCGCTGCCGCAGGCGGGGTCGAGAACCCGAAACTTGCGGAGTTCGTCCAGAAGTTTAATTAATTCCGGCCCGGTTTTGGCCTCCGCAAGGCGCTCATCCCACGGGCGAACAATCGTGGGGCGGACGACCTTCTGGATGTCAGATTCGTAAGTGAAATGCGCGCCGAGAGCGTGGCGCTCCGCCTTGAGCAGGCTGCCTTCGAACAGCGTGCCGAAGATGATGGGCTGGACCTTGGACCAGTTTTGCTTGGAGGCTTCGAAGAGGAGTCCGAGTTCTTTCGGCTGAAGAGCAATCGGCTCGACCTTGGCGAACAGGCCGCCGTTAAAGTAGTCGACACCGCCATAGCGCCCGCCGCGGGCCGGCTTGGAATCATTCATCTGGCGGAAAAGCCCGCCGATGAGGTCGTAGCTGTCGGCACCGTGGATGCACTCGTCGACCAGTACCGTGAATAAGTCCTCCGGGAGCAGGCCGATGTCCTCGGAAAACATCGCGATGACGGCTTGAAGGATAAAGCGTTGGGCCCGCTCGCGGAGTTCGCCGCGATGAACGAGTTCGTTGAACACCAAGGCGACATCGTTGGCGGCGTCCCGTGTAACCTCGACCCAATTGTTGCCGAAGATTGGCCGACGGCGTTGGAAAAAGAGGAAATTGAGCGCGCTATGGCGTTCGGGCAGTTCGCTGACTTTGACGCGGTCGACCGGCTCGTTGAGTTGCAGGTTAAAGTCGTAAATCCAGAATTCGTCAAAGTTGCAGAGCACGACATAGGGCGGGCGATGCGGGACGAGGTTGATCCAGTAGTCGAAAGTTTGCTGGTAGTGTTGGGAGAGTTTTGCGCCGCGCGATTTCATTTCGATCAGCGCACGTCCGGGCCAGACGAAGTCGGCGAATTTGGTGCGCTGGCCGGGGAAGCGGACGCGGTATTCGAAGGTAGAACCTTCGGGGAGGGTGTTGGCGTCGTTGCTGAACGCTTCGAGGAGATGAAAAAGGAAGGTTTGGGCTTCGCTCTTTTCGTCACCCTTCAGCTTGACGACAAATTCGGCGAACTCAACGAAGCCTCGTTCGAGGGATGTCATGTGTCCAGTAGATCGTAGCTCGGTCAGAGTTTAGCAGATCGGTTACGACAACGGCAAGCCGCGCATGCGGCGGGTAACCGTGGGGGGGCAGGAGGCGTGGGGCTCGAGGCTCGTGATGAACGGGTATCTGCCATTGAAAAAGGACTAGACAGCAGATATCCTATTGTGTATATTCGGCGCGGTTTGGTTGTTCTTTGATATAGGGGAGAGATGGAAACGACAGGGATTTGCCGTCGCGGCACGACAGACGGGACTGGGGGCACGGCGGCAGAGCCGCGCCAAAGGCGGGCAGGTGCCGTGACTACAGTACGACGGCGGCCCCGACATCGGATGTCGGGGCATCCACCTTCGCCAAGGCTACGGCGGACAAGGGGGAAGGGGTACGCCCGAAATATGTAATTCTGCCAAACGAAGCCAATGTTTTGGAGTGCTGTGAGATTTGGATTAGCTTGAGGGGCAATGTGTTAGAAGTCCATGTGTGCCATTTTGTCACTTGGCTTCGTTTTGCCAAAACGTAGCCAAAATTGGGTTCGTTTGGGCGTTTGGACCCTCTCCGGTGTGTTGGGAAGAGTGTTTTTGATGCGAAAAGGGCATTCCGGTACACCGAGGGCTCGAGGACGAAATGGCTCTGGGGTTGCGGGTGTAAGGGGTTGTTGGTAAGCTCACTCCGGCCATGAACGCATTCCCATACCGTAAAGGCGAATTGCATTGCGAGGGTGTGCCGCTGCGTCGGCTCGCCGGGGAATTCGGCACGCCGTTGTATGTGTACAGCCAGGGACATATCACCGGGCAGTGCGAGGATCTGCACAAGGCCCTGCGCCCGCTCGATCACCTGATATGTTTTGCGGTCAAAGCGAACAGCACTCTGGCCGTGCTGCGGACGCTGGCGCAGTCGGGGACCGGTTTTGACATCGTCAGCGGTGGCGAACTCTACCGCGTGGTGCAGGCTGGGGGCGATGCCCGGAAATGCGTGTTCTCGGGCGTGGGCAAAACGCGGGACGAGATCGAATACGCGTTGAAGCTGGGCATCCACATGTTCAACGTGGAAAGCGAGCCGGAGTTGCGGCGGATTTCCGAGGTGGCGCGGCGCATGGGTCGGCGCGCGCCGATTGCGATCCGCGTGAACCCGGGAGTTGACCCGGACACGCACCACTACATCTCGACGGGCAAACACGAAAGCAAATTCGGGATTTCGCTGCGCGAGGCGTTGGATGTGTATCGCCGGGCGGCTCGGTTGGATGGGATCGAAATCCGCGGGGTCCAGATGCACATCGGCTCGCAAATTACCCGGACGGCGCCGTTCGTGCTGGCGATCCGCAAGATCGCGCCGCTGATCAAGCAGGTGCGCGAGATCGCGCCGCGCACGCTGCAATCGTTTGACATGGGCGGCGGGCTGGGCGTTCGGTATCGGGACGAACATCCGCCGACGGCGGTTGAATTTGCCGGCGCGGTGACGCCGCACGTGAAGAACCTCGGGCTGCGGATTTTGCTGGAGCCGGGACGATTCATCGTTGGGAACGGCGGCGTGCTGGTCACGCGAGTGGTGCACATCAAACGAACGCCGGTGAAGCGGTTCGTGATTGTCGACGCGGCGATGAACGATCTGATTCGTCCGTCGTTGTACGGGAGCTACCACGAGATCATTCCGGTGGCGGCCAAATCGACACGCCGGAAAATCACGGCGGACGTCGTCGGGCCGGTCTGCGAGTCCGGGGATTTTTTGGCGCAGGGCCGGCGTCTGGCGGCGGTGGAGGAAGACGCGCTCTTGGCCGTCATGAGCGCGGGAGCGTATGGCATGGCGATGGCGTCGAACTACAATGCGCGACCACGTCCAGCGGAAGTGATGGTGAACGGCAGCCGATACGAACTGGTGCGGCGGCGCGAGTCGGTCAAGGACCTGATTTCGGGCGAGACGATTCCGTCGTGGCTGGTGTGACGCGGGCTATTCGAGCAATTCTTTCAGGCAGTTGATGAGGTGCTGGATGGGGAACGGCTTCATGAGGTACTTCGAATCGGTTTGGGTGAGGAACAGATTGATCTTGGGGTCGGCGGCAAAGCCCGTGATGAAGATGAATCGGTCGGCGAGGACGGGCCGCATTTCGCGGGCTTGGAGGTAGAATTCGTCGCCGCGCAGTTTCGGCATCATCACGTCACAGACGACGGCGTCATACTCGTTGGCTTTCACCTTCAAGAGGGCCTCGTCGCCGTCGTTGGCGACATCGACGAGGAAGTTTTCGTCGGCGAGAATCCATTGCAATGCGGAGGCCAACTGCTTGTCGTCGTCAACGAGCAGGAGCGCCTTGAATTCAATGGCGTCGGAAGGCCGCACGGCCGTGTCGGGTTGAGGCTTGAAATCCATAGGTTTGTGGATGAGAGAGCAACTGAGATGCCAACTGCGGTGGCCAATTTCGGACGCAGCCTTCTCGTTTTCTATTTGTGCACTGATTTGGTGCCCGTTTTTGCGGTCTGGTGTAGGCTTGATGGCGGTCGAAACATCGTTGAGAACCAGCCAGTACACGAGGTATTGCGCTGGCGACGAGTGGCGAGCCACAATGTGCCGGATGCGGCGCGATTTTCGGATGGCGTTTGCGATGTAACTGGCTTGAGAACAGCAGAATACGGATTGTAAGAGGCGTTTCCGCAGGTGCTTGGATTGGCTCCAACTACAGCGTTGACAAGGGCAAGAGTTCTTTTATACTGCGCGCGAAGTCTTTGGAAGTGCACCGCCGTTCCGAGGCTATCGGAACGGCGTCTTGCCATACAGGACTGAACGAAGAAAGGTGGATGGAGACGCTATGGCATCTGGAAAAGTGAAGTGGTTCGATACGAAGAAGGGTTTTGGATTCATTCAACAGGAGGGTGGCCCCGATGTGTTCGTGCATTACACGAGCATTTCTGGCAACGGCTTCAAGAACCTGGAGGAAGGTCAAACAGTGGAGTTTGAGCTGGTTGATTCCCCCAAGGGACCGAAGGCGTCCAACGTCGTGGCAAAATAGATTAGAATTCCAGACAACACAGACCCCTGGCAACGCAAGTTGCCGGGGGTTTTTCTTTGGAGGTGAGGTCTCCCCGTCGGCTAGCCGTGGCTGCGACGCGGCAGATGGGCAGGGATGTCGCCCTTCTTCAAGCGACGAAATTCTTCGGGTTGGTTGCGCTTGGTAAGCCGATGTTCGTTGAGCCCGCTCACATCGCAGCCGAGCACCAGGGCGTGAGCCTTGTAAACGCGCGGACGCCCAATGACACGCGCGACATCGGATTGGGTCGGCTGTGGTCTCTTATCCAGAACAAGAAAACTGACGGGTAAGCTCCGAAGGTCCACGCCCGCGAGATTCGCGAACCTCGCCCAGTTTCCATCCGTGTAAGCCTCTGGTGGCGACGGCGCGAAATGATGGCACCAGTGACGTTCATTATCGGGCGTGAGCATCCCGCAAGCGGCCTGATGCGTGCAGGGAGAGACGACTTGAAACACACCATGTAGATGCTCGCGCGCGGCAATCAACCGTCGGCTCACTGCGTAAGTACCCGGTTCGACCCAAATCACGCTCGTCGCATGCACGGCCAGACCGAGCAGCTTCTGGACCTGCTCATCCGACAACTCCGTGAGAACGTGGCTGATCAGGAGCGTGCCAAAATCGTGGTCGGAGGGGCGATCCAGCCATACGCTGATGCTCGGAAATTCTTCGCGTGCCTTGCGTGCAGCGAACTGCATCGCCACGGGAGATCGGTCCCAGAAAACCAACTTTGATGAAGGTTCCGCTCCGAAGTGTTCGAGAAAGGCTCGCGTGGCAACCCCGCTTCCGCATCCCCAGTCAACCGCCTCTCCCGGAGGTGGCTCCCAGCCGCGCCGTTGGAGGTCCTTCAGGACGTAGTCCCACTTCCAGCGAATGCGCTGGCCAAATGTCTGATCGTAACTCTCCAAGTCGCGGTCGTTGCGCCAGTAGTCCTGAGCGACCGCCGTTCCGTCCAGAAATGCGGACCGCAGCCGGTCCAGCGCGTTCCAGTCAATGGTCTGCCAGTCCATGGCGCAGCCATTCATCCAGCGCGTGGTGGTGGATGCCGAAGAATTCTTTGAATTGCTCGACGCGCGCGCGGGCCGTCGTCGATACAAATGGCTTGCCGTCGCGCACCGCCGTAATCATCAGGTTCTTGGGTGTGTGTTCCGTGGAAACAAATTCGATCATCTTGGTGCGATAACCCGCCCATTCGAGAAACAGTGCGCGCAGGCCATCCGTGGCCCATTCCGCCATTCGTTCCGTCATGATCCCGTGTTCGAGCACCGCCGCCAGGGGAGCCGGTCGCCCGAGTTGGGGCCGCACCTCCTTGTGACAGCAGGGCGCGACGATGATCAATTGTGCGCCCGCGCCGACGCCGCGTCGGATCGCGTCGTCCGTGGCCGTGTTACAGGCGTGCAGGGCGATCAGTGCATCGACGATCGGTAACTGGGCATTTTCGATGGTGCCGGCGGCAAACTCCAGTCCTTCCGCCCCGATCTGCCGTGCCAACGCATTAGCCGAATTGACCAATTCCGCGCGCACCTCGACGCCCATCACCTTCACGGGCCGCTTCCACACCCGCGTAAACAAGTGCCACAGGCCAAACGTCAGATACCCCTTGCCGCAACCCATGTCGACGATGGTCGGACAACCGCTCTCGCGCTCCAGCCAGCCACAGTCTTTCGCCAGATGCGTGAATATCTCCACGTAACGGTTGATCTGGGCGTGTTTGTCCGCCATCGTGGGGCGAATGTTGCTCCGTTCATTCAGGACACCCAGACCGCGCAGCCAATCGCGCGCGGAATCATCGAGAATCGCCTGTCGTGGCCTGTCGTGTTCGCGGGACGGCGCCTCGGCCTTGGAAGGCTTGTGCGCGACAAGCTTTGCGACCCCCGAATCCTCGACAAACAATTGCCAGTCCCGCTTCGTTGTGTTGAGGAGGGCGCTGCGGAACCGAACTCCAATCTGCTCCTTCACCCAGACCGCAGCCTGATCAAGCGGCACGTTCTTGGTGGTGTCGCGCGTTGGGTAGCGAAACGTGAGCGACAAATGCGGGCCGGCCTTCAACTCGACAAGCCGTCCAATCACCTTTTCGGGTGCGTCTACGGGATCGACGCCGTGCGACAACACGAGACGCACGAACGAACCGTCGTCGAGACTTTCGATTGCGTGCCGAACAAACTCGTCGGTGGCGGTTGCCGCGTTGCCCATGCTCCGCATTCTAACCGCAAACCCGTCACGTGGCGACCACTTATGGCGTCGCTGGCGCCGGTGCAGGTTGCGGAGCAGCAGGTGCAGGTGTTGGTGTGGGGGCTGGCGTCGCTGCCGCGGCAGCTCTGGCCTTCGTATCGGCTTCGCGTTTCTCCTTGCGCAGAACGTAACCGGATTTCGGCAACGCGTCTTGCAGGCCTTGCGGCAAATAGTTCAGGACACAGCCGAAATACCACATGCTCCCCAGCACTCCCAGCAGCACGAGTGCCACGATCAATTTGTTGCGTCCCGCGTGGCTTTCGGCAAATGGATCAGTCAAATCACGCTGCGCGCCCGGCGGCAGCGCGGCCACCCCCGTCAGCGACGCGCCGAACGGAATGTTGATCTTGGCCTTGGCGTTGACGGCCCAGCCGTTGGCGTCGAGAATCGGGCCAAGGTTGCGCTTGCGCAGTTTCAACGCCGCGATAATCACCGCCGGCAGCGAGATCACCAGGATGACTGCCAGGAGAATAAATAACATCTTCCACGGCGCGATATCCGCCAGTTTCGCGAAGATAAGCCCGGACGCTGTCGCCAGCGAACCGAGCGCGACGCCCAACGCGGCCACCGTGCCAACGTCGAATCTCTTTGCCTGCTGTGCGGCGGCGGCGGTCGTGGCTTTCTCGGCGTTCGCGGTCTGCTCCGCCGTTTGCGCCAACTGCGTATTCGTGGCCGCGTCTGCTACGGCGGCCCGCTTGGCGACTTGCTCTTCAATCATCCGCACCAGCTTTTTGTAGGGCGACCAGAAGGCCTGGCGCAGGCTGATCGGATTGTCGATCAATTTGACGATGGTGGCGTCCCAGTCACGGCCCGCGCGGTCGTAGAAGATGCCGTTGCGCCCGACCATCAGGTTGTCCGAGTCGCCATCGGTGAACGCCGCCGCGATGGTCATCGTCTCGCCCGTGCTCTTGCGCGTGCACTCGCAATAGGCAAGATACGAACCGCTCAACGCCGCCATCAGGCTGTGCTTGGCGATGTCCTCCACGCGGACGCAAAGCTCGCAGCTCCGCTGGTCGAGGTACAGCGTCCCGGCCTGAAAAACGGCCTTCGCTTGCCGACCGTAAAAGTCGCGGAACGAAACGAAGTTGACCAGCAGCTTGTACAGATCGCGATAGTAACGCGTCAGGCGATCCACCGCCGAAATCGAATTGAACTCGGGCTCCAGCGCCTTGTCCCTCGCGATCAGGGCCGAGATTGTGTCCTTGGCCTTGCCCGACAGAATCTCCCGCACGCGCTTGATGGCGAGTTTTTCGACCGACGCGCCCGCCTTGCTTGCGGCCCAGGCGTCGTAGCCAGCAAATTTGCTCAACACCACGGCCCAATCAGCCTCGGTGAGCGCCGCCTTGTCGCCGATGAGTGGTTTCACAACGTTGGTGTGAAATTGCGCGAGTGCGCCGGCCCAGGCTGGATTCACTCCCGCTTTGAGGGGCAGTGGCCGGTCGGCTTCGATGCGCGACAGCGGGAATCCGGCCACTTCCGCCGAGCCGGTGGTCAGATCTTTGGCGCCCAGCGCGAGATATTCTTTTTCTTCACGGTTCAATGCGCCGAGCGAACGCGCGTCGAACGCCGCGAGCCGGCACCGGGCAAAATAATCGTCGATCTTCACCTTGACCGCCTTGAGCGTGGTCGCCGCGGCCGGGGTTGCGTCGCCGAGCGGCAGGACGGTCACGTCGCCCTCGGCCTTCTTCCACCAATCCGAATAGGCCGCCGCGTCCGCGAAAAACTGGTCGAGCTTGGCCTGGTTGATGCCGGGCTTGCCGCTGCGGTCGGTTTCCGCGCCGAGACAATTGATGATGTCGGTGATGACCGCCTTGGTGGCGTCGTCCGACGCGGCATCGATGGGAACGACGCCGTCGCCGTTAAAATTCGTCTGCGAGAAAATCTTCGTCGTGTCGGCGGTGTCCTCGACGGTGATTTCCGTCGCGCTTTTCTTGCCGAGATCGGAAAGGATTTGCCGCGCGGACGACAACAATGTTTTGCCTTCGGGCGTCGCGTCGTTGATAGCGGTCAGGGGCATGGCAGGGGACGACTTCAACAGATCGTCGGGGTTTTTCAGGCAACCAGCCGCCCATTTCGCCGCGGCGATGATTTCCGGGGCGCGAATTCGTCCGTCCTTGTCCGTATCGACGAGATCGAGCGTTTTCGTGTCGAATTCGATCCCGCGCGTCGGGCAGGCCAGCGCGACCCACAATTTCTGGTCGAGTTCGTCGAGGTGGGCGAGGTCAGCCCCCCGGTCCAGTTTCACCTGGTCGAATCCGCCCGCGCGAAAGAAACGCCATCTGTATGAGTTGGTCATGGTTGGTTGCTCCGGTGCTTCTCCGGAGATTCTTCTAGCGGATTTACGGAGAAAAGGCAACTGGAGAGAAGGGCCGCTTGGCGAGTGACATTCTGGACTTGCTGGGGACTCTCCTTCGTTCTAAATATTGCCGGCATGAACATCACGCTGCGACCCGGGAAACCCGAGGATGTCAAGGTCTGCGCCACGATTTGTTACGAGGCGTTCAAGACGATTTCCGAGGCGCACAATTTTACTCCCGACATACCATCCGTTGAGGTGGCAACCGAAATCTTGGGATGGATGTTCTCGCATCCGGGGTTCTACACCGTCGTCGCCGAGATGGACGGGCAAATTGTTGGCAGCAACATCCTGGATGAGCGCAACGACATCGCGGGCGTCGGGCCGGTCACGGTTGATCCGGGCGCGCAGAACAAGATGATCGGCCGTCGGCTCATGGAAAAAGTGATGGCTCGCGTCGCCGAGAGAAGATTTCCCGGCGTGCGGCTGGTCCAGGCCGCGTTCCACAACCGGTCGCTTTCGCTGTATACCAAGCTTGGGTTTGACGTTCGCGAACCGCTCGCATGTATCCAGGGCCCGGCGCTGAACCTCACGGTGTCCGGGTACGCTGTCCGACCGGCCACGGAGGCGGATTTGACCGCTTGTGATCGCGTCTGCCGCCAGGTTCACGGCCACCGTCGGAGCGGGGAATTGCTCGATGCGATCCATCGCGGGACCGCGACCGTAGTGGAGCATTTTGGTCGCATCACGGGTTGCGCGTCGATCATTGGTTTCTTTGGCTATGCGGTTGGCGAAACGAATGAGGAACTGAAGGCCCTGATTGGCGCCGCACCGGGTTTTGCGGGCCCGGGCTTCCTCCTACCCACCCGCAACGCCGCGCTGTTCCGCTGGTGCCTGGCGCATGGACTGCGGGTGATGCAGCCGATGACCCTGATGAGCACGGGGCTGTACAACCGACCGACCGGGTCGTTCTTGGCGTCGATTACGTATTGACCATCGGCGTGGGGCCGGGAGCCTCAATCATCTGTTATTTCATGCCGAAAATAATCAATCCAATCGAGCCGGGCTTGACACCACACAAATGTGTGGTATCATCCGCCCATGGATATGAAACTGATAAGGCTGGCGGAGCGTTTCATGGAACTGGTGACATTGGCGCTGATCGTGGTTGTGGCTATCAGGAACTGGAATCTTGATCGACGGGTGAGGAGGCTGGAAGCCAGTCTCGGATTCCAAGGGAAGCCGCAACGGGTCGGCATCAAACTTTCATGACCGGGGCGGCTGTTTGCGCAATGGCTTGACCGTCCCCCAGAGGGCGATCGAGCCGACGACGAGTAGCCAGAACGGGAAGATGGCCAGACCGGGAATGGCTTCGGCGATTAAAGCCGGAAGAATGACCCATTGTCGACCGAGGATGAAGAACAGCGCCGCGGCGGTAACGATGTCGAGCGCCCACTGCAGCGGTGGCGCAAACTCGAACGCCATGGAGAGAATATCCGAGACCGCCGCGACGGCGAATGCCGCGATAAGCCGCGGCTTACGCGAGACGGACACACGCGGTTGATCCACGGGCGGTGTGGACTCTTCTTTCGGCAAAACTTCCCAGTCAGCCATCGTCCGCTGCCTAATGGGCCGATCGCCAACTGGTGAGCACGCCGTCATCGAAAGACAGGTACTCCCTACCGGGCGATCCGGTCTTATAGTACCACTGCTCATGGGCGCCAGGGTTGGTCTCGGTGGAGCTGATTTCGTCGGGTTCCCCGATGGAGGCCCGGACGTCGGACTCGGTCATTCCAAGCAGAACATCTCCGTGCGCAATGGCCTTCTTGACCGCCGCCGAAAGATCGGGATTAGCTTCGATGTAGTGTAGACGACGCCTTGTCTCATCAAGTTGCAGTTGTTTGGCCTTCGTCTTTTCCTCGTCCTTCTTCGATGGTGTGGTATGACAACCCAGAGTCAGCACCACCAGAAGGACTATCGACACCAATCGTTTCATGTTTCGGGAGCGCCAGCCGCAATCGGTAGATTCAGTTCACGGCCAGGAGTTCCACCTCGAACACGAGCGTCGCATTGGGAGGAATCACGCCGCCCGCGCCCCGTGTGCCATACGCCAGGCTGGCGGGGATGGTGAGCTTGCGAACACCGCCCACCTTCATTCCCACAACGCCCTGGTCCCAGCCCTTGATGACCTGACCGCCTCCCAGTTGGAACGTGAACGGCTGTCCGTGGTCCTTGGACGAATCGAACTTGGTGCCGTCGGTGAGCCAGCCCGTATAATGCACCGTCACGCTCTTGCCCGTCACGGCCTGGTCGCCCGTGCCGACCTTGCTATCTTCCATTTTCAATTCGGTCACAGTAGCTCCCGGTTGGGGTGCCGAGGCGACGGCCGGTGGCGCTGTCGTTTCGGTCGGTTTGGGTTCTACGCTCTGCGAGCAGCCTGTTGCGAAAGCGACAAGCCCGAGAACGAGTGCGTACGTGGCGGCAAATCGAGGCAACGTCGTGAACGTGTTCTTCGTGGTCATCGACAAAGTGTAGTGACAGGTGGAACCGATTGCAAGTCAGGCATTGGGCGCGCGACCAGCCGGTTTTGGCTTTCGGGGAGCGGCCCTGCCGTGGCAGAATTCGGGTTGATGCCAGTCAGCCGACAACCCCGACTCACCGGAGGGACCGCAGTATGGCACTTGTGGACTTGTTTGATAAACTGATTCGAAAGCACGGAAGCGCCCCGATCCCCAAGGAACAGGTCGAACTTCTCCGCGAGGAGGCCCGCGCCACGGAGGAGCGTCATGCGCAAGAAATCGCGCATCTCAAAGAAGTTCACGTGGAACAGATGAAGCAGCGGGAACGCACGGCAGCATGGTTGTTGTTCTGCGGCGCCCTCTGGGGATTGGGACTCGCGCTGTGTGCCGTGATTGTCGAGAAGCTGTACTTCCGTTGAGCCGGTGTGGCCCGAACAACCACAGGAAGAAGGCGGGGAGATGGGCAGAGGTGCAAATGTACCAATGATTAGACGTGACCCCAACGGCCCGCGCGCGATACATTAGAGCCCGGAGAAATGCGATGGTTAGCATGAAGCTTCGAAAGGTCGCCCGCCGCGTTTGTTTTGTGATCTTTTGCATCTGTGTCGCACTAACTGCGGCCGGCATCGCACTGTGTATATGGCTCGTAAAGGTCCTCGGTGTATTCGGAGGCGTGTACACCTTGCTGCTGCTCAACGCGTGGTCCATGTGCATCGCTCCTTTGATGATTCTGACCTTCATTACGTGGGCTATTCTGACGGAGCTCAGGCCTTGGATAAGGGGGATGCTCGTTGCTTTTGCCTTAACACCCGTAGTTTGGGCCGTTTGGAGTTCGGTGAATTCTGAATGGATGGAATCTGAGTTCTACCTGGCCGCCGACTACAACCCGATCGACAGAAAGATTTATTTCATATCGACACAGGAAGCATTGGCTGAAATCAATCCACCAGCGCCACCCGAAAGAATAAAGGCGCAGACGTGGTTGGAGCGAATTAATCCGGACGGCACAATGAGAGAAAAGCTCTTTCAGGTGCCGGCTACTGCAAGGGCGGACGTCAACGGCTACCCGTACAGCGGAGGTAGGTATTACGTATCGAGCCGCAAGGTTAGACTGCGCTTTGCACCTTCGTACGACCAATTGGCCATGGACGAGTACGGAGGCGGTATCTACGTCATCAATCTCGCGGATAAAACAATCCACACGCTTGCGGTGCACGACTCGGCGGGTCCCTATTCTTGTTCTTACGCGAGTTCGTTCCTATCTTGGCTTCCGGACGGCAACCACCTACTCCTTTTGCTGGCGAAACGTACTGAAGGAGATTCTGGAAGTGATCAGGTAATCGTCTCCACACCGGCCCTTCAGTTCGAACCAAAGGTAGTATGGGAGAAGCCGCAGCCACCTCCGCCAGACATACACGGACGTCGACCGAGTCCGCAGGTTTCCGATGAGCTGACGTGGAGTGGCGCAGTCGATGACAATCTCATTGCTTGCGGCAAACACGGCGCCCGACTTGTCCATTGCGATGTCGACCATCTGGCAGTGGAGGCAGGTCGCCCGGTGCCTGCTACAGTATGTGGCGACATCCTGCACGGCCCACACTCTAACCTTTGGCTCAGTACCGAGGGAGACATCTTGAATAGTGAATTCACGGTGTCATCGAAGTTGCCTGATTTGCACGGCGATTATCTCGCGCAACGGGTGCCCCACGCATGGTACGCAGGTGGGATAATTATTACAGACCAGCGGCTCGGCTTGCAGGTGATGGATCCTGACTCTGGTCTCACACGAACCATACTTGGCGCGAGAATTGATCAGCGATCCCGCATTCGTGACCAGCAGGCATATAAAGCTCACGTGCAAGCCAACATTGCTTGGCAGAAAGAGTGGGATGCCAAGCAACGGGCGGAGTGCGAGATGGCTGAAATCGGACTAAAGGAGGTACACGATGCGGCCAAGTTGTCTGATAGGTTAAAGAGCCACGACACAACTGCCCTGCAGTTGGCCAAGCCTTTTCTGTGGAAAGACGGTGAAGTAGCGATTGTGGCGTTCCAAGGCTTGTTTTGGGCCAAGTGGAGTGAGGCGGACGCTGTTATTGACACGTTTCTGTTACAAGGGACGAATGTCCTCCATCGGTACAGAATGCTCCAAGAGATCGCGGCAGATGTTCCCCCTCCAGACCGATTTAGCAATACGCTGTTCCAAATCGCCTCGGATTATTCAACAAACAACAGCCGTCTGGTTCAAGCAACTCTGCCGAGTCTTCGTAGAATCCAAAGTCCACAGGCAGATGCCTGTTTGGTCGACTTGGCACTGAAACACCAAGATTTCACGATCCGTGACAGTGCGCTGGGTATCCTGCGGCACCGAAACGAAGCACTGTACTCCCAGACCATGCAGCTATTGGCCCATGACCAAGAATACACGGAATACCTATTACAGGAGCACTCAAAGAGAGCACTCCCCAAGCCTTAGCGGAAAGGTCAGCGCCTTCCCGGTGAAATCAATTCGCCGTTTCCCCGACGTCTCCCACACCAAAATACGCACAATCCGGGTGGTGAAATACCAGCGCGCTAACTGACGCTTCCGGATCCATCATGAAGCCTTCGGTTAATTGAACGCCAATGTCTTCCGGCTTGAGCAATTTCCAGATGCCGGCCTGATCCTCCAACGCGGGGCAGGCGGGGTAGCCGAAGCTGTAGCGTTTGCCCTGGTAACGGGCCTGGAACCGGTCGATCATCGTGGTCTCGGCGGGATCGGGGAAACCCCAGTCTTCGCGGATTCTCCTGTGCAACCATTCGGCGCAGGCTTCGGCGGTCTCGATGGCCAGCGCTTGCAGGGCGTGCGATTTGAGGTATTCGCCCCTGGCTTTGTATTCCTCGGCGCGTTGACGGATGCCGGCCCCGGCGCCGACGACGAAGAGGGCGACACTATCACGCGGCGGATTAACGTAGTCCGCCAAACACAGCCCATCCGGCTTCCGCTGGCGGTGGAAGTGAAATGTATGTAATGGCGTGGCTGATGGCTGACCGCTGACGGCTGAAAGCTTGATGTCGTTGCCCTCAGCAGCGGCATCAAAGAACTGCCAGACGGCCTTGACCTTCATGAACTTCGCGGCCTCGGCCTTCACGTCCTCGACGAGGTTCGCTAACTCCAGCGCTTTCGGATCGCGGGCGGCCAGCGCCTTCTCGAAATTGGATTTGAACCCGAGATGGCGGACGAAGAGCATTTGCGGGTTGATGTATTCCCACAGCTCGCGGAGCTGCGGCACGTCGCGCACTTTGCGGTCGGCGTAGGGCGCGGGGCGCGGCGGCAGGATGCGCACACGGCTGCTGCGCTGGGTCGTCTCGGGAAATTCCCCTTTGTCCTCCGCGGCCACAGCGACGGCGACGGGTTTGTGTTCCGTCGCGACCTTGTCGCGTTCGGTGGGGTCCATGAGCCGGTTCATGATCGACAGGCCGGTCATGGCATCCTTGCAATACACGACGACCCGCTCGTAGCTGGGCGAGATGCGGGTGCGGGTAAACTTGTCGCTGAGGGCGGCGCCGCCGACGAGCAACGGGACGGTGATCCCCGCCTGTTTCAGGTCGCCCGCGGTGATGACCATTTGCTGGGCGCTTTTCACGAGCAGGCCGGACAGGCCGATCGCGTCGGGCTTGTGCTCGCGGTAGGCCTTGATCAGGTCCTCGGGCGGGACTTTGATGCCGAGATTGATGACGTTGAACCCGTTGTTCGAGAGAATGATTTCCACCAGGTTTTTGCCGATGTCGTGCACGTCACCCTTGACGGTGGCGAGCAGGACCTTGCCCTTCGTCGAGTCGGCTTTCTTCTCCATGAATTGTTCGAGGTGCGCGACGGCGGCCTTCATGGCCTCGGCGCTTTGCAGCACCTCGGCGACGATGAGTTCGTTGGCGTTGAACAGGCGGCCGACCTCCTTCATGCCGTCCATGAGCGGGCCGTTGATGATGTCGAGGGGCCCGGCCTCTTTGAGTTTCAAGTTGAGGTCGGGGATGAGACCTTCCTTCGAGCCTTCGAGCATGTAATTGGCGAGGCGACCGTCGAGCGGGAGGTCTGACGTCTTCTTCTTCACGCGGCTTTCGGCGGTGCGGAAATGCTCGTTGATGGCGGCAATGTGATGCTGGTTGATCGCGGCGCGCTGTTCGCGTGTTTGTTGACGGTAATCGTCGGGTGCGTCGAAGCCCGCGAACGGCAGGTTCCAGAGCAAATGTTCGACAAGCTTCTTTTCCTTCTCAGGGATCGTCGCGTAGCGATCGAGCTTCTCGGCGTTGACGATGGCGAGGTCGAGCCCGGCTTTCGTGGCGTGATAGAGGAACACGGAATTGATGACCTCGCGCGCCGCCGGCGGCAGGCCGAAACTGACGTTGCTCACGCCAAGGACGGTCTTGCATTTGGGCAGGGCCTGTTTGATCAGGCGCACGCCTTCGATGGTTTCGACTGCGCTTCCGATATAATTCTCGTCGCCGGTAGCGCACGGGAACACCAGCGCGTCGAAGATCAAATCTTCTTCGGCGATCCCGCGCTCGACGCAATAATCGCGGGCGCGCCGGGCGACGGCGAGTTTGCGTTCGCGGGTGATGGCCTGGGCCTGGAGTTTGTCCTCGTCGATGGAGCCGATGACGAGGGCCGCGCCGAACTTCTTCACCAGCGGCAGGACCTTGTGGAATTTCTCCTCGCCGTCCTCGAAATTGATCGAGTTGATGATGCTTTTGCCGAGGCAATACGTCAGCGCGCGCTCGATGGCGCGTGCGTTCGTCGTGTCGATCATGAACGGCACTTTGACCTTGTGGATGACCTTCTCGTAAAAGCGGTCGATGTCGGCCAGTTCGTCGTGGTCGGTGTTTTCGAGGTTGATGTCGATGATGTGCGCGCCGCTCTTGACCTGGGCGCGGGCGATCTCGGTCGCTTCCTCGAATTTCTCGTCCGTGATGAGGCGCTTGAACGCGCGCGAACCGACCTCGTTGGTGCGTTCGCCGACGATGAGCGGGCGATTATCGTCGGTCGCCTCGACAAGTTCGATGCCGCTGTACCATGATTTGCGCGGCGCGCGGAATGTGCGCGGGGATTTGCCCTCGACCATCTGCGCGATGGCCTTGATGTGGGACGGCGTGGTGCCGCAACAGCCGCCGACGATATTGAGCCAGCCGTTCTTCACAAAGCGCTCCAATGCGGCGGCGAGGGAGGTCGGCGTTTCGAGGTACAGACCTTCCTCGTTCGGCAAACCTGCGTTCGGATAGCAGGAGACGCGCGTGTTGGCCATCTGATGGATGGTGCGGATGTGATCGGTCATGAATTCGGGACCGGTCGCACAGTTGAGGCCGATGCTGAGCAAATCGACGTGCTGGAGCGACGCGACGAGGGCGTCGGCGGCCTGGCCGGCGAGCATCGTACCCATGGGTTCGACCGTGCCCGAGACCATGATGGGGAGCTTGTAGCCGAGTTCGTCGAAGGCCTTCTGGATGCCGATGAGCGCGGCTTTGATGTTGCGCGTGTCCTGGCAGGTTTCGACGAGGAGGATGTCCGCGCCGCCTTCGGCGAGTCCGCGCGACTGCTGATAGAAATTGTCAATGAGTTGCGCAAACGTCACGCCGCCCGTGACCGTGATGGCTTTCGTGGTGGGGCCGATGGACGCGGCGACGAAGCGCGGCTTGTTGGGCGTGGAGAACTCCTCCGCAGCACGGCGCGCAAGCGTCGCGGCGGTGACGTTGATCTCGTGGCACTTGCCGGCGAGGCCGTATTCGTTGAGCACGAGCGGCGTGCTGCCGAACGTGTCGGTCTCCACGATGTCCGCACCCGCCTCGTAGTACTGGCGATGGATATCGAGGATCACGTCGGGCCGCGTGAGCACGAGGTTTTCGTTGCAGCCCTCGAGCGCGGGGCCGCCGAAGTCATCGGCAGAAAGGTTGCGCTGCTGGATCATCGTGCCCATCGCGCCATCAAGCACGAGGATGCGTTCGTCCAGCAATGACTGCAGCAGCTTGGTCCGTTCGTCGCGATTGCCCATGGAATCCGCCCACGTTAACAGCCTGTCGGCATCAGGGAAAACAAAAACCGCGTTCGCATCAGCGAGCGCGGTCAATTGCGCGGAGCGGATTGTTCGAGCAGACATTTGCCGCTCGCACATCGAACCAAGCGACTCGCTCGGTTCAAGCCACCGTAGGCGCTCCGGCCTCGGTTGGCAGCCCCGAAATTCTTCGGGACACTCCTGATGCTGGGCAGGAATATACGCGCCGGCGGGCGATTTGCAAGCAGAACTTGCGTCGAGCGGGGCTTCGGAGCAGAATGGCTCGGAGAATCAAACGCAATGAGATGGAGCGTTTTCGTCGTCGCGATCATGATGAGCGGCTGTGCGTTCGCACAGGCCGAAGGAAAGGAGGCAACTGTGGCACAATTCACATTGAGCAGTCCGAGTTTTCGGAACAACCAACCCATGCCGGCCAAATTCTCGTGCGAAGGCGAGGATGCATCGCCGGTGTTGAAATGGGAAGGCGCGCCGGCGGGCACGAAGAGTTTCGCATTGATTGCGGATGATCCCGATGCGCCCGGCGGGACGTGGGTGCATTGGGTGGCTTATGCGATTCCCGCAACCACTACGGAACTGCCCGAAAGCGTTGCCAAAACCGATACGGTTGCCGCATTAGCCGGCTTGAAGCAGGGCATGAACGATTTTGGGCGGGTCGGCTACGGCGGGCCGTGTCCGCCGCGCGGGCATGGGGTGCATCACTATCACTTTCGGCTGTATGCGTTGGATGCGGAATTGAAGCTGGCGCCACGCGTGACGCGCCACCAGTTGGATGCGGCGACGAAGGGACACATTCTCGCGCAGACGGAGTTGGTCGGAACGTATCAGCGGGACTGAGCGGCGGAGTTGGTGCCCCTCTGTTGCAATTCCGTGCGGATTATCATCAGAATATCGAAGTAATGCCACGCGGCGGGAGAGTCGGGCTCCTGGTGGTGATCAGGTTTCAACACGAGATCGCCAGTGGCGAGTAGCACCTTTTGCACTTCAGGATTCTGTCGAACTTTCTCGCGAGTGGCTTCGACGATCAGCTTGTAGTGTTCGCCGGGCGTGGCGGGTTTGTATTCCATGCGTTTGCCCTCGAAACTGACCCACGTGATGCCCATCTTTTTCATGTTCTCGTTGGCGAGATCGCCGGCGTGCTTGGCATCGAAGGCGGTGAGTTGTCCGACCTGCTCGCGCGTGAACTTCCATACCAGGCCCGGAAACGTCGCGCGCGGATCGTCAGCACCCTCGGGATACTTCATCATCTGCCAGAAACCTTCGAGGCTGGCGTAGCGTTTGCCGTGGAACGTGAAGGGCGTCGGCGCGAAATTGGAGAGCAGTCCGAGCTCGTTGCGCTTGGAGAGGATGACCTCGCCGGGGCCGGCTTCCTGCGGCAGAATTTCCCATACTGGCACGTTGTTCGTCGGCACGGGCGTACACCAGCGGGCCGGATAACGGGGATCGCGGGCGATGGATGCTGTGTTGGTGGAATCGGCGCGAGAGAGATTAACGGCGAGCGCCAAGGTCAAGGCGTACAGGATTTGGGCAACGGTTCGCTTCCGCATGGGCCGAGTATGTGGCGGGTCAGCGGAAACTGCAAGAGAGGAGCGCAGTCATCCTGTTGCGGAGTCTGCAATCTCCGCCATCGTCTTGTTGGCTTGCCGCGCGAGTCCCGTGGCCTTATCGTGTGGACCGATGAAGAGTGGGTCCTCCCAGATCACGGCCGAAAAGCCATGCCTGCCGCCACTGGCCGAAGATCAGCAGCGTTTCCTGGTTGGGCGTCTGCTTCGTGACGTATCCCGCTCGTTTTACCTGACGCTCCGGGTGCTGCCGCGGGAGATTCGCCCGCAGATTTCGCTGGCGTACCTGTTGGCGCGGGCGACGGACACGATTGCCGACACGAAGGCGGTTCCGCGCGCCAAGCGCATTGTCGCGCTGCAGCAACTCCAAAATCTCTCCCATGTGCCGGATCTGGGCGCGATTACGGAACGGCAAACATCAACTGCCGAGAAACAATTGTTGGAGCGGCTGGAAGACTGCGTGATTGCGCTGGGGCGGTTTGACGAAGCGGATGGACGACGCATCCAGGAGTTGTTGAAGATTATCGTGGGCGGGCAGATTTTTGATTTGCAGCAGTTCCCCGGCGAGACGGAGAAGGAGTTGGTCGCGTTGTCGAGCGACGACGAACTGGATCGCTACACGTATATGGTGGCGGGCTGCGTGGGCGAATTCTGGATGAAGATATGCGTCGCGCACCTGCCCGCACTCCGTGACTGGAATGTGGACGAGATGTGTAAATTGGGTGTGCGCTTCGGCAAAGGCCTGCAACTCGTCAATGTCTTGCGCGATATCCCGAAGGACCTGCGGATCGGTCGATGCTATTTGCCGGTGAAGGAGCCGCGCGCATTGCTCGACCCGAAGAATTTTCAGTCGGTTCGCGCGCTCTACGCACGCTGGCTTGACACGGCGGTCGAGCACCTCGACGCCGGCTGGCAGTACACCATGAAGATTCCGCGTTCGGAGACCCGTCTGCGGCTCGCCTGCATCTGGCCGATTTGGATCGGGCTGATGACGATTGCGCGGTTGCGGGTGGAAAACCCGCTCGACCCCGAGCAGCGCGTAAAAGTTTCGCGAGGCGAGGTCTACGGCGTCATGGTGCGGTCATTTCTCACGAGCCGAAATGACCGGGCGTTGAACGGGCGATACCAGAGTTTGCTGGCGGTGGCGGCTGGAGCGTCTGCGTAATTCGGGTGGTTACGGGCTGGGTTAGATCAATCCTCGTTTTCGAGCGATGTCGGCGGCCTGGGTGCGGTTTTGAGCCTGGAGCTTGCCGAGGATGTTCGAGACGTGATTCTTCACCGTGCCTTCGGCGATGTGGAGCTTGTCAGCGATTTCCTTGTTGGCAATTCCCTGGGCCAACATGACCAACACCTCGCGTTCGCGTTCGGAGAGCGGTTCGATCAATCCATCGGTGGGATGCAGCGTGGCGCGGAGCGCGCGCGAGGCGATCTCCGGCTGGATGAACACTTCGCCTGACTGCACAGCGCGGATAGTTTCGACGAGTTTTCGTGCCGGCAAGTCTTTGAGAAGATACCCGACCGCCCCGGCTCGTACACCCGCAAAGACGTAGTCGTCGCGGTCGAACGTGGTCAGGATGATAATTTTGGCTTCCGGCCAAGCTTGGCAGATGGCTGCGGTGGCCTCCACGCCGTTCTGTACCGGCATCTGGACGTCCATGAGAATGATATCGGGGCGCAGTTCCAAGGCAAGTTTGACGGCGGTCGTGCCGTCACCCGCTTCGCCCACAACCTGAAAACCAGACTCCAAGTCCAGGATGGTTTTCAACCCCTGACGCATGAGCGTCTGGTCTTCGGCCAAAAGAATCCGGATCGATTTCATTCAAGCGATCAATCGCACGCGCGCCTCAATGAGTGCTCCCTTCGGCTCTGCCGTTGTCAGCAGGAGCGTCCCGCCGACGCCTTCCACGCGCTCCCGCAGACCGCGCAGGCCATAGTGACCCGGTTTGCTTTCAGTATCTGGCGGCAGGCCGACGCCATCATCGGTGACGCGCAGAACAGCCAACTGGGGTTGCAGACTCAGCCTGACGGCAACATGGTGAGCTTGCGCATGTTTTTCCACGTTCGTCAATCCCTCCTGTGCGACGTGCCAGAGAGCCTCGGCCACGGCGGGCGGCAAGCCATCTGCGCCTGCCGCGACCTGGCAGTCGATTTTCAAGCCGGTGCGCCGGCTCGCGTCTACGCACAACGATTGCATGGCTTGGGTGAGTGACTTGTCGCCCAAGCCGGAGGCGCGCAGGTTGGCCAGCGACCGGCGCAAGGCCTCCGTGCCGGAGCGGGACAAGGTTTTCATTTCCTCCAACAACGGCCCCGCGCGGTCGAGATCCACGGGCAACAATCTCTGGACGGCTTCCAGTTGCACGGTCAACGTGACGAGCGTGTGGCCGAGGTTATCGTGGAGATCCCGGGCCAGGCGTTCGCGCTCGCGGAGTGTCGCGAGTTCGATTTCGCGATCCCGGGCCAGCATGAGTTCGCGTTTTGCCGCTTCGAGTTCGCGGATCAGCTCCGCACGCCCTTTGCTGATGTCGTCAATCCGCTTGATGAACAAGCCCATCACCATCCAAGAGGTGAACACGGCGACGCGGAAGACCCACTCACCGACAGACCGGCTGGCGAGTTGGGCGCGGCCGAACGCGGCGAACTCGATGGCTGTTAGCGCGAGGATCGAGGCCGGAACGGAAATACTCGGCGACAGGATGGCGCACATTTGTCCCACGTAGAGCCCGGCCAGCCATGAGAAATACGGGGCGATCAGCGATTCCGGAACGCAACAGGCCAAGCTGCCGACAAAGTAGATGTGCCACCATCGGGGTGAAGCATCGAGCGGGGTAAAAGCCCACCGTTTCAGATAGAGCCCCGTCTGAATGGCCGCCAGGACAACCAGCAGCAGTTCGCCGCGATCGCAGTTCGGCCAATTATTGTAAAGGCTCTGACCGAGAAAGTAGGCCAGCAGTCCCAGCGTCATGATATGAAGCGCGATCTGTGGTCCCGCCAGGAGTCGTTTCACCTCGGGTGTCTGGGCGCTTGCATTTGGATTCATTGGTTGAATCATAACTGAAAATGACCTTCCTTGAAGTTCGTTTCTTTGGTGGCAATTACCGGGAGGATGCCAACTTGTTCTGCAGCACCTCGTTATTCGGATACAAAGCCGCGCCGCGCTGCCACATTTGTTGGGCATTGTCGGGGTAGCCCGCCTTTTGATATTGCTCGCCCAGCAACACGTAGGACTGGGCATATTCCGGCTGCGGCGCCCGAGTCTCCTGCTGATCGATCAGCGTGGAGAGATTCTCCATGATCTCTTGTGACTTGTTCAAGTCTGCCGGCCAGTGCGTCAGGGCGGAGGCTTTCCAGAAGCGCGCGTCCCAGTTGTCCGGGTCGAGCGTCAATGCCTGGTCAAACGTTTGGTCGGCTTCCATGGCGAGGATGCTTTGCTGGCGAAAGTCCTGGGTTGTCCCCAGCTTCTGAAGATAGGCCTGACCCAACGCGGCGGAATACTCGGCAACCGACAGGTCATCCTTGACGGCCTGTTGCAGTTGGGCAATCGCTTGATCCAACTGGCCGGTGTCGCGGAGCTGTTTCCACGCCGCCTGCTTCTGCGCGAAGGTCGCCTGAGGCGAGACCAGCGTTTGCAGCGGTTGACTGAAACTGGCCACGATGGATGGTTTGGCCGCCGACGTAGCCGGGGCCGCGGTGGGGGCAGGTGCTGTCGCCGGTTCGCCGGCCTGTACTGTCCCGCCGTGATCCCCTTGGGCCGGCTCAGACGAGCTCTCACTCGCCGACGAAGTTCTGGGAGGTGGGTTCGCAATCGGTGGCGGGATTTCCGCAGATTGAACCCTAGCATCCACCGGAAGCGAAGGCAGATTGTTTTCCCGTTTGACTATCACAATTGCGGCGATTGCCACCAAGCCGATGCCGACCAATACCCATGTCAGTTTGCTCATAGTGTTCCTTCCTCTGAGTTTTTGTCTTTCCTGTTTCGCTTGCTGGTCGCCAACCCTGTAGCTGGTTCTCAGCGAACGCGCCTACTGTATCTTTCGAGGCGAACGGACAAACAGACCCCAACGGCCTGATTTGAATAGGTCGAAAGTCATGGAGCAAACCGTCCTATTGACATCGGCAAGGTCAATGCACTGAACCCCGAACCGAAAAAGCACTTGTCACACACCGCTGTTTCAGACAGAGTGCGGCGGCTTGAGTTTTTTGGAGAGAGGAAAATGATCCAATTCAGAAATCGAATTCTCTTTGTCGGTTATGGCGCAGTGGCGCAGTGCACGCTGCCAATCCTGGTGAAACATTTGGACGTGCCGTCCAAGAACATCACGGTCATGGATTTCGAGGATCGGCGTGAACTGCTGCGACCCTGGTTGAAGCGGGGCATGCGGTTCGTGCGCAAACGCGTCACGCGTGACAACCTCGGTAGCCTGCTGGGCCAGTATCTCCGCGCCGGTGACGTCCTCATTGATCTGGCGTGGAATATTGACGCCTGCGAAATCCTGCAGTGGTGTCACGACAATGGCGTGCTCTACGTCAACACCTCGGTCGAGGTCTGGGATCCGTACGCCGGGGCGGACAACAAGCACCCAACCGAGCGCACGTTGTACTGGCGGCATTTGAACGTCCGCCGCCTGATTGCGAACTGGAGCAAGCCGGGGCCGACCGCGGTGCTGGAGCACGGCGCGAATCCGGGCCTCATCTCGCATTTCACCAAACAGGGGTTGATTGACATCGGCCGGCGGCTCATCGCGGACAAGAAGGTCAACGGCTTGGACGCGGAGGAAATCGGGCAGTTCACCAAGGATCGCACGTTCAATCGGTTGGCGATGAAGCTCGGGGTCAAGGTGATCCATTGCAGCGAGCGCGACACGCAGATCACCGACCAGCCGAAGCAGGTGGACGAGTTCGTGAACACGTGGAGCGTCGAAGGCTTCCGCGAGGAAGGCACGACGACAGCGGAGATGGGCTGGGGCACGCACGAAAAGGAACTGCCGGCGCTCGCCTACGAGCACCGGGAAGGTCCGCGCAATCAAATCTGCCTCGCCCGCATGGGCATCAACACCTGGGTCTCATCCTGGGTGCCCAACTATTGCATCCACGGCATGGTGGTGCGCCATGGCGAGGCGTTCACGATTTCTGACCGGCTGACGGTGTGGCAGGACGGCAAAGCGATTTATCGCCCGACGGTGCACTATGCGTATTGCCCCTGCGATTGCGCGATTGCTTCACTGAATGAGTTGCGCGGCTACGATTACAAGCTCCAAGAGAAGCAGCGGATCATGAATGACGAGATCACCAGCGGGGCGGACATTCTCGGCGCGCTCCTGATGGGTCACGCCTACAACGCGTGGTGGATCGGCAGCGACCTTAGCATCGAGGAATCGCGGCGGCTGGTGCCGCACCAGAACGCCACGACCATGCAAGTGGCCATCTCCGTCGTCGCCGCAGTAGTGTGGATGATCGAGAATCCGGCCAAAGGCGTGTGTGTGCCCGACGATCTTCCGCATGACTACATCCTGAAGATCTCCAAGCCCTACCTCGGCCGGTGGATCTCCAAGCCGGCGGATTGGACGCCCTTGAAGCATTACACGAACGCATTCCAGGGGCACAACAATCCGGCGGTGGATTGGGACGATCCGTGGCAATTCAAGAACTTCCTCATCACGGACGGGGATTAAGATGGTTTCGCCAAGCACGTTGAAAAAACTGGCAGCGAAACATGGCACGCCCCTGTTTGTCGTGGACCACGACGCCTTGCGGCGCAACTACGCCACGTTCAAGAAACATTTGCCGCGCGTGCAGGCCTACTACGCCGTCAAAGCCAACCCGGACCCCGCCATCGTCAAGACGCTCTACAAAGCAGGTGCGAGTTTTGACGTGGCTTCGATGCCGGAATTCATGATCGTCCATGAGTACATCAAGGGCATGCCGGCCCAGCAGCGGCAGGCCTGGATCTGGGACAAGATCATCTACGCCAATCCTATCAAGGCCAACGAAACCCTCCAAGAACTTGACCGGTATCGGCCGCTGGTGACTTACGACAACTACGAGGAGATCAAGAAGATTAAGAAGTATGCCCCACAGGCCGGGCTGGCGCTGCGCCTCAAAGTGCCGAATACGGGGGCGATGGTCGAACTCTCTTCAAAATTCGGCGCGGCCCCGGGAGAGGCGGTTGAGCTGATTCTGGCTGCCGACAAGATGGGGTTGGTCGTGGAGGGCCTGAGTTTCCACGTCGGCAGCCAGACGACCAACTTCCAGAACTATGTCCAGGCCATTAACCTGGCGGCGAACGTCTTCAAGGAAGCGCGCTCCCGCGGCTACACCAAGATGAACCTGCTGGACATCGGCGGCGGTTTCCCAGCGCCATACGACGCGACGGTCAAGCCGTTCCGTGAGTTGGCGAAGATTCTCAACCGCGAAATTGACCGGCTCTTCCCGAAGGACATCCAGGTCCTCGCCGAGCCGGGGCGCTTTATGGTGGCCACGGCCGGTATCGCCGTCTCGAAAATCATCGGCAAGACCGTCCGCGACGGCAAGCTGTGCTACTACATCAACGACGGCGTTTACCACACGTTCTCGGGCGTCGTCTTCGACCACTGCCACTACCATCTGAAGGCATTCAGGAAAAGCGCGACGCAGATTTGCTCGGTGTTTGGCCCGACCTGCGACGCGCTGGACGTGGTTTCAATGGCCGAGGAGTTGCCCGCCGATCTCGAACTCGGTGACCTGCTGTACAGCGAAAACATCGGCGCCTACAGCGCGGCCTCCTCTACGTACTTCAACGGTTTCCCACCGGCAAAGGTCGTCCACGTCAACCAGTAGTGGCGACGACGGCGACGGAGCCACGCAAAAGGCACTTTGGCAGCGTTCTCCCCCCGATCGCGCGGCCCTTCGGGCGTTGAAACGACGCGACGCCATCTCGATGTTACCCGCGCACCTCAATTTTGCGAAACGAAGCCAATATTGAAGGTGGACTCGCCCATTCATGGCCCTTTTGTGGCGATCTTGTCAGGTCAATAATCGCCGGATAGACTCGATCCGTTGAAGGACACCGAAAGACAGATGGAGACCACTGACACGAATCCAGCGCGCGCGGCGAACAATTTGCCACACCTGGCCATCGTATTGGTGATTCTTGCATTCATTACGTACGCGCCGGCCCTTCGGTGCGGGTTCATTTGGGATGATAACGACCATTTCACCCAAAATCCCGCGATGAACTCCTTGCACGGGCTGACACAAATCTGGTCGTCGCTGGCCGTGTCGCGGTACTACCCGCTCACGCTGACCACCTTTTGGGTCGAACGCCGCCTGTGGGGGTTGCATCCGCTGCCGTATCACGCGCTGAACATCGCGTTGCAGGCGGCCAATGCGGTGCTGTTGTGGACGCTGCTGCGGCGCTTGCGGGTCCCGGGCGCGTGGTTCGCCGCGGCGCTGTGGGCGGTGCATCCCGTGTGCGTCGAATCGGTGGCGTGGGTGACCGAATTAAAGAACACCCAATCTGGTTTCTTCTTCTTCTTGTCCGTCCTGTGCTTCCTGAGGTTCGAGACGGACAACAAACGCGGTTCGTACGCACTCGCGTTCGCGTTCGGCGCTGCGGCGATGCTCAGCAAACCGTCGACGGTGGTGTTGCCGCTGGCTTTGTTGTTGTGCGCGTGGTGGGAACGCGGACGTTGGCGGCGCGACGATTTTCTCCGGATCGCCCCGTTCTTCGCTTTGGCATTGGCCATGTCGGCGATGACGGTAGTGGAGCAACACCGTTGGGTGCGTCGGGCGGGGAAAGCGGGATGGCAGTTGGCCCCGGCGGAGCGACTGATCATCGCAGGAAAGACGGTGTGGTTTTATGCGGCGCATGTGCTATGGCCGGCGAAACTCATGTTCGTGTATCCGCGTTGGGACGTGTCGGCGGGCTCGGCTTTGGTCTGGCTGCCGCTGGCGGGCCTGATCGCCGTGGGCGCGGTCTTGTGGACGTGTCGCCGACAGCCTTGGGCGCGGGCGGGGTTGTTCGGGACGGGGTATTTCGTCGTGGCGCTCTTGCCGGTGATGGGATTCGTCAATGTGTATTTCTTTCGGTACTCGTTTGTGGCCGACCATTTTCAGTATCTGGCCAGCATCGGCATCATCGCGCTGGCGGTCGCGGCGGTTGGACGCCTTGTGCGAGCCCGCGGCCCGCAGGTCGTGTTGGGTATGGGTGCGGCTGTCATTCTGGTCGCTTTGAGCTGGCGACATTGCGCGGCCTTTCAGAACGAGGGAACACTGTGGCGCGACACACTCGCTAAGAATCCCGGTTGCTGGATGGCCCACGACAACCTCGCGAAGATTTTGATTTACCAGGGCGATCTGGCGGAAGCCCGCGACCATTGCGAGCAGGCGCTACGCATCAATCCCGATGATCCGGACGGTCAGAATGATTTGGGAATCGCCCTGGAGGGATTGGGGAACGCGCCCGAGGCGGTGAAGCATTTCGAGCGGGCGTTGGAGATCGACGCCAATTATGCCCAGGCGCATAACAATCTGGGCATGGCTCTCGTGCAATTGGGGAAGGTGCCCGAGGCGATCCAGCAGTACGGGCAGGCGCTGCAGATTCGTCCGGATTTCGCCGAGGCGCACTACGATCTCGGAAATGCGTTGCTACAGCAGGGGAAACTGCCGGAGGCGATCGAGCAGTACGAACAGGCGTTGCGGATTTGGCCTGAGTACGCCAACGCGCACTATAATCTCGGCCTCGCATTCTGGCAGGCAAGGCAACCACAAGCGGCCATCAGCCACTATCAGCAGGCACTGCGAATCAACCCGGGTCTCAAGGAGGCGCACGTCAATCTGGGGATTGCCCTGTTGGGATTTGGCAACACGCGGGATGCTCTCCCGCAGTTTGCCGAGGCCCTGCGTCTGCAGCCGTCCGACCCGAATGCGCACTACAACCTGGGAAAGGCCCTGGCCCAAGCGGGCAGGGCACCCGAAGCCATTGAGCAATACCAGCAGGCGTTGACCATCAATCCCGATTTCACCGCCGCCAGCAACGCGCTGGCGGAAATCCGAGGCGCGAAGTGAACGCGTCTGCGAACTCTGCGCCCGCCGCTTCGCGCTTGAAAAAGCCCCGGCTGGTCTTATGATACCCCGTCTATGTTCACCGGCACACACACAGCATTGGTCACGCCGTTCACCAGGGACGGGAAAGTCGACGAGATCCGGCTGCACCAAGTCGTGGAGCAGCAGATCGCGGCTGGTATCGACGGACTCGTTCCATGCGGAACGACGGGCGAGTCCCCGACACTCAGCCACGAGGAGCACAATCACGTCATCGAACTTGTGGTGCGATTCGCCGCCAAACGATGCAAGGTCATCGCGGGTACAGGCTCGAATTCGACCGACGAGGCGATTTTCATGACCCAGCACGCGAAAGAGGTTGGGGCTGATGCGTCGCTGCAGGTCGCGCCGTATTACAACAAACCGTCCCAAGCGGGGCTGTACGCGCACTTCCGGGCCATTGCCGAAGCCGCCGATATCCCGCTTATTCTTTACAACATCCCCGGGCGCTGCGGCGTGGACATCTCCAACGACACGATGGCGCGCCTGCGTCGCGATTTGCCGCAGTACATCGTCGGGCTCAAGGAAGCCACCGGCGTGGTCGATCGCGTCAGCCAGTTGCGCGGGATGGTCGACCGCGAATTCTGCATCCTCTCGGGTGATGATTCGTTGACCCTACCGATGATGAGCGTCGGGGCCGTCGGCGTGATCAGTGTCGTCTCCAACGTGATCCCGCGCGAGGTGACGGAAATGACCCATGCCGCGCTGAAAGGCGATTTCGAGCGCGCGGGCCGCATCCACGCGAAGCTCTTTCCGTTGTTCAAAGATCTGTTCATCGAAACCAACCCGGTTCCCGTCAAAGCCGCGATGGCCATGATGGGGCTGGTTGAAGAAACCTACCGCCTGCCGCTCGTGCCCCTGGCCGCCGCCAACCGCGCGCAACTGAAGAAGACGCTGCAAGCCCTCGGCTTGGTGAAAGCGTGAACCCGGTCAACGTCATCATCTGCGGCGCCAAAGGCCGCATGGGCCGCGCCCTCGTGTCCGCTGTTTCCGGCGATCCGGAACTTCGACTGGCCGGCGAGGTCGATCAAGGCGACGACCTCACGAAAGTCATCGCTGCCGGAGATGTCGTCATTGATTTTTCCGTGCGCGAGGCGACCGCCAGCGTTGCGAAAATCGCCGCTGATCACAAGAAGGCCCTTGTCATCGGCACTACCGGCCACAACGATACCGAAAAAGCTGCCATGCGTGCGTTGACGAAGGCTATTCCGATTGTCTGGTCGGCGAACTTCAGCACGGGCGTGAATACATTGTTTTGGATCACGCAAAAGGTTGCCGAGATCGTCGGTCCGCACTGGGAAGCCGAGGTTGTCGAGACGCATCACACAGCCAAGAAAGATGCGCCCAGCGGCACGGCGAAGCGGCTCCAGGAAGTGCTCCGGCAGGTGCGCGGGAAAGAAGCGCCGGCGCATGCGTTGCGCGTCGGCGACGTCGTTGGCGACCACACGGTTACGTTCGGCACCGCAGGCGAGCGCATCGAGTTGACCCATCGTGCCAGCAGCCGCGAGACATTTGCACGCGGCGCGCTGCGTGCGGCCAAGTGGGTCGTCAAACAACAGCCAGGGCTCTACGACATGCAAGACGTGTTAGGGCTTCGCTAGGCCATCCATCTGGGTCACTGCCTCGTGAAACAAAAACTGATCATCGCCTGCGTGGCTGTCGCCATCTTTTCGTCGTGCGCGACGCACCAAGGACGCAACGAGTTGCCATCGTCCAGTCCGCGAGCGCCGGAGATTCAGAAGTCCCTGGACCAGACCGTCATTCCGGAGATCGACATCGAGAACAAGTCCCTCGAAGATGCCCTCAAGGCATGGCACAAGGCCAGTCTCGGCATCCGCCCACAGCACTTCGATTTCCGGTACGCGATCTCGCACCCGATGATCTTTTCGTCGCAACCGGTTCAACAGGGTGTTGCCCGGAGCGTTCCTCCCGCCGCTGCCGCGCCAACTCCGGGACGAATCACCGTCCGCCGGAAAAACGTCACGTCCGCGCGATTGTTGGATGAGATTTGCCAGCAATCAAACACGTCATGGCTGATCATGGGACGCGTGATTGTGGTGCTACCAAGCGCGACGGCGTCCGGTACCCAGCCATGAAGGTCGGCCTCGGTCTTGGCTCGAACCTGGGCGAACGACTGCAACACTTGCAGCAGGTGAAGGCGTACTTGTTGAGCTTGTCGCCAGAGGGCTGGCACATTGCCTCGCCGTTGTACGAGACGGAACCAGTCGGTTGTCCGCCCAATTCGCCGCGGTTTCTGAACGCCGTTCTGGAGATCGAATTTGACGGGGCGCCGAAGACGTTGTTGAAAAAGATTGTGGCCTACGAGGTGGCCCACGGACGCGACCGCAACCTGCCCAAGAACGCCGCGCGTTCGATTGACATCGACATTCTCTACTTCGGGGAGAAGGAGATCCTGGAAAAGGACCTCGTGGTCCCGCATCCGCGAATGGCGGAGCGGCGGTTTGTGTTGCTGCCGCTGTCGACGATTCGGCCCGATTTGCCCATCCGAGGCACGGGCAAGACCGTACGGATGCTCCTGCGTGAGTTGCCAGCGGCGGACGGACAGGTTAAATTCGTGCAGCAGGATTGGTGAATGCATTATGAACGAGGACAAGATCAATATCCACAAATTGCGCGAGATGAGGCAGCTGGGCCAAAAAATCTCGGCACTGACCGCTTACGATTTTTTCACGGCAAAGATCATGGACGAAGTCGGCATCCATCTGATCCTGGTGGGCGATTCGCTTGGCATGGCCGTGCTCGGCTATGAAAACACCTTGCCGGTGACGATGGACGAGATGGTTCATCACACGAAGGCGGTTGCCCGCGCCAAACCCCGGGCGCTGCTGGTCGCGGACATGCCATTCATGACGTACACTACCGTCCGCACGGCGCTGGAGAACGCGGGTCGCTTCATTCAGGCCGGGGCCGAGGCGGTCAAACTCGAAGGTGGCGAATCAATTGTTGAACAAGTCCGCGCGCTCGTGGGAGCCGGGATCCCTGTGCTGGGCCATATCGGGCTGTTGCCGCAATCGATCCTCGAAACCGGCGGTTACAAGATTCAGGGACGGACGCCGCAATCCGCCGAGAGAGTGTTGCGGGACGCCAAGGCGCTGGAAGAAGCCGGCGTGTTCGCGATGGTGATCGAAGGCACAACGACGGCGGTATCGGAACAGGTGACGAAGTCGGTTTCCGTGCCGACGATCGGCATTGGGGCTGGGCCGCACTGCGATGGCCAGGTTCTGGTGAGCAATGACATGCTCGGATTGTTCACCTGGTTTACCCCCAAGCACGTGAAACGCTACGCGAACCTCTCCGAAGAGATGCGCAAGGCGTTTGCGGCGTACAAGGGTGAAGTCGAATCCGGAGAGTTTCCCGGCGAAGGACAGAGTTTTCGCTGATCGTTGACTTACTTGGCGTTCGGGCCGGCGACGTAGGGCAGGGCGAAGAACACCAGGACCACGGCCACCAGGACGAAGATGATCGCGCCGAGAAGGAGCGCGGCGCGGACGAATTGCTTCTTCAGCCAGCAGAGGTCCACAAAGATCCGCCACGCCTTGGTGAAGCGCGGATCGGTCTCCAATTTGTCCCGCTCGTCGTCCTTCAACATCCCCTGCATCATGGAATCGTACGTGGACTTGTCGCCCAGCGCGACGTAGTCACTAAACATCCGCGCCACGAAATCATGTTTCATATGGCGCAGCTCCGCCTGGCGGGCACGTTCAAAGTCCTGAAACCGACCTTGAAACTCGCTCACGTAGAAGTCCACCGTGTCGGGGTTCGAAGGGGACTTGTCGGGCGCGTCGTTCATCGTCGATCGAACTCAAACTTCAGCCCCGCGAAACGTTTGTCAATTTCGCCCACCACACGGCGTTCGTCGGACTCGCCCTTGGCCACAAACGTGACCGAGAACCGCAGGTACGGCCCCGCGTCGTCCCAGGGCACGGTCGAGATCAGCTTCTGCGTGATCAACCATTGCGAGACGTCTTCCGCCGATTTGAATGCCGTCCGATGGCCGTCCGCGTCCACCACGGCGTTGGGTGCGCGCACGTAGAGAAAGAACGAGCCTTTCGGTTTTGTGGCGTGGAACCCGAACTTGCGCAGGCAGGCGACCAACAGATCCATGCGCCGGGAATATTTTGCGGCGATTTTCGCGGTGATCTCCGGATGGTTCAGTGTCGCCGCGCACGCCTTCTGGATCGCCAGGAACTGCCCGCTGTCGGTGTTGTCCTTCACGTTGGCGTAGGCCGCGACGAGCAGGGGATTGCCGCACACAAAGCCCAACCGCCAGCCCGTCATGTTGAACGCCTTGCTCATGGAATGCAGCTCGATGGCCATGTCCCTGGCGCCGGGCACGGAGAGAATCGACAACGGTTTGCCTTCGAACACGAGGGCGCCGTAGGCCGCATCGGAAATGATGACAAGTTTGTTCTTGTGAGCGAACTCGACCGCGTGGGCAAAAAACTCCGACGTCGCGCTCGCGCCCGTCGGATTGTTCGGGTAATTGAGCACGATGACCTTGGCGCGCTTGAGCACGTCGCGCGGTATGGAATCGAGGTCGGGAAGAAAGTCGTTGGCCTCGGTCAGGCTGAGATTGTACACCTCGCCGCCATACCACTTCGCGTGGGTGCCAAACACGGGATAACCCGGCACGGTCATGATGGTCACATCGCCGGGATTGATCAGCGTGGCCGGCAGGATCGATAGCGCAGCTTTGCTGCCGATGCTGTGGACAATTTCCGACTCGGAGTCGAGACCTTTCACGCCGAACGTCCGTTCCATCCACTGCGCCGCCGCGCGTCGAAACTCGGGGCCGCCATTGTCCGCATAGCCGCGGTTTTCGGGTTTTTGCGCTTCTTCCGACAGGGCGCGGACGCTGAGCGGGAACGCCATTTCATCCGGCTCGCCCACGCCAAGGTCGATCAATTCCCCATGCGGGTGCGTCTCGATCGCGGCGCGTTTGGCGCGTTTGATCTTTTCAAATTTGTAGATGGCCGTGCTCTTGCCGAACGTCCTGCCGCCGATGCGTTCGGCCAACAACTGCTGGATGTACGAGTCCGTCATGGGCGAATCGAATAGACACAAAACGGCACTGCTTGTCAATGCGTCGCGGTTTTCTCCGTGACGCGATTGTTGCCAGAAGTTATTATTTGAGAAGCATGAACATCATTCGCACGGTCAGGGAGATGCAGGCGGCTTCCGCCGCGATCCGGCAATCGGGCCGGGGGGGGGCATTGGTGCCGACGATGGGCGCGCTGCACGAGGGTCATGCGCAGTTGATGCGCCAGGCGCGGGAACAGGGCGCGACGGTGGTCGTGAGCATTTATGTGAACCCGACGCAATTTGGTCCGCACGAAGACTTCAAGCAATACCCGCGCGATTTGGGCGCTGATGAGCAGCTTTGCAATCGCGAGAAGGTGGACGTGATCTTTGCGCCGTCCGATGATGAAATGTATCCCGGCGGCGGCGGCGGGAGCGCACATGCCGCCGCAACGTGGGTTGAGGAGACGGTCCTGTCCCGGCGGTTCGAAGGCGAGAGGCGGCCGGGACACTTTCGCGGTGTGTGTACCGTTGTGGCCAAGCTCTTCCATATCGTCCAGCCCGACCTCGCCGTTTTCGGGCAGAAGGATTACCAACAGCTGAAAGTCGTGCAACGAATGGTCCGTGATCTCCGCTTCCCGATCGAAATCGTTTCCGCGCCAACGGTTCGCGAGCCCGACGGCCTCGCGTTGAGCAGCCGCAACGCGCTGCTATCGACCGCCGAGCGCGCGCAGGCGACGGTCTTATCGAAGGCGCTGCGGGTCGCGCACGACTTGTTCACCGAAGGCGAGCACAGCGCGCATCGCCTCGAAGCCGCCATGCAGCGCACCGTGTCCCTTGCCCCGTCCGCGCGCCTGGACTACGCACAAATCGTTGACGGCGAAACCCTGGAGCCCGTCGCCAACGTCCAGCACGGCAATGTCGCCCTGATCGCCGCACACGTGGGCAGGGTCCGGTTGATTGACAACGTGATTTTCTAACGCGCTGCGCAAACCGATTGCGCCGTTCTCCCTGTGCACCGGACGGTTCTACGGCACCAACACGATTTTGCCGCTGGCACCCGGTTGCATGACCAATTCGTGGGCTTTGGGCGCATCCTTCAGGGGAAGGTCTTGATTGATGACCGGCTTCAGCGAACCGTTGGCCAGACCGGCCGTCAACGCGGCGTGGATACTTGCGACGTCGCGCTCGGGAGCGTTAGGCATCATCATGCCCATGATCGTCGCGTCGCGCTGCATGGCCGCACGGGGATTGATCTCGATCGTACCGCGGTTTCCAATTACAACGATCCGGCCGTGCATCGCGATCACGCCGAGGTCCCTGGCCAGATTCACGTTCGCCAGCATCTCCAAAATGACATCCGGGCCGCTACCGTCCGTGAGCGCGGTCAGCTTCTCCAGGTAATCCGGAGCGTGGTGGTCGAGGACGAGTTGTGCTCCCTGTTGCTTGACGAGTTCGCGTCCGCGCTCGGTGCCGGCGGTTCCGACAACCCGGAGTCCATGCGCAATGGCGAGTTGTGTGGCGGCGATTCCAACGCCGCCGCTGGCGCCGTGGATGAACACGGTCTCACCGGGAACAGCCCGCGCCTTCTGAAATAATGCGTGATAAGCCGTCGAGTACGGCACGCCGACGGCCGCGCCTTGCGCGAAGCTCACAATCTCGGGGAGCGGGCAGACCTGCGATTCCATGCAAAGAGCCAATCCGGCATACGCGCCTGTGCGGATGCCGCTGGTGGTACCGAAAATGAAGACGCGGTCGCCGTGCTGGAAGCGTTTCACACCATCGCCCATGGCCTCGACGACACCAGCGCCGTCGGAACCGGGGATGAACGGGAATGTGATATTGACGGTGTACCCGCCCGAGCGGACGTAGGTATCGACCGGATTCACCCCGATGGCGCGCAGTCGCACCAGTACCTGACCCGCCGCCGGCTTCGGGTCAGGAACCTCTTCCAACTTCATCACTTCGGGACCGCCGAATTGATGGACACGGATCGCTTTCAAGATCTGTCAATCTCTGCGCGGCGAATCCTGTGGGACAAGTTCAACATCCAGCTTTTGGGACCGCCGCAATACCGTCAGTTTGCTCTTGAGACCTATCTTGTCGCCCGTCAGCATCCGATGCAAGTCGTCAATCGTCGGGATTGTCCGGCCATCAAGAGCGACGATCACGTCGCCTTCTTCGATTGCCGCAGCGGCGGCCGGACCGTTTGGTTCCACGGAAATCACCAGCACCCCGCTGTCGCTGGCCAATTGATGGAACCGGACGAGGCGACGATGCAGGTCGATATTTTGACCGGCGACACCGATATACGCGCGGCGGATTTTGCCGTCACGCATCAAGTACCCGAGCACAAACCGCGCTGTGTCCACGGGCACGGCAAAGCAGATGCCTTGCGCGGGCAGAATCACCGCGGTATTCACGCCGATGACCTCGCCACGCGAATTGACCAACGGCCCGCCGGAGTTGCCGGGGTTTAGCGCGGCATCCGTTTGGATTATGTCGTCGATCAGCCGTCCCGATTGCGTGCGGAGCGACCGGCCCAGTGCGCTGATGATTCCGGCTGTGACCGTGCATTGAAATCCGTACGGATTGCCGATGGCAATGGCGACTTCGCCCACGCGCAGGGATGCTGAGTCGCCGAGCTTAACGGGGGTAAGTTCCGGCAAGTGAATCCGGATCACCGCCAAATCAGTGTCCGGGTCATTCCCAATCAGGAAGGCTTCACACGTGCGGCCATCGGTGAGCGCCACCGCGATTCGGGCCGCGCCCTGCACGACGTGGCTGTTCGTGAGGATGAATCCGTCCGGAGTGAAAACAAATCCCGACCCGCTACCAGCGCGAACCAACCGGCCATCGGCGGCGCGCTGCTGCACGTCGATCTTGACCACGGACGGGCTGACTGTTTCCGCGGTGCGTGCGACGGCGCGCGAGTAGGCGTCCAGCAATTGCTCATCGGCTGGCGCGCGCGTAGCTGCCCGTGCGGATTCGCTCGTCGACGACGGGTTGTCGAATACCAATTGAAAGCGAGGTTTCATTTTGTTCTCTTCGACGTTTTCGTGTATTAATGATGCGCAACGTAGGCGAAAGATTCAGTTTCTGCAAATTATGGCGGCCAAATTACAGCGGAATTACGATTTTTTGGTCATTGGCAGCGGCATCGCGGGGCTGACGTACGCCCTGAAGATGGCGGCGGCTGGGACCGTCGCGATTATTACCAAGAAACAGCGGGCGGAGAGTAATACCAACTACGCGCAGGGCGGCATCGCGGCGGTGATGGCCAAGGATGACTCGTTGGAACTGCACGTGCGCGACACCCTGGAAGCGGGTGCCGGCCTGTGCAAGGAAGACGCGGTTCGCACGATTGTCAGCGAAGGCCCGGGGCTGGTGCGCGAGCTGATCGAGTTCGGCGTGAAGTTTACCGAGCAGGAGAACGCGCGCGGCCAGTTCGATCTGGGACGCGAGGGCGGACACACGCGGCGGCGCGTGCTGCACGCCGGAGACATCACCGGGCGCGAGATTGAGCGGGCATTGTTGGTCCAGGTGGCGAAGCACAAGAACATTACGGTGCTCGAAGAATCCATGGTGATTGATCTCATTACGACCCAGAAACTCGGCCTGAGCGAGCCCAACCGGTGTCTGGGCTGCTACGCGCTGGATGAGAAGCAGAAGACCGTCGAGGTGTTTGCGGCGAAAATCACGTTGTTGGCCACTGGCGGCTCGGGCAAGGTCTACCTCTACACGACGAATCCCGACATCGCCAGCGGTGACGGTGTGGCGATGGCGTACCGGGCGGGGGCGAGCGTCGCCGACATGGAGTTCATACAATTTCATCCCACCTGCCTCTTCGATCCGAAGGCGAAATCTTTTTTGATTAGCGAAGCCGTGCGCGGGGAAGGGGCGATCCTGCGCGGCAAGGACGGCGAAGCGTTCATGAAACGCTACCATCCGATGGCCGATCTTGCCCCGCGCGACATCGTGGCTCGCGCCATCGATGCGGAGATGAAGAAGACGGGCGCAAAGTTTGTGTCACTGGACATCACGCACAAGGACCCCGAGTTTGTGAAGAAGCGGTTTCCAAACATTTACGCGAAATGCCTCGAATACGGTCACGACATGACCAAGGCCCCGCTGCCGGTTGTGCCGGCGGCGCACTACCAATGTGGCGGCGTCGTGACGAACGTGGACGGCGAGACGGAGGTTGTCGGGCTGCTGGCGGCGGGCGAGGTGGGATGCACCGGATTACACGGGGCAAACCGACTGGCGAGCAACTCGTTGCTGGAAGCGCTCGTGGTCGCGCACCGGGCCACGGGCGTGGCGTTGCGGCAGCATCCCAAACTGCCGGCGCCGCCGGCAACGCTTCCCGCATGGGAAAGCGGGAACGCGTCGAACCACGATGAACTCGTCGTCGTGACCCACAACTGGGATGAGATTCGTCGCCTGATGTGGGATTACGTCGGCATCGTGCGCACCGACAAGCGATTGTTGCGCGCGCGGGCGCGCATCCAGAACCTGCAGCGCGAGATCAACCAGTTCTACTGGGATTACAAGGTGACGCCGGACCTGATTGAATTGCGCAACCTGGCGCTGGTGGCGGAATTGATTATCGAAAGCGCGCTGCAGCGGAAGGAATCGCGCGGGCTGCAATATACGCTCGATTATCCCAACCGCGACGACGTGAATTGGAAGCACGACACGATTCTTCGAAAAGCCTGAGCCCGATGCTCACGGCTGCGGAGCCAGTGGCATTGCGGTAAAATTGACCGACGAAATGCTCCGGGCCAGCGCGGCGGGCAACAACACACGGAAGCTCTCCGCGTAGAGTTTGTTGGTTTCCCATTTGGATACGGGCCAGACACACTCGCCGAGTGGCTGGTATTCGCTCGCATAGCTGTCGATCTTGCCGAGGTCGTTCAAGTAGGCGATGCAACGCACGGCCATGTCAACGTTGGTGGGGGCGGACACGGTGAAGAAGCCGGTGACCCGAACCTGATCCATTCGGAGACTCGCGACGGGTTCCATTGGGTCCATCGTGAACCCAACGACACTGATCCCGCTGCCCAGTTCCAATCGATCGCGGTATGTTTTTGATGGCAACGCGTCACGCTCGGCAAGCTGGCGGGCGTCCAGAGGCGAGTCGTGACGAGAGTACAACAACAGACCGTCATCAGCGCTGACGAGATGGAGATGTGGATTGGCTTCGACCTCGCGCTGAATGTGTCGGAGCCGCTCCAGCCACAGGAGGTCGTCCGTGGAACCACGCCACGAATCGCGCAGGTCCAGAAGGGCGAAGTCGATCGAATCGGGCACGGGCAGATCAAGATACAGGTAGCGTTGATTGACGAACTGCGCCGCGACACGTTGCGTGGCGAACAACGAGCCACGGGGATTGATGTCGGGACGGAGTCGTTCGACCATCCCGAGCCGGCCCGGGGACAGGTGAATGGTCGCGGTGCTTTTGCTCCACGGCTGCGCGCCGAGGAATAGCGACACGGCGGCGCAGGAGACGGCCACGCCTGTGAGCGAGGCGAACCGTTGTTGAGCGCCGGGTTGTTGTTGAATCGCGACGATGAACGCCCAGAAGATGACAGGCAACAATCCGGCCTGATAATGAAAGCAGATGTTTTTCAGGATGTGATTCATGCAGCAGAAGACAAACGTGAGCAACCCGACAAACAAGATGGAAGGCTTACGCAACGGCAGGAACAACAACGGAGCCAGCAGCGCGGCAGCGAAGTACCAAGAGGCAGGCTCGAACAGGTTGCCCCAGAACGCCGTCGGCTTCGTCACTGGCGAAAGAAGAATGTCCAGTTTGGAATTTCCCAGTTCGCGAAAGAAACTGGTCATCGCGTAATTGTGTCCGCTGATGAGCGGGACGAGCACCGACGTCGCCAGGAGGAAGTAACCGAAGGCGGAAGCTGCCAGCACGGCCCCGGCGAGTTTGCGCCGTTCGAACAGGGCGAGGTACACGCCGAACATGCCGACGACGATGGCGGCCTCCTCCTTGATCGAGATGGCCCACACCGCGCAGACGAGCGCCCAGCCCGGGCGTCTGTTGGTCCAGAACGCGAGAGCAGCGAAATACAGCAGCAGACACATGTTGCCCCACCGGAAACCGTACGAGGCGCTGTATACGAATTGTGATGTCGACGGATACAAGATCCAGACCAGTACGATCATGAGCGCGGCCAGTTCCGACTGAAGGGCGCGTTTGGCGATGAAGAAGAGGGGCACGGCGACACCGAAAACCGCGAGCACCTGCAGCAAGATCGTGAGCTTGAGGTCGGGCCAGAGTAACCAGAGTGGCAGAAAGGGCACGATGCCAAAGTCGATATGGTCGTAACACAGGGGTTTGTTGGGATTGACCCGGAGAAAAAGTTCGTGGGGATTCGTGATCGAGTTGAACAGGAGGCGGGCGTTCTCGCCACAATCGGCGTATCCGAGCGCCAAATTGTTCAGATACCATATTTGATTGCGGAATTGGTAGATGGCGAGAGCCACGACGGAGCCCCAGACCGCGACGCGAAGGCGGTTGGTGAACCGGTGCACGGCAAAAGTTTCGCCCGCCTGAGAGTCGCTGGCGGGCAAGCCCCGCATCCACAACCGTGCTGTCCAGCCGCAGGCGATACAGAACAACAGCATGTCGTACAGGTGGATGGGGGCATTCCACAATTGTTTGACGAGGACGAGGACGGATACAGCTGCTACTGGAAGCGCGTCTTTCGCGAGCCGGCGCCACGATTCGCGTTTCCGGGTCAACACGACCAAGCCACACACCGCGGCCACCACCGCGGCCACGAACGCGGCGAGTTCGACCGTGTCCGGGACGATGGGTAGCACCTGGTAGTTCTCCGGAGAGAATCGTTGTCCCAGTAAAACTCCGAAGGCGGCCAGCGCGCCGAGGGCCATCACCACCAGGAACAGAAGGTGGCGGAAGGCACCGGCCGGGACGCGAGAAGCAGTTGGCATTGGCGGCGGTAGATTAGCCTGTTGACAATCCCGTCCTCAAGACTTGAAAAGCGGGCGGGGCGCTGGTAGGCTGCGCACACTTTTGGGAAGGGCGCGTAGTTCAGTTGGCTAGAACGCGCGGATCACACCCGCGAGGTCACAGGTTCAAGTCCTGTCGCGCCCACCATTTTTCGATGGAGACGCCGTCCTCACGACCGTTGTGGAGTTGCCTACTGATTGCGCTGCTTCTGCGGCTGGCATTTGTCGTGGCGGGATTTCCGCTGTTGCAAGAGCGGTGGAATTTGCGCGATGACGGAGACGGGTATGGATCGATCGCGCAATCCATTCGCGACGGCCAGTACCGCGATGTGACCCGGGGGCCAGTGTATCCGGCGTTTGTGGCCCTCGCGGGCGCGCCACAGACGGTGAAATTGTTGCAAGCGTTTCTCGACACGGCGACCTGCTGGTTGGTGTATCGGTTGGCGGGCAGAAACTGGAAGGCGGCGGCGTTATGGGCGGTCTATCCGTTTGCCATCTGGCGCGTGGCGTTTATCAACAAGGAGGTGGTGCTTACGTTTCTGTTGATGAGCTATGTGTGCGTGCAGCTGCTGGCGTTGCGCCGGAGAGGGTTGTGGCAATGGCTGGCGGCGGGCGGACTGCTGGCGGCGGTGAACCTGTGCAAGCCGACGTTTCTGGCGTGGCCGGTTCTGGTGGTCGCGCTGGCGTATCTGCACCGCGTGCCGCTTGGGCGGGTGGCGATCCTGATTGTCGGAATGATCATCGTGGTGGCGCCGTGGACGTGGCGGAATTATCAGGTGACGCAGGGCGCATTTGTGCCCGTGGCGACCGAGCGGGGCGGGGTGACCACGTTCATTGGCAATTATCAACCGACGCTCGGACTCTGGGAGGGACCGGGGAAAGCGAAATGGATGCTGGCCGTCGCGGAAGTCAACGCGCAACATCCCGGCGCGTCCGATGTCGAACTGGATCGGGTTTTCTATCGGGCGGCGTGGGAGCAAGTCGTTCGCAACCCGGTCGTCGCGACCGAGATGTTTGTCCGCAAGTGCGGCCGGTTCTGGTTTCTCAGCGCGGCGGGTCGTGAGCAGGTCGCTTCGGTGGGAATTCAGTTCGTGTACTTGACCCTGTTGGGAATCGGTTTGTGGCGTGCGCGGTCCTGGGGATTTGAGACGGTGCTGATGATCGGGTTGGTCGCGTATGTGATGCTGACCCACGCGTTAAGTTATGCGGACATGCGGTTCAGTCTACCGGCCATGCCGCTGGTGTGCGTGATGGCCTATGCGGGTAAACTCGAAGTCCGAATGTCGAAATTCGAAGCGCAGGGTTGACGGCGGTTCAGGCGCGGATGTTCACCAGGAAGACACGAAGGGCACGAAGCAGGCGCGAATCACACGAAGAAGACAGGAGACGGATTCTCTCACGCAGCCCCGACTCGGAATCGGGGTAAAAGACGCTGAGAGCACAGGCGTTGGAATCTCTGTGTTGCATTCTTGAGGGGACGCTGCGACGCGAGGACGCTTCCGCTATGAAGGTCAAACTGTTCGCTAGCGGATTGGTGAAGGGTGTGGCCGTAAGACCGTCCGCAAAGACTGACGCGTGGCCTCCGTCCCGTTCCGAAATTCTTGCAAGCGAAAAACAAACCTGTCAACATGGCGACCGTGCCAGTTCTGCAATTCGAAGGGAAGACCGCGATTGAGAACAACCACTACAGCGTTCCGCATCACGTTTTGGATTTTTGCGTGAGATTATCAGTGCTGTCCAAAGGCGAGAAGACGTCGCTAGAGGGGAAACTGCTGATGGCGAACCGGGGCTCAGCGGAGACGAGTTTATCAACCGACTCCTCGAACTTGGCTCCAAACCCGGTCGGGATGCCTCGCCGAAACGGCTCCTCGGCAAGGGATTCAAGCGATTGTATTGATGTCGGTTGAACGCATGTCACAAATTCTGCTCCAATTTATCCTCATTCTTACATCGCAAGGCGGGACGTTTGCTTGTCTTATCATCTTACCAATTTGTGTCCTCAACGTTTTACCGTTCCTCTCGCGTTTGTTTGCGTTATCCGAGACGCACAAACGAATAGTTCTGATAACGGTTATCGGTATTGACACTGCTCTAACAGCGCTTTCCGTTACTTTGACCCGCCACCTGATTTACAGTATCAAATACGATACGTGGATGCACCTTGCCATGATCCAAAGAGGTGTTGAGAATGGTCTATTTGCCGGCGACCCATTTTATCCGAACTACCCGCCGCCCCCTCACTATTCCATCGTAGACGCGCTTTATATATACGCATCCAAAATAACAGGGATTGCGCCGCATTTACTTTGGGGAAATTCATCCTTTCTGTTTGCGGCATTAATCTTTCTGGCGTGCGTGTGGTGGCATCGGGAGTTATTTGACAAATTGCAATTGGGGTGGCTTGCAGGATTGCTGTTCATATTGAGCATATCCTCGCAGTGGCACTATGCCATCTATCCACGCAATTTCGCCCTCATCCCATTTTTCGCATGTCTCGTATTTTACTTTCGGTCTACCAGGCGGATTAGATATGTTGTGCATTGTGGGATGTCGTTTGGCTTTTGTATAATGAGCCATTTGTTTACTGCCGTAATGGGCTTCACATTCGTAATCGCCTATTTTCTTTTGGCCTGCGCAATAGATGCAATTCACCGGAAACAACGTTGTTGGGCGTACGACTTAAAGCGATTTGCGTTTATACCCATAGGTTGTATTGTGGCGAGCCCGTGGGTATTTGTATTTGGCAAAGAGGCCGTAACGCATACGGAAACGTCCGTCAGCCAGTACTCGCAACCGAATTGGCATGTCGATGCTGCGATGTTGGGGCGGACGTTCACAATCTATGCGCCCAAAAGAATGCTGGAGGCGTTTCCGGACCCTGTGTGGATGCTGGCAGGCATCGGATTTTTGATCTGTCTATATTATGTTATTCGCGGTAATTATAAGCCACGCCATGTCTTTCTTATCTCTTCTGCGATTGTTCCTGTACTAGTCTTATTGACCCCGCTGTATTCGCCTATCGTGCATATTTGTGGTGAATGGATGCCTACACGCTTTGTAACGGTTATGTCGGTTCCGGCCCTCGCGGCATTAACCTGTGGAATGGCCGTAGAGTTGTTTTCAGAGATCGGAAGGAATCATTATCGTCGAAGGCTGATAATCAGCAGCGTTGGCGTGTTACTGGCGTTTACGTTTATGATGGCGGTTATTTCACCGGCTGCCATACAGCAAAAACAGCTTTATGACAGTCAGGATGAAGTGTTAACGCCACTGTTGACGTGGGACAGTGACTTTTCTTCATTAAAGGGAATGCTTAAAGATAGGGTGGTGCTAACGGATCCAATGACATCATATTTTCTTCCGTATTACACCGGAGCGTATGTTGTCGCTATTACTCTTGGACATGGATCGCCGTATATTAATGATGAAGCGAGAAACGCGGATGTATCGGCCATGTTTGATCCGAATACGAGTCGAACAAAGCGATTCGAGATGTTAGATAAATATCACGTTGAATATGTTATGCTAAATATGCGTCCCGGCAGTGGCGATGCGGCGTCAAGATATGACTGGATCGGGAGTCGTTATGGTGATTCGTGTAAGGCAATATTTGATCAACAGGAAGCATTCAGGCTGGTGTATGATGTAAATGGGGTGGTGGTCTACAAATATCAGGTAATTCCAGTACGCAATTGAAGCGCCAGATGAGGATGGCATTGTGAACGAAGAGGGGGGCGATGCGACATCGTGTTGGGGGGTGAGCGAGCTTTCTGGGGCGATTACAGCTCGAAAGAAGCGCGGGCGCGGCGGGTTTCAGACGAGGGAACGGAGGATGGAATAGACGTCTTGGGCGGCGCGCTGAATACGGAATCGTTTTTCGACGGTTTGGCGGCCGGCCGCACCGAGTCGTTGGCGCAATTTCGGGTCGGTGATCAGGGACAGGAGGGCCGGCTCCCAATCTTCGATATGTGTTGCCAGGAGGCCGTTGACGCCGTGCAACACGATCTTCGAGTTTACCCCGACCGGAGACGCCACGACGGGGATGCCACAGGCCATATACTGAAGGAGTTTCACGCCGCACTTGCCCCGTTCCCACGGCGTGTCCGGCAGCGGAGCGAGCCCGATGCCGAGCTGCGACAACTCAGTCCGCTCCGTTTCCAACTGCCAGGGACGAAACTCGACGTCGAAGCCGAGTCGCGACGGGTCGCCCGATGCGATGACGCGAGGTGTGATTCCCAACGCGTCGAAGGCCGGTTTCAAAGGTTTGAGGTAGGGGAGGGTGGTGCGGCTGCCGATCCAGCCGACGACAGTTGAGTCGGGCGCGTGCGGATATTGCTCCAGGGAAATCGAACTGGGCACGACCGTGACGGTCTTGTTGAAGCGCGAGGCGTACTCGGCGAGGAAATCGTTGCCCGCGATGACGGCTCGGGCGCACCGCAACACGTCCTGTACCGCCGCTTCGCGATGTAACGACTGCAACACGCGCGAGCCGCCGACACGTGGCAACCAGATCGCGTCGTCGAAGTCGAACACAAGCGGTTTGCGGGCGGCGAGTTTCTTCTCGAAGCCGGAATAGAGGCCGGGGAACACGCCTTTTTGGACGAACACCGCGTCGAAATTATTGACCCGCTCCAAATCGACGCGTCGTTGTCGCCACGCCGCCGAGAAAGCGGCCGCCCGTGAGGTTCTCCCCGACCCCAAATACAGTCGGCGATAGAGCGCGTCGTCGATGGCGGGTGACACTTCGCATTCCACGCCGAGTTTCTGGAGTTCTGGCAGCAATTGATAAACGCGATACCGGCTCGACGGGCCAAGCTCGCCGGTCTGCGTCAGGAACAGAACTTTCATGACATCAACCGTTCGAACGAATCAGTTCTTCGTACAGGTCGATCAAGCGACGACCAATCACGTTGACGGAGAAATGCGCGTCGACATGATCGCGCATTTGCGCGCCCAACGCAAGAGCGGAAGGTTGGAGCAACTTCGCCAACGCTGCTGCCAGCGCGTTGACATCGCCGGGGGCGACCAGTTGATTGGGAAACTTGTCGGCCAGAATATCGCGAATCCCGCCGGTGTCCGATGCCGCACAGGGCAATCCGCAGGCCATGGCTTCCAGCAGGGTGTTGGGCATGCCTTCGCGCAGGGACGGCAGGGCAAAGGCATCCGCCGCTTGATAGTACTGTTCGGGCTCGTCGTGCGTCGGCGCAAACAAAACGGCTTCACTGATGCCCAGTTCGCCGGCGAGGCGTTGCCACGGCGCGGTCTGTTCGCCGTCGCCAAGAAACACGAGGCCGGTTTCGACCGGGAGCGAGGCTTTGGCCTTGGCGAACGCCCGAATGAGGACGTCGCCGCCCTTGAGCGCGACGTGTCGGCCAACGTGCAAGATGACATGTTGAAAGCGAATTCCGAGCCGGTCACGCTGGCGGAGTTGCTCGTCCTTTGCGGACGGAGAGAAGCGCCGTGTATCGACTCCGTTTGGCAGGTAGGTGGCCGCGGCCGGGCGACGGAGGCGTGGACGAAGTTCCTCGGCAACGGCGCGACTGGGGCAGAGGAACCGATCGACGCGTTGTAAGGTCGGCTGGAACAGACGCAAGGCGAGGCGAGGCGACTGAAAGAGCACCTGTACATCGGTGTTGGATGGCAATTTCAAGAGAGTCGGCAAATGCAACCGCGTCGCCGTCCACAATCCCACGGCGGAAAACCGGTACAGGGCATGGAAATGCGCGACAACCGGCCCTGCGCGGCGCGCCTCTTGAAATTCCTGTCGGAAAACGCGGTGCAACTTCAGGAGCGATGCTGAGGGGAGTGTGCGTGTATGATCACGCAATTCCGTGGGCTCACGATCGGAGAGAATCCGTAATGGTGCACCGAGTGCAATCAACGCGCGCGAGAGCGTCAACGCCTGGCGTTCGTAGCCGCCGGTGCGGTCGATGCGCGGCACGATGAAGTAAATCGTCCCGCTTCTCATGGCGATGCGACTGTGTCCAACGCGTTCACACTCCGCAAGCCTACACAGTGCCGCGACTGACCGCAACATCGGCGCGCTCGATTTGGAACGGTACCCTGTGGCAAGGACCTTAAGACCAGTATATGTGTTTGTCCGCATTGTGGCCTGTACTTCCATCGCTGGGGCCATCAGAGGTCATTCACACCTGAATCGCTGGCGCAGGAACTTTCTTTGGGCTTTCAGGTGCGTCATTGCCATGCCTACGATTTTCTGGGAAGCGGTTCGTCGTCCCTGAGGGAATAGACGCCGCGAGCAAGCGTGCGCCGGGGTTCTCCAGAATTCTGAAGCGCAACTGGCGGCAGGGGTGGCAAATAGATTGTTTGACCTTCCGAAGCGCGGTTTTGTATGCTTCGGTAACAATTCTGATGACAAGGCGAGTCCTATTTTTGTATCTGACGAAGCACTCTGGCCATTATTCGGCGGCCATGGCCATCGAGACCGCCATGCGCCGGCTCGATACGCACGTCGAAACGATGTTGTTGGACTCCTTTAGTCACGCCAACCCCGTGCTGTCAAAGGTGACACTGAAGGCCTACCTGGCGGCCTTGAAGACCGCACCCGAAATTTGGGAATGGATGTATGACAACCCCGGTTTCAAGGAGCGCACCGCGAGAATTCGCGAACTTCTCAATCGCGGCAACTCCCGCAAGCTGCAGCGCGTCCTGGACGAATTCGATCCCGATGCCATCGTTTGTACGCAGGCGTTCGCCTGCGGAGTGATGGCTTCCTGGAAGCGGGCGACGGGGCGCAAAGCCCCGATCCTGGTCGGCGTGCTTACGGATTTTGTTGCGCACCGCTACTGGGCCGATCCCAATGTGGATCTGTATATCGCGCCGAGTGAAGACACGCGCCAGAACCTTGTTACCCAGGGAGTGCCGCCGGAGCGCGTGGCCGCGTTCGGCATCCCGACAAACGAATCATTCCAACAACCGGTGGACAAGGCGGCGGTGATCAAAAGCCTCGGTCTGAAGCCCGACCTGCCCAAAATTCTGGTGATGGGCGGCAGTCTCGGACTCGGGCCAATGAAATCGGTGATTCGCAAGCTCAACAAGTTACCGCAACCGTTTGACGTGATCGTCGTGACGGGCAAAAACAGGGAGCTTCAGGAACAACTCGCGCGCAAGGGGCCGAAGTTGCGCCACACGACGAAGATTTTCGGGTTTGTCGAAAACGTGCAGGACTTGATGGAAATCGCCGAGATCATCATCACGAAACCGGGCGGCATCACGACCGCCGAAGCGCTTGTAAAAAAGTTGCCGATGATCATCATCAATCCGATTCCTGGCCAGGAGGCAAAGAACACGGAGTACTTGCTCTCGCAAAACGTGGCGGTCGAAGCCGAGGACGCCAACGACGTCATGCTGTTCGTGGATGAATTCTTGCGCAATCCGCGGAAGCTCTGGACCATGCGTGAGGCCGCCGCCGCGCTGGGACGTCCCCGCTCCGCGGAGAACGGCGCCCAGGAAATCCTGAAGCTCCTGGTTGCCAATTCCGCGGTCGCTGCATGAAATACTATTGGCTCAAATTCGCGGAGTTGCTGTCACGGCTGTTCCCGCGCCGGCTGAGTTACGGTGTCGCCCGCCGGCTCGCCGACCTGTACATCCTGTTCGACAAACGCGGACGGGAAAGCGTCATCGGCAATCTCCGTCAAATTCAGGCCGGCAGTGGCGTCGCTCTGTCGCCGCGCGCGCTGCATTCCCTGGCCCGCGAAAACTTCCTCAACTTCGCCAAGTACCTTGTCGACTTTTTTAAGTTCCTGCGCCTGAATCGCAGGCGCATCGACCAGATTGTGCACTTCGGCAATGTACCCGCCGCGCTCGATAACCTGCTGGCGCATGGCAAGGGGGTGATTTTTCTCAGTGCGCATCTTGGCAATTGGGAACTCGGCGCTGCCGCGCTGGCGGCGCTCGGTTACAAACTCAACACGGTCGCACTCCAAGTGCCCGACAAGAAACTGGACGAGTTGTATCGGCACTACCGGGCGTCGCGTGGACTGTATCCCATTCCGTTCGGGCGCGCAGGCCGGGAATGCATGATGGCGTTGCGCCGCAATGAAATCGTGGGGGTAATCGCCGACCGGGACTTTACCGGGTCCAACCAGACCGTCGAATTTTTCGGGCGGCCGGCGCGCCTGCCGGACGGCCCCGCGAAACTGGCGCTGGCGACCGGTGCGCCGTTGTTGCCGATCTTCATGGTGCGGTTGCCCGATGACACCTTCGCGTACATTATGGAGGAGCCGATTTGGGCGGACAAATCGCGACAGACCATCGACGACGTCATGCGTCAGATCGCCATGGCGCTGGAACGCGTCATTCGCCAGCACAGCGAACAGTGGTTTCTCTTCCACAATCTGTGGGACGTCGAGGTGGATCGTGCCCTGGCCACGGCGACGGCGTTCGGCGCCGCGGCGAGGGACGTGACAGGATCGGAAGCAGACCGAACCGCCGCTCATGACTAGCCGATGTCTTGCGTTAATCCCCGCGTACAACGAAGCGGCACGGGTCGGCGAAGTTGTGGTCGTGGCGCGCCGCCATGTCGACGAAGTCGTGGTGGTCGACGACGGTTCCATAGATGAAACCGTCACCGCTGCGGAAAAAGCTGGTGCGAAGGTTCTCCACCATCAACAAAATCGCGGTAAGGGTGCGGCCATTGCCACCGCGCTGGACTACTTTGGGCGTTCCGATGCCGAGTTGGCAGTTCTGCTGGACGCCGACGGCCAGCATGATCCGTCCGAGATCGACAAGTTCGTCAACGTCGCGGAAACCGAGCACGCCGACGTCGTCGTCGGCACCCGTATGGGCGACGTGCGCCGGATGCCGTGGGTGCGGTTGTGGACGAACCGGTTTACATCCCGGGTCACGAGCAAGCTGGCGGGCCAGAGGATACGGGACAGTCAGTGTGGGTTTCGGCTGCTGCGACGCGTCGTGCTGAAGGACTTGAAGCTATCCACCGCGCGGTTTGAGACCGAGACGGAAATGTTGATCCAAGCCGGTCGGGCCGGCCACAAAATCGTTAGTGTCCCGATCCGCACCATCTACGAACATGGCCGGACCAGCCGCATCCACCCCTGGCGGGACACCGTGCGGTTTTTCAAACTGGTCGGAAAATATTGGTGAGAAACCCCGATCGAGTCAGCCACCACTCTCCCATCTTCCGGGCTGACAAGGGCAGGGAGGTGTGGTACACGTAGCGACCCTTTATGCAAGTATTACACCAACTCATCGACCTGTTCCTGCATCTGGACAGGCATCTGAACGATGCGATGCAGGCCCACGGGACGGGATGGACCTACGTACTCCTGTTCGCAATTATTTTTTCCGAAACGGGGTTTGTGGTGACGCCGTTTCTACCGGGTGACTCCCTGTTGTTTGCGGCGGGCGCGTTGGCCGCGACGGCGGGCAGCCCGTTAAGCGTGGGATGGCTGTTTCTCCTGTTGGCTGGCGCTGCCGTCGTCGGGAACACGGTGAACTATTCGGTGGGTCGCCTCTTCGGAGACAAACTCGCCGCCAAGTTTCCGGGGATTATCAAGCCGAAGTATCTGGCAAAGACGCATGCGTTCTACGAGAAGTACGGCGGCGAGACGATCATCATCACGCGGTTTGTGCCCATCGTGCGTACGTTTGCGCCGTTTGTGGCGGGAGTGGGGCACATGACGTATCTGAAGTTCACCGCCTACAACGTGGCCGGCGGCGTGTTGTGGGTGACGCTTCTGCTGTTTGGCGGTTACTGGTTTGGCGGGCTGAGGTTCGTCAAGGAGCATTTTGGCATCGTGGAACTGGCGATCATCATCCTGTCGGTCATGCCGATGGTGATTGAGTTCTTGCGCGCCCGCAAGAAAGTGTGATTAAGTAGCTTGTTGTACAAAGGACGGGACCGCGACGCGCGTCGGACTCTTTGATATGGCTGACGCGTCCCGAAAGTGTTCGGGAAGATCGCGGGTTCAGGTCTGCGTGACAATTTGATTGGTGGTCGGTTCGGGACGTAGCGCAGTTTGGCTAGCGCGCTTGGTTCGGGACCAAGAGGTCGCGGGTTCAAATCCCGCCGTCCCGACCATCTTCCATAACCGAACCCTTCTTCATAACCTCTAGATGTTTGTCACGGCTTGATTTGGCCTTGTCTGCTAAAAACGGGAGGGCTATCCTGCCAGCATGTTACTCACAGGCCGCTCACGGCAGACTGGGCCATGGTTCAGACCCGATTTTGCTGAGGCGGCAGGACGGGAAGGCACGGCGCGCGGATCGTTCCGTGGATCGCTGCGGCCCGCTGACACGAATCGATTCCACCTTCGCACATGAGGGCTAGCCCCGGACCGAAGTGGGCGCAATTTGTAGCGCGCCCGGAACGCGTATTGGCCGTCATCCTTACTGTCGCGGCAGGTTATCTCAACATTCTGGTTGTTACGCATGCCGGTGCGCTCTGGCGGGATGAGGTGGGCACAGTGGGT
>JBKQMH010000084.1:0-5275 GCA_052146795.1 Verrucomicrobiia bacterium
TCAGCATTGGCGGGCCGCAACACGGTGCCGACTATCTGGTCGATTCCAATCTCGATTGGGGCCAGGGCCTGAAACTCCTCAAACAGTGGATGACGGAACATCAGGTGACCCGCATCAATTTGAGTTACTTTGGCTACGCCGACCCGGCCTATTACGGAATCGAGTACAACCCGTTGCCGGGTTCGCCATTCTTTGACTACGGTCGGATTGGCAAACCGCAGGTGCCCGGTTACGTCGCGGTCAGCGCCACCAACCTGCGCGGGCTGTACCTGAGCGATTTCGCCAGGGGCCTGTACGCCAGCCTCCAGAAACGGCAACCCGTCGCCGTCCTCGGCCACTGCATCTACGTATATTGGGTTGACCAGCCGTGGTGGTAGGTAAGCCAACAGGTTTTTATGGTCGCCATCACGACGACTCGGTACAATCCGCGCCCATGGAGGGTAGCGCCTGGGTTCGGACATCGGTTGTGCTCTGTGCGTTCACGGTGGTTTTCATCGCGCTCACCGTTGGCAGCTACACGCAGAAATCCGCGACGGTGGACGAGCCCCAGCACCTGACCGCCGGCTACACGGCGTTGCGCTTGCACGATTACCGTATCGACCCCGAGCATCCGCCGTTCCTGCGCATGTGGGCGGCGATACCGTTGCTGGCCATGCCCGATGTCCGGATTGATACGAACAGCCCCGCGTGGAGCACGGCCGACGGATGGGAATTCAGTCATCACTTCCTCTACGAACTCAACGACGCCGACCACTTGTTGTATCGCGCCCGGTTCATGACGGTCGTGCTCGGGATCCTGCTGGGAATCCTGGTCTTCAGTTGGGCCCGCGAACTCTTCGGATTTTGGACGGCGGCAACAATCCTCGCGCTCTACTGTCTCGAACCAAACATACTCGCCCATTCGAGTCTTGTAACCACCGACCTCGGCGTGGCGTGCTTCAGCTTCGGTGCCGTCTATTTCCTGTGGCGCGCGACGCGACAACTCACTTGCGGCAACGTCGCCGGTGCCGCGACGTTCTTCGCGCTCGCCCAGATCTCCAAATTCTCCGCGCTGCTCCTCGGACCAATCGTGCTGGTATTGCTGGTGGTGCGCGTCCTTCGCGTGGGTCCCTGGCCCTGCCGCTTTGCCAAAGGAGGCGACCTTCATTCACGGCGCGCGAAAACGCTTGTTTCCCTTGCGGTCGCGGCCATTCTGGCCCTCATATCCTACGCGGCGGTGTGGGCCGTGTATGGCTTCCGGTATGGGCCGATTACTCCCAGCCATGATCTCCTGCTTGTGCGCGAAAACACACAGTTCCTGCAATCGATCCCCATGGTCGCTTGTGTCGCCGATTGGCTGGACAAACACCATCTGGTTCCAGACGCCTACGCGCAGAGTTTTATTCTCAGCCAGGTAAAGGCGCAGCACCGCACAGGGTATTTGGCGGGCCGATCCAGCCGCACGGGTTGGTGGTACTATTTCCCCGCGGCATTTCTGGTCAAAACGCCGTTAACCATCCTGTTGCTTCTCTTTTGTGGGTTGGCGCTCCTCATCCAAAAACCCGCGCAGTGGAAGGCCGACACCGCATTTCTCGTGTTTCCGCCGGTCATTTTGCTCGGCACAGCCATGATGGCACACCTCAACATCGGCGTGCGTCACATCCTGCCGATCTATCCATTCGTACTTCTCATCACGGGAGTAACGCTCGATGAAATGCGTGCGAAGTGGCGTGCCAGCTTTCTGCTGGTCCCGGTCGTGCTCGCTTCCGTCGAACTCGCCACGGTCTATCCGCATTGCCTTGCCTTCTTCAATCAAATCGGCGGCGGCCCCCGCAACGGCCATCTGATGCTTCTCGACTCGAATATCGATTGGGGACAGGACCTCAAGCCGCTCAAACGATGGATGGACGCCCACCACGTCGACCACATCAACCTGAGCTATTTCGGCAACGCTGATCCCGCGTACTACGGGATCCAGTGCACGTATCTGCCCGGCTCGCCTTCGTTTGCGGCGTCACGAATCACGGATCCGCACCTGCCCGGTTACGTCGCGGTGAGCGTGCAAAACCTGCACGGCGTCCTCCGCGACGCACCACAGCCCGAGTTCTACATCCCCCTCTTGGAGCGCAAGCCGTCGGCGGTGATCGGTTATTCGATCCACGTATATTGGGTCGAGACGAATTGGTGGTATAATCCGCGTCCATGAAAGTCTCGGAACAGCTTCGCCGCATCCTTTGCTTGGCGGTCTTCGCCGCCGTGTTCCTGACGCTGACCGTCGGCAGCTACGTGCGCGAATCCGCAACCTGGGACGAACCGCAACACCTGGTCGCGGGCTATAGCGCGCTCAAATTCCACGATTACCGCACTGACCCGGAGCATCCGCCATTCATCCGCATGTGGGCGGCGTTGCCCCTGCTCGGCATGGATGGAATCAGGATGGACCTGCGGGGAATCGACCCGATGGCTTCCGCAGCCTGGGTCATGGGGAGACAATTCCTCTTTTGTCACGATACGCTCTACCTCTCCAACGATGCCGACCATCTGCTCTACGCGGCGCGGTTCATGATTGTCCTCTTGGGCGTGCTCTTGGGTGTACTGCTTTTCTGTTGGGCTCACGAGTTGTTCGGGTTCTGGACTGCCGCAGTCGTGCTCGGGTTCTATACCCTCGAGCCCAACATCCTGACGCATTGCCGGCTCGTCACCACGGATTTTGGCGTGACATGCTTCGCGTTTGGCGTCGCCTACTTCCTGTGGCGGACCGCGCGCTGTCTGAGTGTGGGAAACCTGTTCGGTTTGGCCGTCTTCTTTGCGCTGGCGCAGGCGAGCAAGTTTTCCGCCGTGCTGCTTGGCCCGGTGGCGCTGGTGTTGCTGGTCGCACGCGCCTGCCAGAAGTCCGCCTGGCCGGTCCGCATTGGCAAATTGAAGGATCTGTCCACCCGTTGGAAGAGACTCTCCGCGGCAATGATCATTTTTGCGACGCTCGTGGTCGCCTCGTGGGTGGCGATCTGGGCCGCCTACGACTTTCGCTACCTGCCCTCCGCCAGACCCGATTGGCGCATGGAATTCCACAAGGATCCCGGCATCCTCCAGCGCATACCCACGCTGACCCACGCGGTCACATGGGTGGATGAACACCACCTGCTCCCCAACGCGTACAATGAAGGCTTCCTGCTCGGGCAGGCCAAAGCCCAAAAGCGCAGTGGGTTTCTCGCCGGCAGCTACCGCACGGACGGTTGGTGGTGGTTCTTCCCCTTCGCGTTCCTGATCAAAACCCCTATCTCCGTGATCGTGCTGTTCGCCGCCGGGCTCGTCCTGGCCGTAATTCGTTGGCAGCGTTTTGCCGATGATGCCGTGTATGCGCTACTGCCGGCAGGAGCGTTTCTGGCGGCCGCCATGCTGGCAAAATTGAACATCGGGTTGCGCCATATCCTGCCCGTCTACCCGTTCGTTCTGTTGTTGGCTGGTTATGCCATCACCAAACTATGCGCAGAGCGACCCAAGCCACTTCGCCTCATACTGGCGGCACTCTGTCTCCTGGCAATTGTCGAATTCGCCCTCGTGTGCCCGCACTATCTTGCCTTCTTCAACCAATTCGCCGGCGGCGCACGCAACGGACACCAGTACCTCGTTGATTCCAATATCGATTGGGGACAGGACCTGAAAGGCTTGAAGCAGTGGATGGACCAGCACGATGTGCACCACATCAACCTGAGCTACTTCGGCATGGCTGATCCAGATTATTACAAGATCGACTGCACGTACCTTCCCGGCGGGCCGTTTTATGACGACAAACGTGTGTCTCGCCCAAACCTACCCGGCTTCGTCGCTGTCAGTGTTACCAACCTGCGCGGCCTCTATTTTCCGGAAGCCACGCGCGATCTATACAAACCCCTGTTGGACATGCCGCCGGCGACGGTGATTGGGTATTCCATCTACGTCTATTGGCTCGATCAGCCGTGGTGGCACTAACGACGACGCCCGAGACTCATTCCGGCTGGCTTTCCTCTTCCTGACCGGTGAACTCGTCGCCGCCCTCCTGCTTCATGCGCTTGAGGACCTCCGACATATCCTCGACCACGTGAAAGACCTTCGCGGCAACGTAAATTGGGCTCTTCTGTTGGACCGCCAGCGCAATGCAATCACTCGGACGTGAGTCGATTTCCAGAATCTTCTTCCCGAGCTCGTTCTCGGAACGCAATACCAGCCGCGCGTAGTACGTGCTGTTCTTGAGGTCGTTGATGATGATGCGCTCGACCTTCACGCCCAGTCCCGTAAAGATATGTCCAATCAGATCGTGCGTGAGCGGGCGCTCTTTGGGGGTGTTGCGCAGGAACATCGTGATGGCCGCGCCGACGCTGTGGTCCACATAGATGACGAACGTCTTCTCGTCGTTGCCGACGAACACCGCGCAGCCGGTGGTGGTCGGCAGCACGCCCTTGACCTGCACTTCGACGACGTCGTTCTTCACGGCGTTATAATAGATGCCTTTGCCGGGAAAGGCAAACCATGCTCTCCGAGTTCAAAACAGGCATATCGCCGCCGTGATCACCGTCGTGTACTGCCCCTGTGGATGGCCGACGGCTGTCTGCGTGCAATTGCTTGTGCGGACGATCTTTTCGCTCATGCGAAAGACCTGTTCCTTCTCGTCCCAACTCGCGTCCTCATTGAAATCAACACCCAGCGTCGTCCCCAACATCGCCGCCGCCATGTCTTCGGAAAAATTCCCCGCCGTCGTGTCGTTCATCCCGTACGCGTGCAACTCGCTCAGATAGCCATACGCATCCTCATCGGCGGGCTGTGCCACGCCAATTGATGCCGCAATCAGCCGGTGCGGCTCATTCGTCGAAATCCGCGCGATCACCGCAAACGTGATCTGCCCGGGCTGCAGCAACTGCTCGCCCTGCTTCCGCGAAATGATCTTGCACCGCGGCGGCAAAATGCTCGACACCGTCACCAGGTTGCACTTCTCAATGCCCGCGTCGCGCAACGCCAACTCAAAACTCCGCAGCTCGTGCTTGTGTGTACCGACACCTTTGGTCAGAAAAATCTTCGATGGAACAAAATGCATGTGCTGGTTTCTCGCTCCCGCCGCGAAGAGAAACAAATTTCTTGCAGCAATGCAAGAAATTCATCATGGTTCTGCCGCATTTTTTCGCATGGCCGCCAAACAACATACCGTCACCATCGGCCTCATCCAGATGCGCTGTACCGCACAGCCGTCGGCAAACCTGAAGCACGCGCTCGCGCTTGTCGAAAAGGCCGCCATACGCGGCGCACAGATCGTCTGCCTGCCGGA
>JBKQMH010000085.1:0-53872 GCA_052146795.1 Verrucomicrobiia bacterium
CTTGGCGAGTGCCCATGCTCATCTTCTGCATCTCTCCGGCGTGGGTGTCTTTTTGGCTGAGTCAACGATATTCTCCCCCCACCAACACCACACCCGCCCGGGTGTCTTTTCATTTGAGTCAATTCGCAACCGAGTACCGATCCAAAGCGCCGTTGACATCTCCCGGCGGATTTGCTATCTTAGATACGACCATGAAGTCAGTGCATCAATACATCTCCGCAGTCCGGGCGTCGTATTATTGGTTTTATTTTAGCCAGCCCTGTCTGCGGGCTGTGTGTTGATGCCGCAAACGTTGACACCAAACCGTCCCGCAGGCGCGGGACGGTTTTTTTATTGCCCAAAACCGCACCGCGTACAGGACATAAGGAGAAAAGGAATGATCATCGTGCTGAAGCCGGGAACCAGTGACCAGGATATCCAGCAGGTAGCCGACGCGGTGAAGAAGTTCAATTACGAGCCGCGCCTGATTCGCGGCGTGGAGCGCACCGTCGTCGCCTGTATCGGCGATGAACGGAACCACCACACTCTCGAATCGCTCATCGTCTTGCCCCAGGTCGAGAGCGTCACGCCCATCCAGAAGAAGTACAAACTCGTCAGCCGCGAATATCAGGGACGCGATACCGTGCTCGATGTGGCCGGACTCAAAATCGGCGGGGGCACGTTCCACGTCGTGGCCGGCCCGTGCTCCGTGGAAAATCAGGCGCAAACTTTGGAAACCGCGAAAGCGGTGAAGTCGTACGGCGCGACACTGTTTCGTGGCGGCGCGTTCAAGCCCCGCACGTCGCCGTACGACTTCCAGGGATTGGGCCGCGACGGGCTTGAGCTTCTGAAGCAGGCCCGCGCGGCCACGGGATTGCCCATCGTGACCGAGGTGATGTCGCCACAGGACGTGGAAATGGTGGCGTCGTACGCCGACATCCTGCAGATCGGCGCGCGCAACGCGCAAAATGTCCCGTTGCTGGCCGAGGTCGCGGCGTCGGGCAAGGTCATCCTTCTGAAACGCGGCGTGTCCGGGTTGATCGACGAATGGTTGCTGGCGGCCGAGTACATCTGCGTGCACGGCAACAGCAAAGTGATCCTCTGCGAGCGCGGTATCCGCACCTTCGAACACGCCTGCCGCAACACGCTCGATCTCAGCGCGGTCGCGGTGGCAAAAAAAGAAACGCATTTGCCGGTGTTCGTGGACCCCAGCCACGCGACGGGCCGATTCGATATGGTGATCCCGCTCGCCCGCGCCGCCGTCGCGGTGGGCGCGGACGGCCTGCTGGTGGAAGTGCATCCCGATCCGGCCACGGCCCTCAGTGACGGAGGCCAGCAACTCAAACCCAAGCAGTTCGGGCAATTGATGGCCGAAATACGTCCGATTGTCGAAGTGATGGGCAAACAGTTGGGCGGAGTGTAACGGGCCCACACGAGCACGTCGCCAGTCGCATGGGATCGGGGAGTTTCCTCACCCGCTGTGTGAGCCTCGGGACCATTTGCCGAGACACAATAAGGCGGTTATCGCGATGCTGATCATCGTGATCGCGGCGCCCAGCTTCAAAGCGGGCGGGGAGAACTGCACGACAATCTGCCCGGCACCCGCCCGCGGAATCACAAGACCTTGGAAAGCGCCGAAGGCTTCGATCAACTTGATGCGTTTATCGTCCGGCACCCAACCGGGGTAGAAGGCCTGGGAAACAAACACGATGCCGGGGCGGCTCACGCTGTAGGCGATCGAATACCTCTCGGGTGTCAGGCTCTGGAATTGAACGGAGTCGTTGTCGATCGCTCCCTGGCTCGGCTCGTCCCCACGCGACCCGTCGAATGACAAGGGGTCGCTGACGGCCACCTCGTTGTGCCAGTCAATATTGCCGCGTTCCAGGGCCGCCAACAGTTCGTCTCGGGAATCGTAACGGCGAATCCGTGCAAAGAACTGCGCACGCGGCAACGAATTCGTGCGCGTGCCCAACCAGTCCTTGCCGTTCTCGTCGCGTTCCATGGTGACCCGGATATTTTGAATGTCGATCTTGGCCGCCTGATTGGTAATGGCCTGGAATCTCCGAACCGCGTCCAAATAAAAACTCGTGAAGCCCTCCGGGACTTCCAGGAACTCATGGAAATAGGGCAGGTTCCGAAACGCGGCAATTTCCTCACCGACTCGACCTCGGATAATCTGGCCGAATCGAAATGGACCGCGTTGTTCCCGATAATCTTTCAACAGGGAAAGCAAACGGCTGGTCTCGGGATAACATTCGTCGGGACTGACGGCGCCGCGGTGGAAACTTCCATACGCGTGGTAAAAGTCGGCAGCCGAGACAAGCGGGAGGCAGCATAAGCACGCGGTTTGAATCCATCGCGTTTGATTGCGAATCACGCCTAAGACGGCCAGCGCGCACAGGATTGCCAAAACCAGAGTGCAAAGCGTCTCGTGCCGGGACCATGTCAGCTTGTCAAAGTCCCGCAGTCCGCCACCCAGATGAACGCCGCCCACGTACAACACCACGGCCAGACAGGCGCCGCCCGCGACCGGGAGGAGTACGGGCCAAAGGCGCAACTCCCGCGCTCGATGACGAATGAGGTCCACCGCATACGCGCACAGGGTCGCCGCGGCAAACGTGGCAACACAGGACATTCTCGCGGGGACACGGAAGAGGGATGCGCCCGGAAGAATCCGGTGCAGGATTTGGAACAGGCCGCCGTATCGACCCAACATGAACCATGTCGCCACCGCCCAGGTTGCCAGCCAGAACCCGAGGTCGCGTTTGTCTTCGAGTCGTTGCCAGTTGAACAGAATCAAAAAGAGCGCCAGCCAGAAAATTTGTCCGGAGTACGCGCCAAATTCCCAGTATTGCCAGAAGCCCGGCTTGGCGTCCACGGGACCGTTGAGCATGACAGTCTGGCTGTGCGGATCAAACCCCCAGAACGGCACCGGAGAACCCGCGGACTGGGAAGTCCCGAAGAAATTGGGCACGAAGAGCGTCAGGACTTGATCATATGGCAACGAGGAGTCGGCCAACGCTTCGGCTTCAAATAACCGGTTCGGTCGGGCTGTACGCCACCAATTCTGGATCCCCGGTGCCGCCATGATCGCGGCCAGCCCAAAGACAAGCACGAACGCACCGACGATTTTTGGCAGGTCCCTTCCCGCAACTTGGCGGACAGCCAAGCGGGTGCTGGAGACTTCCTTGTGGTGAACGGAGTAGCAGCGATACAACCAGTAGGCGGTCACCAGATACCAGCAGTAGAGGGTCGTCTGTGGAAATCCTGCCAGCAGCGACGCGATCATGGCGCCCACGAGACCGAGCCAGGACAACCGGCTCCGGTCACTCGTGAGGCGGTGGACAAAGAGTAGTTGGAGTGGGAGCCACGCCACGGGCTGAAACGCGGCAAAACTCGCAATTCGCAGGGAAGCAAAACCGGAGAAGCAGAAGACGAGCGCGCCGGTGACCGCCGCGATCGGACTGAGTTTCAGCCGCTTGAGAAAAGCATACGTGAACAGACCGCCGAACAAGTAATGCAGTACGATGTATCTCTGGTAGGCGACGAATGGCAATCGTCCATTGTGAACAAACGGTATCAGGAGCCATTGCGCCGGATAAAACCCGCCTACTTGGAGATCCGAGTAAAAGGGTGACCCGTCGCGGACCCCCGGAAACCAAAGCGGCAGCCGCCCCCCGTGGATCGATGTGGCGAAATAATTCACACCCGGGTAAAACTCCGTCAGGGTATCGTTCCAGATGAAACATCGTCCGTTCAGAAACCCCCAGTAAAAAACCCCCAGAAATGCTGCCAGAAAAGCCACGGCGCAAGCATCGGGCGCCAGCCGTCTCAGGCGCGGAGCGTTGAGAAGTCTTGCCTCCATAACAATGTGCGTGTGCCGCGGCCGGCGCGCCTCAGGCCCGCGTGAACCGCCAGAGCAACCACAAGCCGAGGAATTCGAAAAAGAGATTCGGCGACCAGAGGATCGCTTCCGGGAACAGCGCGGGGCGGCTCTTCAGCGTGTTGGCCAGTATCGTCACAAAGTAGAACACCAGCGCGAGCCCGATACTGAAGGCGATCCCAACCGATGTCTCGCGGCGGCTCGTCTTGATCCCCAGGGGAATGCCGATCAGCGTAAAGGCCAGGCAGGCGACTGCGCCGGCCACCCGTTGGTGCGCCTCGATAAGGGCCGCCGCGGGATAGATGCCGTGCGCGCGCAAATCTTGAATCTCTGCCAGCAGTTCCGAGAATCCGAGGTCCCCCAATTGGCGGGCCGCCCGCGCTTGGCGCAGTGCGCGGCTCAGGTCCATCTCGATCGGGTAGTGCTGCATCGTGGCGTCGCGTTGAATCTTGTGGATGTTGGTGGGGTCTTTCGAATCGCGGAAATCACCGCGGACGTTGTACAGGTCGAGCAGGAGTTTGCGTTCCTCCGGCTTCGACGAGACGATTCCTTTTTGCGCGCGCATGCTGGACACGACGTTGTTGCTCTCGTCGAGCGAGTAAATCATCACGTCTTGAATGATGTTTCCCTTCTTCTTGCCGGCGTAGATCACGTAGCCGGGGAAATCCTTGATGTACGCCCCTTCCTCGATCAACGCCATGGGCCGTTCCGACCCGAGCCGCACGAACAGCGTTTTGAACTCGAATCGGCACCACGGCGCGAGGTCGGCGTTGATGTACAGACAGCACACGCTCGCCACCGCGCCGAGAAGAATCACCGGCGCCACCACCTGCCCGAGGCTCATCCCGCTGGCGCGCATGGTGGTGACCTCATTGTCCGCGCTCATCCGGCCAAAAATCAATATCGCTGTCGCCAACATCGCCATCGGCAGGGAGAGACTCAGGACATTCGGCGTCATCAACAGCACGAAGTAGCCGACCACTTCCAGGCCAACCTTCTGGTTCACCAACATGTCGCTGAGTTGCTTGAGGATGCGGGCCAGCAGCAGCACAAAGGTGCAGACGCCGATGGTCAGAAGCAGCGTTATGACCGCCTGCCGTGTGATATACTTGGCGAGGATTTTCATTCGCTGTGAGTACGACTAGCAATTTTTCCGCGTCAACGCCACGCAAAATCCACATGGGGTCGTTTCAACCCGTGTTGGAGGCCGCGCTGGCCGACGAGATTTCGGCACGGAAGAAGTCGCGTGGCGCGTTAGCTCCCCTGACGATTCTTGTCCCGACGCGCCTGCTGGGCCTTCATCTTCAACGGTCGCTGGCCCGAATGCTGCCCAACGGTCACGTCAATTTGCGGTTCCACGTGCTGGAAGACCTCTTGCCCAAAGCGCGTCAGGCTCCCCGACTCGGGCTTGAACTTCTCTGTGACAAGATCGCCCGAAATGAAATCTCCGCCAATGGCTATTTCGCCCCCGTTCGTGATACCAGGGGCTTCCGCAATTCGCTGTTGGAGACGTTCAAGGACCTCGAACAAGCTGGCGTCTCGACGGAGTTGTTCCGCAAGGCCGCCGGCAAGTCCCGCAAGCTGTCCGAATTATCAATTGCCTACGCCGCGTATCGCGACTGGCTGGCGGACCACGGCTTCGTGACGGACTCCGATTTGTATCAACAACCAAAGACGCCGGACGCTGTTACCGAAACGTTTCTGTATGGGTTCTATGATCTTACGGTTGTTCAAAAGAAGTTTGTGTTGCAGCTCTCTCCGACAACGGTCTTCTTCCCGTGGACCGGGCACAACGCTTACGCCGAACCGCTTTTGAATTGGTTCCAATCGCAGGGCTACAAGCCCGCCGTGTCTTCTCCGCGGAGGCAGCCCGTGACCACAGCCATTCTCTCATGCCCGGGCGAGACGAGTGAAGTGCAGGAGGCCGTGCGCGAAGCGCTCGCGTTCGTGGCGGCAGAGGAGGGTCGTTCGTTCAACGATGTGGCCATTCTCTGCCGAAGCCGGGAACAATACGACGCCATCCTGCGGGACACGCTCGGCAGCCTCGGAATCAAAACGTACTTCCGTGGTGGCCGACCGCTGGCGGAACAACCCGATGCCCGCTTGCTGTCCCTGCTGTTGGCCGCGGTCCGCTCCGACTTTAGCCGCGCATCCGTGATGGAATTGGCCTGTCATACCGACTCGCACTCGCACTGGGACGCGCTCTCCGTGCAACTCGGCATCGTTGGCGGAGAGCAACAGTGGATCGAACATCTCGAAGCCGCTTCATCCGGGCCTGACAAAGAACAACGGGAGCCAGATGAGGAACGGCATCGCGAGCGATGGCATCGTGATGCCGAGCAGGCGTTGGCGTTTGTCAGGAAACTCATGTCGCTTCTCGGCGGGCTGCCGGGTGAAGCGAAATGGAGCGAGTATGGCGCCACGCTCGTCACCGCATTCCGGGCATTGGGTGGCCGGAGCGAAGCCATCGTCGATTGCATTCGCACCCTGGCCGAATTGGAGGAGTTTCAGCCGCGTGTGCCGTTCGAGACGTTTGCTGATTGTTGTTGGAAAGCGGTCGAAGCATTCCCCGATCAACCCGGGCAATTTCAGGGTGGCGGGATCTTTGTCGGCGACGTCATGAGCGCCCGCGGCTTGTCGTGGCCGGTGGTCATTCTGCTCGGTCTCGTGGAGAAAAGTTTTCCGCGCGTCATCCGCGAAGATCCGCTCCTGACTGACGACGACCGCGCCCGCATCAGCCCGGACCTGCCCCGCAAACTCGACGGGTACGAGGAGGAACGGCTCTTGTTCTCGCTCACCACGGAGGCGGCGCGCGAGAAACTCGTGCTCACTTATCCGCGGCTGGAGCCATCGACGTCGCGTCCGCGCGTTGCTTCGTTTCTGTTGCTGGAATATGCCGGCGTGAACAAGTTCCAGGCGCTCGACGAACGCGCCGTCAGGATTCCGCTGGCGCCAGTGCGTCCGATTGCCGACCCGTTGAACGAGCGTGAGTTTGATTTGGGTGGACTCCTGTCGGTCGCAGACAAGCATGGCTATCTCCGGCATGTGTCGACCTTGTTGGCCGAAGGCGTGGAGAACGCAGGCACGCGTTGGCGTGAGCGAGCGCTCACCCCATACGATGGTCTGCTGGGCAGCGCCGACGCGCGGGAGCTCCTCCGCGAGCGGTTCGGTTTGGAAAAACTCGTGATTAGCGCCACCTCGCTGGAGGATTTCTTCGGTTGCCCGTTCTACTATTTCCAAAAGCACGTCCTCGGCATCGAGCGATGGGAGGAACCCGAGGCGGCGCTTTCGATTGACGCGTTGGATCTCGGTTCGCTCTATCACGCGATTTTGGAGGATTATTACCGGTCGCACGCCAGCAGCATCGCGCCGGTCGCCAAAAAGCATTTCGACGAGTTTCAGCGCCGTGGCGTGACCGGCTACCCCACGGTGTGGGAGGTCAAGAAACAGATCATCTTGGAGGAACTGGGCGCATTCATCGAACGCGATCGGAACGCATCCGTTGGTTGGCGCCCAACAGACTTTGAAAAGGAGTTTCGGGGCATCGCCGTCGCCCCACCCGTGAAGCTGCGCGGCACGATCGATCGTATCGACCGGAGCGACGACGGCAGGCGCGCGCGGATCCTGGACTACAAGACGGGTCGGGTACCGCGCCACGTCCGGGACGACTCGCTGGCGGGCGGCGAAACACTCCAGTTACCCTTGTACATTCTCGCCGCGGAGAACCTGTTGCCGAAGGTCAGAGTCGACTCGGCCAGTTACCTTTACTTTACGTTGCGCGGGGGGCATCGAACGGTCACCTTTTCGCACGAGGCGCTGGACGGTCAACGTCCCGCATTGTCCCACCTGCTGGACACTGCGGCCAGTATGATCCGCGACGGTGTGTTCGCGCAGTACGCCACGGCCGATGGCTGCCGTCAGTGCGATTACCGCGCGATCTGCGGCAACGGCATCCTGAAACTGTACGAACGGAAGCGCGACGACGCTCGGATGGAACCGTTCCGGTCAATCAAGGAGAGCGTGAAATGACGCGGACGGTCGACCAGGCTGCGCGCGAAAGTGCGGCAAACGATCTCGACTCGACCTTGTTCGTCGAAGCGGCGGCGGGCACAGGCAAGACCACCACGTTGGTGGCGCGCATCGTATCGGCAGTGAGCAAAGGTCGCGCGCGGCTCCGCGAGATCGTCGCGATCACATTCACCGAGAAGGTGGCGGGAGAGCTGAAATTGCGGTTGCGCGAGAAACTTGAGGAAACACTCCAGGGCGACAAGCTCGCGGAAGCCTTGAGTGACCTGGAGCGGGCGCATATCACCACGATCCATTCCTTCTGCGCGTGGGTTCTGCGTGAGCGCCCGGTGGAAGCCGTGGTGGACCCCCAGTTTACGGTCGCCGATGAGTTGCAGCGGCAACTCCTGTTCGAAGAGGCATGGGAAGGCTGGCTGGAAACCGAGTTGGCGAAGAATCCGCCGGCGTTGCGCCAGACGCTGATGTGCGGTGTCGAGTTGGACAAGCTTCCCGAATTGGTTGCGCTATTGGCCGATCATCGCGACCGCCTCGCATTCGCAACACCGCCGGAAACTGTGCCGTTGAACGTTGCCAAAGTGGTGGCGGAACTGAAATCGTCCGCGCCGACTCTGGAGCGATGCCTGAAACATTTCGTCGAACGCAAAGAGAATGCGTATCTCCGTGCGCGGACCCTGCTCGACACTCTGCCGTCATTGGAACGGGCATCGACCGAGCGCCAGAACGCGGTGCTTCAGTCCCTGGAGATGATCACGCCGCGGGCAATGGCGCATTTCGATGGCGAAGATGTATTCCATGAGATGAAAGACGTGGTGAAAATACTGAAGGCATTGTTGGAAGACTTCAGTGCCGCGGCAGACCACAACCTTCTTGTCGAATTGGTCACATGGCTGCGCGGCTTCATTGATCATTTTCAAAAGGTCAAACACGAACGCGCAATACTCGATTTTGATGATCTTCTGGTGAAAGCGCGCAATCTGCTCCGCGACAGCACAGAGGTCAGAAAGGACTTGCAGCAGCGGTTCAAATTTGTGCTCGTCGATGAGTTTCAAGACACCGATCCCGTGCAAACTCAGTTGGTGCTTCTGCTCGGCGAAGGCGCGCCGGGCAAATTGTTTGTTGTCGGCGACCCCAAGCAAAGCATCTATGGATTTCGCCGCGCCGATATCGAGGTGTACGCCAGCACCCGTCAACGGATCGAGCAGACAGGGAAGACGCTGACCTTTCAGCAGAATTTCCGAAGCAAGTCCACGATTCTGGATTGGGTGAACGATGTCTTTTCAAAGATTCTCGTCAAACCCCAGCACGGCAATTATCAGCCCGAGTATATTGCTTTGAAACCCCGCCCGGATCTAAAGACCACGAAAGCGGCGGTGACGTTGCTTCGACCGAAACAGTTCCTCAAGACAACGGCGGATGAATTACGTCGCGCCGAGGCAGCGGCCGTCGCCCGCTACCTTTGCCAACAGGTGACGACGGGCGCCTGCCAGTGGGGCGACGTGGCGCTGTTGTTCCGCAGTTTCACGGGAGTCGAGACATACAGCGATGTCCTGCATGAGCACGGCGTGCCCTTTCGCGTCATTGGCGGGAAAGGGTACTATCAACGGCAGGAAATTCAGACGCTGTCCTCTCTGCTCTCGTGTCTCGATAATCCAGCCGATAAGCTCAATCTCGTGGCCACCTTGCGCTCTCCATTGTTCGGTTGGTCAGATGAACTGGTGTTCCTGATCTCCCAGAAGTCGAAGTTGGACTACCTGGCCGATGTCACGGCCGATGCACCGGACCAAGCGAGATCGACGTTCACGCTGCTGCGGGAATTACATAACCGTCGGCATGATTTCTCGGTTCCGGGCTACATTGATCACGTGTTTGCCCGTACCAGAATTTGCGAAGCGTTCTTTGCGAGCCAACCTGACGGCGCTCAATGCGTGGCAAACCTGCTGAAGGCCCTCGAATTGGCTCGGCAGCTCGAAAGTCTGGGTCTGCGTTCGGTCCGCGCATTCGTGCGGCGGTTGCATGAGACGGTGTTGGGCGGCGTCGAGGAGGAACCGTCGCCGGCCAGCGAGGAGACGGACAACGTGGTGCGCATCCTGACAATGCACAAGGCGAAGGGCCTGGAATTTCCCGTGGTCGTGTTGGCTGACCTGGCAGGAGGGTCTTCCGACGCGGGTGCAAAGCTGTTGTTCAGCCCTGATCGTCGATGGGAATTGCGATTTGCCGGCATGCGAACAGCGGGTTTTGACGAAGCGGACGAGGAGCAAAACAAGCGCGAGGAAGCGGAGGAAATCCGGCTGTTGTACGTCGCGGCGACGCGTGCAAAGGAGCGGTTGGTGATTCCGTGGTTCGCGGAGAAGGGAGCGCGGATCGATCTCTTGGCGCGCGGATTCAAGCCCGAGGCCGGCGAGTTGGTGCAGGCGCCGGATCTAGGATCGCTGGGGTCCGCGGTTGTCGAGGCTGGGAAGACGGAGGCAAGAAGTACCTCCGTGAAACAGCTGGCGGATAGAAGGCGCGAATGGCAGGAGTCTCGCTCCAAATTGCTCCTACGCGCGGCCAAGCCACTGCCGCGAGTCAGTCCATCGAAACTGGCTGCGGAGGCGGAGCCACGTGGCGACGAGCCGGTTGGCGCCGACCGCGAGAAAGCGATGGACTTTGGAAGTGCCGCTCACGACGCGTTGGAAATCGTTGATTTGACGGCAACCGTCGCCCAACAACGTGGGCAAGTTGAGCAGTTCATTGCCCGGACGGGTCTGAGTGATGCAGACGGGCGTCGCGCGGCTGAATTGGTCAGCAATGCGCTCGGTTCGGAGTTGCTGGCGCGCGCGCGACGCGCAGACCAGGTTTATCGGGAATTACCCTTTACCCGGGTCGTGGACGAGGGGTTGGTGGAGGGAAAAATCGATCTGTTGTTCTGCGAAAATGGCCGGTGGGTTCTGGTCGATTACAAAACGGATGCGCGGGTCGAAGTGGCAAAGTACACGCAGCAACTACAGGCGTATGAAGCGGCGCTTCGGCAGGTGGCCGGCATTGAGCTTGCTCAGAAACTGCTGTTTTTCCTTGTTGAAGGAACAGTCAAAGAAGTGAGCTGATGATCAAAGTCGACATGCACATGCATTCGGGGGAAGACCCCGAGGACGGGTTGCGCTATCCGGCGACGGCGTTGATCGACCGCGCCGTTGAACTCGGTTACAGCGCGATTGCCATCACCCTTCACTGCCGTGTGCTCGAGGATGAGCGTGTCTTCGAGTACGCGCGGCAGAAGGGGCTGCTGCTCATACGCGCGGTCGAGTGGAACATCCAGGGTCGCGATGTGTTGCTTTACAACATCACCCAACGCGATGCGGACAAGCTGCTCACCTTCGATGATCTTCGCGCTTACAAACGCGAACGCGGTGAGGATCTGTTGATCGTGGCGCCCCACCCGTGTTATCCGAAAGGTCACAGTCTCGGCCGGGACTTCGAGCCGAACATCGACCTGTTTGAAGCGGTCGAGTACGCGTCGATGCATTTTTCCTGGCTGGATATTTTCAACCAGCGCGCCATGCGGATCGCACGCAAACACCGCAAACCGGTCGTGGCGAGTTCGGACGCGCACAATCTGTGGATGTTCGGCCGCCATTACACGATGCTGGACGCGGAACCAACCATGCCCTCGATCTTCCGCGCCATTCGCGACGGGCGCGTCGAGCCGCACAGTCCGCCGGTCAAGGTGTGGACGTCCCTGCGGATGTTCTTTTGGGACCCGCTCGTGGAACGCAAACCGGGCGAGATCATGGAGAGTTTCCCACCCGCGACCTCCAAGGCCGACTGAGTTGCCAACTTCAGATGCCCAGTTTGTCGTCGCGAGTGAAAAACGAGGCGACGAAATGGAACATGGTGAAGTACTCGAGGGCGAACGGCAGGAAACCGAGGAAGCCGACGAGGGGCATCTGGAAGTATCTCGCATTCTGGCCGAGTGGAAAGATGTAGACCCACTTGGTGTAGGCCCACATGTTCCAAAACTCCCACAACAAGCCGCACACCGCCCCCGCCCCGAACAATTGCAGCGTGCGCGACAGGTCACCGTGTTGCCAGTCGCGGTAGAGGCTCGGCAGGCCGCGCCAATAGTTGCACGGTTCCAGCAGGAAGAACCAGCCGATCCACACGAACGCCCACAAATACCCTCGCGTCTCGGGCGGCATCAACGGCGGCACGAGGACAAACACCGTGCCCACCACGACCGATGCGACGAGCGCGCCGCGACCCCATCGAATCTGCGGCATCCGAGCCCGCCCGAAAAATTCGTAACTCTGGAGAAACTCGCCGGTCAAAAACAACGCCGGCATGATCGTGGCAAAGGCAATGGCGTATCCCAGCAAACGCACCGCCAGGTTCTGTTCCAAATGCACGTAGCGCCAGCCCGGCATCACCCGATTGTACGCCTCGAACAAGCACCAGAAGACGATCGACAGGATGCATTGAATGACCAGCGACTCGCGTCGGTCCGTGAGCAGTGACGTGCCCTTGCGGCGGTAGATCCACGCGTCGACGATCAGGATGTAGGCCCACCAGCAGACGGGTGTGGTCCACGCGGTAATTCGCCACCAGGCGACTTCCGGAAATGCGTCCGTCTGCGAGCAGAAAACCGCCGTCTCCATCAACAGGAGAATAATCAGGCCGAGGGTTCCGTAATGGGGAAAGCGGTGGCGATAGCCATTCATGGGCTGTCGGCGTTGTAGTCCTCAGGATGATCCAAATTCGAAAGCTGTCGCAACACGGCGTCCTTGCAGCTCCACGCCAGGGACAACGTCAGGGAAAACGGGAGCAACAACATGATGATCACGAGCAGGTTGGCACGGTCGAGAACGAACCGCACTTCGGTAAGCAGGTTGCCCTTTCGCAACACGGCGCTCACAACGATGAAGGCAACGATGCCCGCGAACGGGAGAAGCAACAGCCCGATGTTGCCCGTGCCGAACACGCGCGATTCGAGCGCCATATCCTTGCGTCTCAGGGTCGCCGCCAACACGGCAACCACGCGGTTGAAGGCAATAATATACAGGATGCCGGTGGCGGCGAATGCGAAGACGTTCGCCAGCAGGTAGTCGTTGTCCGGAACCCGCCGCCACAGGTAGACAAACACGCAGAAATACACCATCAACCCCGCCAGAGCCAGCGTGGCGCGCGTTCGATGGTGCCAAACGTCTCCCAGGCTGCGCACTTGGTACAACCGCCAGGAACCGACCGTCGTGGCCAGCACGCCCAGTCCAAGGAAAAGGTCCGCAAACGGCGGGATTTCGCTGAGGATCAGTAGCTGCGCCCCCATCAGCACGGTGACGAGCAGTCCCCAGAAAATGAAGTAAAACCCCTGCCCGAGTCGGACGTAGTCGCGCGCCGGAACTTGGAGATTCATGCCGGCCCCATCGAGAACGGCAACAGGTTCGAGCCTCGTCGCTGGCTGCACGGGCGCGTCAATTGTATCCGACATGTTTGTTCGGCAGTTTGCCCTGAAGCGTTTTCCAGAGTTCGAACTGGTAAATTTTCTTTTGCAGCAGGGCCACGAGTTTCTCCAGCCGTTCGTTCGTGTCCAGTATTTCCAGCATGGACTGCTTCTCGTAGTAATCGTCCAGCAGCGTATAACTCACAAGGTCGGACAGGTAATCCGCGTTCTTCACCGAGCGCAAGGCGGAGAGGACGGATTTCGGCAGGTCCACGCCCAGGCGCGCCCGGGCTCTGGCCAGTTGGGTGACGATTTTCAGCAGCGGCGTGCGTTGGGTGGCCTCGGTCTCCTCGGAGCTTTTCAACGGTTCCACGCGCGCCACGCGGTACGGCCGAAGTTTCACGTACTCGGTCACGCGCACCCGGGCCACGCCTTCCAGAATCACGTTGGCCGAGCCGTCGGGGCGCGCCACACACGTCCGAATCACGCCGATCCCGGCGATGGGGTGGGGCGCGGGATTGCGCCCTTCCTTTTCCCAACCCCTGCGCAGCAGCGCCACCGCAAACATCCGCTCCCCGTTGAGACAATCCGCCAGCATCTGCTTGTAGCGCGGTTCGAAAATATACAGCGGGAGCAACACTCGCGGGAACAGGATCGCGTTCGGCAACGGCATGACCGCTATTTGCTTCGGCACCCTCACCCCTCCAGTATAGCCGTTGCGGTCACGCCCGTCAAAGCGTTCCCGTGAAACCTCTCTGAAGCAGGACTACTCCAGGTGCTTTCGCAGTGCCGCATACATCTCCTCCAATGCCTGCGGCACGACGTGCGTGTCGGCCAAGACGGGCATGAAGTTGGTGTCGCCGCTCCACCGCGGGACAATGTGCATGTGGAGGTGGTCGAGCACGCCCGCGCCGGCGCACCGGCCCAGATTGATGCCGATGTTGAACCCCTCGGCCTTGAGCGCCTTGGCCAGCAGTTGCTTGCAGCGGCGGGTCAGCGCCATGAATTCGGAGAGTTCCTGCTCGGATAGGTCGTCCAGTTCGCCCGTGTGCTTGTATGGCGCGACCATCAGGTGGCCGGCGTTGTACGGATACGTGTTCAGCAGCACGAAACAGTTCCGCTCGCGAATGACGATGAGGTTTTTCGCGTCGTCGGACTCCTGCGATTTCCGACAGAAAAAACAGCCCGTCTCCCGTTCCCCAAGTATGTACCGAATCCGCCACGGCGCCCAGAGATGTTCCATGACGCCTTTATAGGACCGGCTCCCAGACAAGTCAACGCACCTCCTTTCCATACCCGCCCGTCCGTCCCAACCGCTGGTTTCGCCAACTGCGCCTCGCTGGGCAGCGGTACCGCGCCGCTTGACAGCACGCCACGCCATCCGCAAACTACTGCCATGCCGGTGGCAGCCACAAAAACCAAATCCATTTACCTCATCGGAGGCGCGGACGAGTTTTCGATCAAGGAAACCGCCGCCAAGTTGGCGGACAAGCTCGCACCGAAGAAAGCCGGCGAATTCGGCTTGGAGATCATCGAAGGCTCGGCATCGAACCAGGACGAAGCCCTCAGAGTTCTCTCGCAGTTGCGTGAGGCGTTGAACACGGTCGGCTTGTTCGGCGGCGGCGACAAACTCGTCTGGCTGAAGAACACCGACCTTCTCGCCGATAGCCCAACGACCCGCGCCGAGGCGGTGAAGGAGTCGCTGGCCGAACTTGCCGACCTGCTCAAGGCCGGTCTTGGTGACGGCGTAACACTGCTCATCAGCGCCCTCGGCACCGACCGGCGCAAGACGCTCTACAAAACACTCGAAAAAGTCGGTGAGGTGCAATTCTTCGAGGCCCTCGAAGAAGGCAAGGGGGACGCCGACGAGGAAATCGAGGCGTTCATCCAGTCGAAGTCCCGCGCGGACGGCAAGACGATGAGTCCCGAGGCCGTGCAGGCATTTCGCGAACTCGTCGCGCCAAATCTGCGCGAGATTGCGAACGAATTGGAGAAGCTTTTCGTCTACGTCGGCAAACGCACCGCTATCACGAAAGAGGACGTTCGCGCGATCTGTTCCGCCTCGCGCCAGGCCGTCATCTGGGAATTGACCGATGCACTCGGTGCGCGGCGCACGTCCCAGGCCATCCGCGCTCTCGAAAACCTGCTCGACGCCGGCGAGCAACCCATCGGCGTGTTGATGATGTTGGTCGCGCAATTCCGATTGATGTTGCTCGCGCGCGACCTGATGCAGCGCAAACTGATTACCGCCCGCGACGGTCCGGGCGGCAATTTCGAGTTCGTGAAAGCGTTTGAGCGGCTGCCCGAACAAACGACCGCGCATTTTCCGCGAACGAAGGACGGCGCGCTACCCAATGCCTGGCGGCTGTACCGCTGCGCGCTCGCCGCCAAGAATTTTTCCACGTCCGAACTGATCCGCGCCATGGATTTGTTGCTGGAAGCGAACCACCAGCTCGTTTCCACGCAGCTCGACGATAGGCTTGTCTTGGAAGAAACAATTGCTAAAATAGCCCTGAAGTGAGTTGTCAGGTAGGGGTCGATCTAATTCACAGTTGATCGAAGCGAGCAGGAAGTCGGTCGCATCCAAGCAACAGGCGAGTTATGGAGATTTCACGTTTACTGGCTGAATTGCATCCACGGCTGGTGCCGTTTCCAATCGTATTGTTATTGACCGCGCTTCTGTTGGACGGTGCGGGCTTGATCTGGCGAAACCAGCGCGCCCATCAGACGGCCAAATGGATGATGGCGGCCGGAACCGCCTCCGCTCTTCTCGCCTTCATCTGCGGCATCTGCGCCGAGATTTGGGCCGGCCGCGCCGGTGTCCCGCAACTCCAAATCGAATTCCACGAACTCGCCGCCACGGTCGCGTCGTGGGGATTCATTGGGCTGATGTCATGGCGCCTGTTCCTGGACGGCACACGACGCGGCGCGATGCTGGCCTACGTGGTGTGCGGCCTCGCATTGTACGCCATGATCGGCGTCGCGGGGTACCTTGGCGGCAAACTGGTGACCGAATACGGCGCGTCGGTCGCCGGCGCGAACGCCAAGACGATCCTTTCAATGCACGACCTGAACACGCTCGCCGAGCGCCAGACCGACCGTAACCTCGAGTATTCCGACTTCATGCACCACAGCGCGGGCGTGTTCGTGCTCCTGCTGACGCTGTCCATCTTCGTGCGCGAGCTCTGGCCAAACTACGAACCCAAAGTGCAGTGGGTTGGGCCCGCGCTGTTGAAATTGGGCGGCGTGCTCCTGTTCTTTTGTGCGGATCTGGATCTCTACGCATTGACCGACCCGCGGCAACTTCTGGATCGCGAGGCGCAGATGCACAAGCTGACCGCGCTGATTATGGTCGCGGTGGGATTGCGGATGCTGCTGAAGCAGCGCCGTGCGCCCTCGGTGCAACAGGCCGAAACACAGGCCCGATTTCAGAATCGTCTCATCGCGATCTTCGCCCTCATCGGCGGTGGCCTGCTCTTCACGCACATCCATACCGTCGCGCCCTACGCCAATGTCGCCGCCGGCGTGTACATCAATCACATCACCATGGGCTTCGTGGCGCTGGCCATCGGCGCGATCAAGCTGCTCGACGACGCGCTGCCGAACAAGGCCCGTTGGCGCGCCTTGTTGTTTCCCTGTTTTCTGGGGATTGAGGCGTTTCTGCTGCTCACCTACACCGAAGGCATCCCGTGGTGGGCCGGCATCGGCCATTACAACCGCTGGGGTCCCAACGACGGCACGATCGCGCCGTTCGGCAAGGAGCGCGCCGAGTTGGTGTTTGACCACGACACGGGCCGGATGGACGTGCGCGTCCTCGCCCGATTCGTGGACATGCCCGTGCGCGTCGCCACGACCAACATCACGGTGATCGTCGGGCGCGGGTATGAGGAAACGTCGATACCGCTCGATGCCGTCGATGCCGAGCAGGGCTCGGCCTCACATTTTCAGGGCCGCGCGCTATTTCTGGAAGACGCGACGCAGTTTGATGCCCGTCTGACGCTGCCACTGCGCGGCAAACTGCGCACCAGCTATTTCGACCCGTGGGTGTTGCCCGTCATCCTGGGCATTCCACCCAATCAGGTCGCCCGGTACGTTTGCCCGATGCACGACGGAATCCGCTCGACGACCCCGGGCGTCTGCAACATCTGCGGCATGCCGCTCGTACCGCTCCAACTCACTCCGCCACGGGAATTGCATGACCCGAAATACACGATGAAGCTGGACCGGGTCGGCGACACGCTGCACTTCATGCCGGAGTTGGCGGCGACGGGAGAGACCGTGCGTGATCTCTTGGTTGTCCACGAACATTTGTTGCATCTGATCATCGTCAGCGAAGACCTGTCGTTTTTCGACCACGTTCACCCGGTGCGCCAAACCGACGGCTCGTTCACCATCGACTACAAGTTCCCGCACGGCGGCCCGTTTCTTCTGTTCGCCGACATCACGCCACCCGGCGAACGAGCCCAGGTCTTCCGTCTGCCCGTAACCGTTGCCGGGGAAGTCCCGCCACCGGCGAAGGTCGACCCTTCTCCCACGTTGGCGCGCGAGGTCGAATCCTATCACGTCGAGATGTTTGTCCAGCCGCGCACGCTGGTGGCCGAGCGCGAAACCCAACTGGCGTTTCGGCTCGAGTTGGATGGGAAACCGGTGACGGACCTGAGTCCGTACATCGGGGCGATGGGACATTGCGTGATCATCAGCGAAGACACACAATGGTATCTGCACAGTCATCCCCAGCAGTTCGTGATGGCGTTGCCGGCGGATGCTCGGGGCGGGCCCGAGGTCGCCTTCCATACAATGTTCCCCAAGCCGGGCCGCTACAAGGTGTGGGGACAATTCAAGCGGGGCGACCAAATCATCGTCGCCGACTTCGTGGTCAATGTCGGAAAACCGCTCCTGCCCCAGTGGTTCGTCAACGCCCTGCTGTTTGACTGACCACCGCCTAGAACGGATTCAGCAATTGTGGCGGGACATCGGGGGCGCGCGCGGTTGTGGAGTTTGTCAGTGCCGCACTCTCGTCCTTTGTCAACAAGTCCAGAAGTTCGCCGGGCGTGACGTATTCGACGCGGCGCAACTCGCTGTGCTCCCGACCGTCGGGACCAATGAAGACGAGCGTTGGGACGCCCCAGATCCCGAAATCCTTGCGCAACTTTTCAACATCGGGCGAACCTTCATGCGTCAGATCGGCCTTGAGCACGGAGAAATGTTTCGTTTCCTCCAGGACGCGTTTGTCGTGGAACGTCGTGCGTTCCATTTTGCGGCACGGACCGCACCATTCCGCTGAAAAATCGATGAACACCGGGCGATGATCGGCAGCCGCCTGTTGGACTTTCGCGGCGGCATACGGTTCAAAGGTGATGCCGCCTTCCGTCGACGCGGTGAGGTTGAGCCACAGCGGGCTGGTGATCCAGGCGGCGACAGCAATCAGCGCGACGCCAAATACACGTTTCACCGATACCATCCAGGTCCCGGACTTTGGCAGACGGTTTAGCAATCCCGAAAATGTTCCGAGCACGACGTAGGGCAGCCCCAATCCCAAGGCGAGCGCGAAGAACAGCCACCATCCCAACCACGGGTTGCCGATCTGGCCGACAAACGCCAGCAGCGCGACCACGAATGGCGCCAGACAGGGCGCGGCTATCACGCCAATCACCGCACCAAAGAAAAACACGCCGATGTAGCCGGCCTTGGATGACAGGCCGGTGGCCTTTTGCATGAGAAATTGCGGCGGTTGCAATTCGTACAAGCCAAACATGCTCAGGGCCAGGGCAACGAGCAACAGTGCGATGCCGATGAGCAGAACGGGACTTTGCAGCGCCGAGCCGAACAGCGACCCGGTGAGCGCGGCAATCAGTCCGAGCGTCGAGTACGTGAGTACGATTCCCAGGCAGTAGATCAGCGACGAGACAAACGCGCGGCGTGCGTTTCGCTCGCCACCCTGGCCGCCAAAGTAACTGACCGTAATCGCAATCATCGGATAGACACATGGGGTCAGGTTGAGCGCCAGCCCGCCCAGAAACACCACGAGGATCGTGACAAACCATCCCCGTTCGCGCACGAGTGTGGCGATGGAACTGTCTGCACCACTATTGCCGGCGGTAACGAGGGGCGCCAGCGGCGCGCTTGCCGTCGCCGCGCCGAAAATGTCGGCGTGAACGGGCTGCGACTTCTGCGATTCGGAGACGATCTCCGTGTCCATGACGATGGGGATGTTTTTCGGCGCGATACAAACGCTGTCATTGCACGCCTGGTAGCGTAGCGAGCCTCCGAGTTTCAGCGGCCCGGTCCTGGCGTCCGCGCTCACGTGTCCTTCGGCGAAGATGATTGTCCGTCCCGTGTAGAGCGCGACCGGCTCATCGTTCCACACGACCTTGGTCGTCACGCCCGTGGGGTACACGATGCGATCGATGACGATGGACGCCGGCGGTTGGAGCGTCAGCGTGGTCGGGATCAGGCCTTCGGCGTTGGCGGGATTGGCGTTGATGTGCCAGTGCTCGGCGACATCGATCACCACCGCCATCCGGAAGTGCGCATTCGGAGTGAGCTTGTCCACCGACAGAAGGGTCTCGACCTTGAAGTCGGCCTGCTGCGCGTCGCCCGCCAACGGCGCGAGCAAGACCGCCATCGCGGCCAGCGCGAGGATGGACACTCGGAGCCGTTTCATTGTTTCAAAATGGCTCTCACGTCGGCGTCGAGTACGTTCGTCTCGGTGACGCCGACGTACTTGTCGATAACGTTTTGGTTCTTGTCGATAACGATTGTCACCGGGATCGATGTCAAACCGCCGAACGTCTGGATCACGTCGTAATCGGCAACGTGCAGCGCATAGCGCAAGTGGTGTTGCTCCGCGTACGTCGTGAGGGACCCAGGGCCTGTCTCGTCGAGCGCCAGCGCGAGTACAGCGAGGTTCGTCTCCCCGTACTGTCCAACCATGTCATTCAATATCCCCATCTGCTTGCGGCTGGGTTCGTCCCACGTCGCGAGAAAACAGATGATCAACGCCTTGTTCTTGAAATCGGTGAGTTTGATGGTCTTGCCCTGCGCTTCCTTCATTACAAACAAGGGCGCGGGCTGGGCGACACGGACGTTATTCTGCCCAAACGCCCGGTCCAACAGCAAAATGACCGCGACCAGCGCGAGTCCGCCTGAGAACAATGGAATCAACAGTCGGCTGTGCCATGCATGGGGTTGGATGTTCATGGTTCGAATGACAGTATTAGTCCACTCTATGGCCCTACGCAAGCGCGGCCTTCCCCGGATTGACTCGGTGGCGGTTTCTTGACGCGCCACCGCAGCCGGCGTAAGCTGTAACGATCAATGCGCAGCGCTTTGAGAACGTTGACAACGCTCGTGGCGGTTTTGCTCACGGGTGGTCTGCCCATGCGCGGCGATACCTGCGAACCTGCCACCGCGCCCTGCGCCCACAGGCGGTCGCAGCCGATGAATTGCTGCCAGCACGGGCGTTGCCATTGCGATATGTCAGCGCCATGTCAGCCGACGTCGAACCAAACGCCGGCCCGCGCCACGTCAGCTCCCGGTCATCGGGTCGCAAAAATCACGGTCATGTCAGCGGCCACAATGTTGCTCGCGAGCGAAGTTGGGTGCCACCCCGCATTCGCCGCGAGAGCAAACGCTTCGACACCTGCCGCCGCCTCATCGTACCTCTGGACGCATGCTTTCCTGATCTGAGACCGAGCGCCACGCCCGTGGTGTCTCTTGTGTCTGTCTCAGGTCAGTCATGCAACTTCACGAACAACCAGATTCCGAGCTTGTCCGCCAAATCCAGTCGGGCGATGCCGCCGCATTTGACGAGTTGATGCGGCGGTACAAGCGTCCAGTGGTGAATTTCGCTTTCCGCATGTTGAGCAACGCCGAAGATGCCGAAGACGTCGCCCAGGATGTGTTCGTGCGCGTGTACCAGAATCTGGATGCCTACCGGCCCGAAACGAAGTTCTCCACGTGGCTGTTCGCACTGGCGCGCAACGCCGCGATTGATCGAATCCGCTGGCGGTCACGCCATCGGACGGAGCCGATCGAGTCGGCCCCGGAGATTGTGGCATCGTCGGGCACCGCGGAGGAGGTGAACGCGCGCGAGGTCGACGGTCAGATTGCCGCAGCCATCGCGAAACTCCCCGAAGACCAGAGGACCGCCATCGTCCTGTCCGAATATCACGGACTGTCTTATGCCGAGATTGCGGGCGTGATGCGATGTTCCGGGAAATCGGTGGAGTCGCGCTTGTACCGCGCCCGGCAGACACTCAGAACAGCGCTGCAACACCTGTTGGAATGACTGTGCCTGTTGCAGTTTAACCACACTGATTGATTCACGGCAGCGGATTTCCGTATGCCCGTTTGCGCTGGCAGTTCTTGACGCCTCGGAATCTCTTGTAGCCATGAGAGTTGCGGGAGATTCACAGAAGCGACGCAAGTTTGGCACACGGGATGTTAATAGTCTCGGCAACCGCGCGCGATGGTGCGCGGACGCCAAAACAGGTCGGCGTTCGCAACCTCACCAACACCATCGCCAAAGGCCCTCCGTATCCCGTCGGAAGCTGAAAACCCTCGCTGGAAACAGCGAGGGTTTTTTTGCCCCCCGACGTATCACTCTGTGATGAACCAGAATGACGACAAGCTGAGAGCCTTGCTGCGGCAATGGCGCGACATTGAGCCGCCGGGTAACTTCGAGGCCAATGTGTGGCGACGGATTCGTGTTGCCGCCGGTCGTCCCGAACGAGTGAGCCTCATCGACGTGATCGGGCGACTCCTGTGGCAACCGGCGTGGTCGGTTGCCGCGGCGCTGGTGGTGGCGGTTCTGGTCGGCGTTTGGGGCGGCGTTGCTTTCACGTCGCGGCCAGCGGACACCTCTCGGGGCGAGCTTCAATTTCTGGCGCCGGGCACGCTGGCGGGCAGCTACCTGCAAGGTGCCGCGCAGGACTTGCGATGAAGAGAACGTTGATCGCCCTGGCGGTCCTGACGGTTTTCGTTTCGTCGCTCTCATACGGCGTGGCCAGTTGGTGCGTTCATCGCTCTGTGAGCCGGGGGATGGCCGACCTGAACGACACTCCGTGGCTCAGGCATGAATTGAGCCTGACCGACGCGCAGAGCGCCGCGATCGACAAGTTGAACCAGGAATTTCGCGCGAAGGTCGACCACTGCTGCGACGTGCATTGCGACGCGCGCTTTGCACTGGGCCAGGAAATCGCCAAACCGCAGGTCGATCTTACCCGGGCCAATGCCTGCGTGGACCGCATGGCCGCAGCCCAGGTTGATTCGGAGCGCGCCACGCTCGACCACATCCTTCGTGTGCGCGCGCTGTTAACGCCCGACCAGCAGCACCGCTACGCGGCGCTCGTCAGCCAGCAGATCTGCGCCGCTGGCCCTCTCGGGATGCATCACCCAACGCCATGAAGACAATCCGGATAGCCTTCATCTTTGCGGTCGGCGCAATGGCCGCATCCGCGCAAACGAATGATTCACTGGACACGCTCATCGAGACCGCCGTCGCGAACAATCCCGAGATCGCCATGGCCCACAGGAAGTGGGACGCGGCGCTGCAGAAGATTCCGCAAGCGCGCGCGCTGGACGATCCAACGGTCGGTGTGGACGCCTGGCGTAAGAACGAGGAGACGATGGAAGCGAGCCAGACCGGCCTGATGATTTCCCAGAGCATCCCGTGGTTCGGGAAACGCGACTTGCGTGGCAGCGTTGAGACCGGCGCGGCCAAACGGGCGGAAATGGTGTGGCGGATGAAAACGCTGGAGGTCGTCGCCTTGGTCAAGCGGTCCTACTACGATCTCTGGCAGGCGCAGCACGAGTTGGATCTCAACCAGCGCAATCAAGAGTTGATGCAGCAATTTGTCGAAGTGGCCCGCGCGCGATATGAGGCGGGCAAGGCCTCCGAGTCCGACCTTATTCGCGCCCAAAACGAATTGGCCAGGCTCGCTGAGGATCGCACCGACCGGTTGCGGACATACCAGGTAGCATTGGCGGAGTTGAATCGGCTCGCGCGGCGCGCACCCAATTCGCCGGTCGAGATCGGACCCGATGTGACCGCTCCGGTGTTGGAGCCCGCCGTGACCCTGGATCAACTGCAAGCGGCGGCCGCGTGTCGGCCCGAATTGCAGGGGCTGCAGGAAGGCGCGGTGCGCAGTGCCGAGGCGGCGCTGGCACTGGCAAAAAAGAGCTACGATCCCGATTTACAGGTTCGGGTGGAGGCCTGGCAGTACGAGGGCAAAGGCGGCATCCAGGAGTATGACGCAGGCGTCTCGGTCAATTTCCCGTGGTTCAACGGCGGCAAGCACAAGGCGGGCATCAACGAGGCCCGCGCGAACCTCGACGCGAGCCGGGACGAGTTGGACGCCCTGCGCGTGCAAACCGCAGCCGAGGTACAGGAACTCTACGACGGCATTCATACGATGCATCACCATTACGAATTGTACGTTGAGAAGCTGATTCCACAGCAGCAGCTCGCCGTCGAGACCGCGCGGTCGGCCTACGAGAGCGGCACAGGCGGGTTCCTTGATATTCTGGATGCGCGGCGGATGTTGTTTGACCTGGAAATGGAAAATCTACACCACGCCGCTGAGTTTCAACGGCTGTTGGCGTCACTGGAACGAATGGTGGGAGGCCGGCTGCCCATGGCGTCGGCGGAGGAGAAGAAATGAACCGGACTGTTGGGCTACTGGCGGTTTCGTTGGCGCTCGCAGTGGGCGCGGTGGCCGTGTCGTGCTCCCACAAGGAAAACGGGAAAACAGTCAACGCGGCCACGCTGCCTGCGAAAAAGACGATGTACCACTCGACGATGAATCCCAACGAGGTCGGTGATGAGCCGGGCAAGGACTCGATGGGAATGGATATGGTGCCGTTTGAACTCGAAACGTCCACGGAGAAGACACCATCGGGCCTGGCTGCGGTGTCAATCACCGCTGACGCGCGGGGACGGATGGGATTGACAACGGGCGTGGTGGAACGGCGCGCACTGGCGCGCAAGGTGCGCACGTCGGCTCGAATCGCGGCAGACGAAACGCGATTGTACCGGGTCACCGTCAAGGTGGACGGCTGGGTGGACAAACTGTTCGCCGCCACGACGGGACAGTTCGTCAAAAACGGTGATCCGCTACTGACCGTGTACAGTCCCGAGCTGTTGACGTTGCAGAATGAGTACCTCACAGCATTGCGATCCGGCTCATCGAATCTGGTCGTGTCCGCGCGACGGCGGTTGTCGCTCTGGGATATTTCTGACGAGCAGATCGATCGGCTGGAACAAACCGGCGTCGCGGAAAGGATACTCACGCTTTTCGCGCCGGCCAGTGGGTGGATCATCGAGCGCATGGTGCTGCCCGGTCAGAAGATCACCGCTGGCGAGCCGCTGTTGGTCATTGCCGATCTGTCAACGGTTTGGGCTGACGCCGACATATACCAGTCCGACCTTCCGTACGTGAAGGTCAGCATGCCCGTCGAATTGACACTGTCTTACTGGCCGGACAAGAAGTTTACGGGGAAAGTGACATTCGTCTCGCCGACGCTGGATCCCGAGAGTCGCACCATGAAAGCGCGCCTCGAGATCCCGAACCCGGAATTGCTGTTAAAACCGGAAATGTTCGCCACGGCCACGCTCTCCTACGAATTGGGCGAAGGGCTGGCCATTCCCGAAACCGCGGTGATGCGCACGGGACTGGAGACGTACGCATTTCGGGATGCGGGGGACGGGCGCCTGGTGCCGACGCCGATCATGGTGGGCGAACGCAGCGATGGCTACTACCAACTTCTCTCGGGATTGAGCGCCGGCGACAAGGTCGTCACATCCGCCAACTTCCTGGTGGACTCCGAGTCGTCGATGAAGGCCGCTCTGGAGTCGATGGCGGCCAGTTCGCACCAACCGTGAGCGACGGCCCGGTATGATCAAGCGAATCATCGAATTCAGCGCGCACAATCGCTTTTTCGTCGTCCTGCTCGTGGCCGCGGCGGTGGCGTATTCGTTCTACACGATGAAGAATATCCGGTTGGATGCGATCCCCGACCTCAGCGACACACAGGTCATCGTATTGACGAAATGGGACCGCAGCCCGGACATCGTGGAAGATCAAGTCACGTATCCGATCATCTCGGCATTACTCGGCGCGCCCCGCGTGAAAGCCATCCGTGGCTCCAGCGATTTTGGGTTTTCGTATGTGTACGTGATTTTCGAGGATGGCACCGACCTGTACTGGGCGCGCAGCCGGGTGAATGAATATCTCTCGAAAATCACCGGCCAATTGCCGGCCGGCGTCACACCTGAACTCGGTCCCGATGCGACGGGCGTCGGCTGGGTTTATCAATATGCGCTCGTGGACAAGTCAGGCACACACAGCCTCGCGGATTTACGGAGTTATCAGGATTGGGTATTGCGGTACACGTTGCAGAGCGTACCGGGCGTTGCCGAAGTGGCGGGGCTGGGCGGGTTCCAGAAACAATATCAGGTGACAGTTGACCCCGTGAAACTGCAGGCATACGGGGTTGGCGTCGTCGAGATCATGGACGCCATCAAACGCAGTAACAACGAGGTCGGTGGCCGCCTCATCGAGTGGAACGGCAAGGAGTTCATGGTGCGCGGGCGCGGCTACGTCAAGACGACCGAGGATCTGGGCCAAATCGCCGTCAAGACAACCAAGGTGGGCACGCCGGTGTTGTTGCGCGACGTGGCGGATATCGCGCTCGGGCCGCAGATCCGGCGCGGTGTTGCCGATCTCAATGGCGAAGGTGACGTGGTCGGCGGGATTGTGGTCATGCGCCACGGGGAGAACGCGCTCAATGTCATCGAGCGCGTGAAGGCGAAGCTGGCGGAGATAAAATCATCCATGCCGGAAGGCGTGGAGGTCGTTTCCACCTACGACCGTTCCGAGTTGATTCAGCGGTCGATCGACAATTTGAAGCACGACCTGATCATGGAAATGATCATCGTCAGCTTTGTGATCCTGTTTTTCCTTTGGCACATCCCGTCGGCGATTGTCCCGATCATTACCATTCCCGTTTCCGTGGCGTTGGCCTTCATCCCGATGTATTTCATGGGGATCACGTCGAACATCATGAGCCTCGCCGGGATTGCGATTTCCATCGGGGTGCTCGTGGACGGCGCGATTGTCGAGGTCGAGAACGCCTACAAGAAACTTGAACGCTGGCAGGAAACGGGCGGGCAGGGCGATTTTCACAAAATCCGCTTGGAAGCCCTGATGGAGGTCGGGCCATCGGTCTTCTTCTCGTTGCTGGTGATTGCCGTGGCGTTTCTGCCCGTGTTCACTCTTGTCGATCAGGAAGGCCGGCTCTTCAAACCACTGGCGTACACGAAAACGCTGGCGATTGGGTTGGCAGCATTGTTGGCCATCACCCTTGACCCGGCGGTGCGCATGCTGTTCACGCGGATGGAGCCGTTCCGGTTGCGACCGCGTTGGCTCGCGAAGGTGATGGACGGCGTGTTTGTCGGCAAGTATTACCCCGAGGAGAAACATCCCGTCAGCCGCGTGTTGTTCTGGCTGTATGAGAAACCGTGCAGGCTCGTGTTACGGCATCCGAAGACGACCATTGCACTGGCGGCGGTCATCGTGGCGACAACCGTCCCGGTGTATTTGCAACTGGGTCACGAATTCATGCCGCCGCTGAATGAAGGCTCGATCCTCTACATGCCGACGACATTCCCCGGCATTTCGGTGACCGAGGCAGAACGGTTGATGGAAACACAGGATCGCATCCTGAAGCAGTTCCCCGAAGTCGTTTCGGTGCATGGCAAGGCGGGGCGGGCCGATACATCGACCGATCCTGCGCCGTTCTCGATGATGGAGACGGTCGTCCAACTCAAGCCGGTGTCCGAATGGCCGCCGAAGCAGCGGTTCTTTTCCTCGTGGCCGGGGCCGTTGCGGGTGATGCTGGGCCATATCTGGCCCGAACACATTTCGCAGGAGGACCTCATCAACGAAATGGACCGTGCCGTCCAGATTCCCGGCAGCGTCAATGCCTGGACGATGCCGATCAAGAATCGCATCGATATGCTCGCCACGGGAATTCGCACGCCGGTCGGCGTCAAGGTCTTTGGGTCCAACCTCGACGAAATCCAGCGCATCGGCGAGCGCGTCGAGGGCATTCTTCGCAATGTACCGGGTACCCGCAGCATCTTCGCCGAGCGCGCCGCCGGCGGTTATTTCGTGGACATCACACCCAGGCGCGAAGCGATTGCGCGGTACGGTCTTACCATCGATGACGTCCAGAACGTGATCATGACGGCCATCGGCGGCGAGACGATTACCACCACCATCGAAGGTCGCGAGCGGTACTCGATCAACCTGCGTTACCCGCGCGATTTGCGCGAAAACATCGATCAACTGGAACGCGTGCTCGTCATGGCGCCGATGGGGCGTCAGGTCCCATTGAAGGAACTGGCCGACATTTCGCTGGTGAACGGCTCGTCGATGATTCGCGACGAAAACGGAATGCTCGCGGGCTACGTGTATGTGGACATTACGGGACGGGATGTCGGCGGTTACGTCGAAGACGCGAAGCGGGCGGTGGCGGCAGAATTGAAACTGCCGACGGGCTACTCGATCGTTTGGAGTGGACAATACGAGAACATGCTGCGCGTGCGCGAACGGTTGAAGATCGTGCTCCCCGTGACCGTGGCCGTGATTTTCCTGCTGCTCTACGCCAACACGAAGTCAGGCGTCAAGGCGCTGATCGTCATGCTGGCCGTGCCGTTTTCGCTGGTGGGTGCGGTATGGCTGTTGTGGCTGTTGAACTACAACGTCTCCATTGCGGTGTGGGTCGGAATGATTGCATTGATGGGACTCGACGCGGAGACGGGTGTGTTCATGCTGTTGTTTCTCGATTTGTCCTACGGCGACGCAAAACGGAATGGAAAATTGCGCAATCTGTCGGATTTGCACGAAGCGATCATTCACGGCGCGGTAAAACGCATCCGGCCGAAGATGATGACGGTGGGCGCGGCGGTGATGGGGTTGATGCCGATCATGTGGTCGGTCGGGAGCGGCGCGGACATGATGAAACGGATTGCCGCGCCGATGGTGGGTGGATTGTTCACATCGTTCCTGATGGAGTTGCTTGTCTACCCGGCGATTTATTTGTTGTGGAAAGGACGCGACGAGAAGATGACTGGAACCGGCGGGCAAAATGGTGGATAATGGTCATAAGATCGTTGGTGGCGAAATTCTGATCGGAACCAAACAACCAAACAGGAAGGAGCTTATGAAGAAGCTCATGATATTCAGTGTCGCAGTTGTTGTCGCCAGTTTGATCGTGGCCGGGAGCGTCCGGGCGGCGGACGCGGACAACACGGTCACCGTCAAGGGCGAAGTGCTCGATATGGCCTGTTACCTCGACCACGGCGCGCACGGCGAGAAACACGCCCAATGCGCGGCGACGTGCATCGGGTCGGGCCTGCCCGTGGGCATCAAGGGCGAGGACGGCAAAACGTATCTGCTGATCGGCGAGCACAAGCCGCTCAACTCGACGCTGGCGCAATACGCCGGCAAAACGATCACCGTCAAAGGCAAGCTTGTCAGCCGTGACGGGATCAATATGATCGAGAACGCGGAGATCCAGAAGTAGTCAGGATTCAGCGAGCCACCGGGTGATCGCGCCGGGGGCACTCCGCGACCAGGATGACGGAACTGCACGACTTCTTGCAGCAGATCAAGCAGCCCGAGTATGTTCACGTGCTGCTGAATCCGATTCCCGTTTACGCGATGGCGTCGGGAATTCTGGCGCTGATAGTCGCGTTGATCCTGCGGAGTCGGCCGGCCCAAATCACGGCGTTTATCGTGGTGATTTTCGCCGCGCTCTCCGTGTGGCCCGTGGGAGAATTTGGCGAGCGCGCCTCCGACCGCGTGTATGCGATGTCGAACAAGGAGGCGCAGCAATGGCTGGATGTTCATATGCACCGCGCCGACCTCGGCGAATGGGTGTTTTACGTAACGGCGGCCATTGCGGCGGCGGCGCTGGTGGCGCCGCGGTTTCGTCCGCGCACGCAGTTGCCGCTGGCGCTCGCGACCCTCGTGTTTGCGCTGGCCTCGCTGGGCGTGGGCGCGTGGATCAGTCACGCGGGCGGGAAGATTCGCCATTCGGAATTCCGCAACGGCCCGCCGCCGAATCCGGTGCCGCACGAAGACGAGCATTAGAGGGCAACTCGCGCCGACAGCCTCGGAGAACGCGTAGATTTCGCGGAGTGAATCTTCAACAACTTCTTTGGGCCACCGCTTTGAAGAAGGTGTAGCAAAACACGCCATCGGGATGTGTGGTTCGATACAGATCCTCGATGCCCTTATCAAAATCGGCTCGGCTGATGATTCCGGCGTCGACAGCTGAATCGCGGACGCCTTCGATCATGGCGGTGAAGGTCTTCTTGGTGAAGCCGTCTACCAACTCCGGCCTGCTGGAATCGACATAGATCATTCGCGGTGAGACGCGGATTGATCCAAATCCAGCAGCGCGCAGGAGGGGATGGAGTTCCCGGCCGATCTCGGCATTGCCGCCGGCTCTTCTCTGCAGTTCGATCTGGCATTGGATCGCGTTATGGGCCGACTCACTGTCGGGGTGAAAACAGGTCGAACCATGATCGCCTTCGATGACCGTGATGGTGCCGCCGGTTTTGAGGAGGTCCTTGAGCGCCTGTAACGCCTCGACGGGCCGGGACAAATGCTCCAACACAAAGCAAACAAAGACGTGGTCGAAGGACTCCGGACCGAAAGGCAAATGAAAAATGTCGGCCTGCTGGAATTGGACATTCGTCAGACCGGCTGATGCTGCTCTCCCTCTTGCTTCGGCAAGGGAACTTTCCGATATGTCGATGGATGTGATCAACGCGTGCGGGCTGTTTCGCGCCAGCGTGAGCGTCTGAGCGCCGACGCCACAGCCGGCTTCCAAGACGCGGCTCCCGGCGGGATAGGAGGTGTCGGAGTGCAACAAGTCAATCAGAGTGGCGGCCTGGTCCTGCAAACGTATATTCTCTCGTTGATCGTATCCGTGAACGTAGGGGGCATCCATTGTTCCACCGTGTCTATGCAGGACAGAAATCATAGCACAAAGTTCGATGTCGGAAACAACGTGATTCTATGCGGTACGTTGCGTCCGGTCAGGCCTTCGGGCGAAGCAAATCGATGTAGGCGCCTTCGATCAATTGCCGGGGGGAAATGCCGAGCCTGGCCAGCAATTCGTGGGCGACCCTGACCCCGGACTCGGTGGTTTCGCCTTCCGAAAGCACCACCTCCAATTCGAGAAAATCACCCAGTCCTTCGACCCGGTCCAGGTGTATCCGTGTTCGTCCGACCATGAACAGAGTGCGGTGTTTACGGACCCGGCCACTCGCACCATAAGCGAGCGAAAGAACTTCACGGAGCGTGTTGGGCGAGGCCGTTTGGGAGATCACATAAAATGATTCCTTTGGGCCGGCACGGTCAGCTCGCTGATAGAAAATCAATTCCCCGGCTGTTTCCGAGAACGCGCGGAGTTTCAGTCGCCCATTCGGACAGCAGAAGAATGTGTCGTCTTGGACGATTTCGGTCGGCCCGTCATCGGCAATCGCCCGGGCGCGCGCCAACAACGCATCGACACTGTCGATCCGTGCTTTGATTTCAATGTTTCTGGCCATGGGAAAAGAATAGCTGACGACCAACGTTTTGTGCACACAAAGATCAATCGCCCACATTTCGGCGATTGCTTGCGATGTGCCGCCGGTAAATTGTCTGGTCCGAGCACATCCCTCGTTGAGAAACGGGTCTTACACAAAATTCTGCTCAGGTGCAGCGCCTTGACAACAACCATCGGCTCGGCCACTATGGCTCCCGCAAAAACGACAATAATTTTGATGGGCGCCCGAGGGGGTGACAAAAGAGGGCGTAAGTTTTTGAAGCCATGCATCGATTAAAGTTCTTCATTGCCGGTCTGGCTCTTCTGCCGATTCTGGCAAGCGGCTGCGGCAAGAAACAGACAGCGGTCAGCCCTGCTTCGCGGGACGCGCGGAGTACGGCCCAGCCCGCGAATCCTCAGTCGTCCATGGATTCGGGAGGCAGGCCCGAAGTTGCGAACCGGGCAGTGGCTGACAGTTCCAACGCCGAGCAGCAGATATCGATAGAGAATCAGGCACAGGCCAGCCCGCTCGACACTTCGCCATTGTTGAGCGATACCCCGGTTCAGAACCTGGATTCCAGATTACAGGACGCGCTGCGCAACTTTCACACAGCCTCGGACAGGATCGCTCGCTCCACGATGGCCAGCGACATGACGAAGCTGGCTGACGCCGGCGTTCCCAAACTGCAGGTCGCCAGCGCGTTGGGTTATATGTTTCGCGACGAAAACAGCGTGCAGGTCAAGTCCGACATCCTTGACGAACTGGGCGACCTCGACGATCCGTCCGCATTCGATCAAATTGTTCAGGGACTGGACCCACGCCAACCGGATGAGGTCCGGACATCGGCCATCCAAGCCCTCGATTCATTGGGTGATAAACGGGCAATCCCGCTGTTGCAGCCGCTTCTCGCCGATCGTGATGGGGACATCCGGGATGCCGCCCAAACGGCCACCGATTCACTGAACGATCAGTGAATGGCTTCGCTGCGCGACCTCAATCCAGGCGATTACTGAAGGATTTGTTCACGCGTCTGCTCTCGGCGAAGATCACCGAGATCAAGCAGTTCACGCGCTCGGAGTGGACCGGGTCGTGTCCGACTCGTCACGAGCTTTTCTGTTACGGCGCCAGCCCCTCCGGGACAAGCCGCACGCGGCAGCACCTGGGGCGATGGAGACGCATCCTCCAACCGTCCCCCGGCTGTTGTTCAGTTCCTAGGGGCTTGGGACCTCGGTGAAAGCAAGGACGTTGTTGCCGGTATCGGTGGCAAAGATAAAGGTGCCCGCCTGGTTTCCAGTGAGCTTCTTGCTCTTGATCTTGAACTTGACTGATTTATCGCCCTTGAGGACGCTCACCTTCTTCGTCAGAGCGGGTGCGCCTGTGGCTGGATTAAAGACACCACCCTGCCCGAACCACAACAGAACCGAGAACTTGGGGGTTTTTGCCGCGTCGGTATTGCTGACAACCAGATTAAAGGCAACCGTGCAGGTGGTGTTGGTCGTCGCCGCCTTCTTATTGATCTTGGTCTTGCAGGTCTGCTGCGCACCGCTCAATGAGAAGGTGACCGTCGATGTCCCAATGACGATCGGCGCTGGTGTGACGACGAGGACTTGAGTGTTGGTGCTGGCACCGCCGGGGCCGCTGACGATCAGGGTGACTGTATACGATCCGGCACTGGTGTACGTATGGCTGAGACTGGTCGTGGTGACATCATTGCTTGTGACCCCATCACCGAAATTCCAGATTCGGTCGCTAATCAACCCGGTGGACGTGTCCGTAAAGTCCACCGTCGATGGCGCGGTGCTATTGGTTTGACTGACGCTGAAACTGGCCACTGGTGGCGTCACCGCAGCCTCGTTCCAGAGGGCGAAATTGGATGCTTTCCAGCCGCCAGCCGAGCCGAAATACCCGCCGACGAACAGATTCGTCCCATTCGCTGCCATGGACTCAACGTATTCGTTCCCATTCGCATCGTCATTCGCCGTTCCGACACCGCTGCCCATGGACGACCAACTGGTGCCATTCCACACCGCGATGTCGTTGGCCGACACGACATCCGCACTGGTAAAGCCTCCGCCGACGAACAGGTTGGTGCCGATGAGTGCCATCGCCCCTACATTTCCGCCCACGCCGCCAGCCAATGCCGACCAACTGGTGCCGTTCCACACCGCGATGTTATTGGCAGCCACACCCCCGGCATTGGTGAAAGCTCCCCCCACGTACAGGTCGGTGCCGCTGACCAGCAGCGATTCAACGTTTCCGAAGAAGCCCTTAAGATTGGCGCCCACCCCGACCCCGCCGCCAAGTGCCGACACGGTGAGATTGCTGTTTATTGCAAATATATTGTTGACAGCCACGCCCAAGGCGTCCGTGAAAGATCCGCCCACGTACACGTTGGTACCAATTACCGCCAGCGCGCTTACGTAACTGTATTGGTCATTATTCAAGTCGCCGGATTGCCAACTTGAGCCGTCCCACCGCCCAAGGCCAGCGACGAGCTGGCCAACAGCATTGGTGAAAGATCCACCAACAAACACGTAGTTACTGCTGACAGCCACTGCCTTTACCGTGTCATATGGGCCACCTACGCCGGCGCCGAGGGTCGACCAACTGGAGCCGTTCCACACGGCGATGTTGTTGGCCGCCACACCGCCGGCATTGGTGAAGCTTCCGCCCACAAACAAGTTGGTACCCCTGATCGCTAGTGCGTTTACCGACCCGCCGTATTGTCCGCTCACGCCACCCAATGACGACCAACTGGTGCCATTCCACAGGGCGATACCATTGACATAATTGTTGGTGGTTCCCGCCGTGTAAAAGCAGCCGCCCACGTACACGTTGGTGCTGCTGACCGCAATGGCATACGCATCGCAATCCAGTCCGGATGGTCCGAAAATCGCTGCGTCCCAATTCGTATCCCCGGGAAGTATGATGATGGGAGACTTGAGGAAAGTCATCAATAGTTGCTCGGTCAACCCCGGCAGAATCCCGCCGAATGTCGCATCGGGAAATGAATCGTAAACGATACGCGGGCGACCGCTAATTGGGTCATCGATGGTTTGTGGCTCCTTGCTGGCGAGATCGATGGGCGAACTGCTGAAAAACCGCGCCAGATTCAAAGCTTCTGAAACCGGGGTTCCCTGCGAGGTTCCCAAAGAGATTGTCGCGTCACCCGACAGCGCCGCCTGGATTTCCTGCAGCGTTGGGATAGCATTCGTGGAAAATAGGTGGTGGAAGTGTATGCGCTGTCTCACCGCGTGTTGTTGTTGAGCTTCAATCGTCTCTCGACCGCTCACGTACGCCGAGATCGCGTCGTTGAGATTGGTGCTTGCCTGTGGCAGATTGGACGCGGCCCCGGGCTCCGGCGTCAGAAGCCCTGGATACGCCGCGAGGACGTTGTTGCTGAAACTGAACGTGTGGGCATAGGCGTTCGACAGGAGGACGCTGAAACTGACATCCAGATTGTAACTGCTGACGGTCAAGATGACGGCCTCAGCCGTCTCAAGCCCGGCTTGGAAGATCAACACGTCGGCGTTTGACAGCACCACGGGGGTGGCGCGAGTCAGCTCATTGGAGAGCGTGACGGTGTAATTGGTGGGGACCTGACTGAGATTGTCGAGGGCCCCGTCAATCTCCGGCAACAGGTTGGTGAACAGGACGCCCACCACGTAGCCTTCCGTGAGTGTATTCGCGGGACTGTTGGCGGGCAACTCAATTTGATTGAACAGGTTCCGCTGAAAATCCGCCGTCCAGTGCCAGAGATCGCGCCCGGTTGTAGGCACGCCGTAATCGGTCAGCAACGCCGCCACTGGCCCAACCGGCGCATTTGTCTCACACAGCAGGACAGCGATCCGGCTGGCCGCGTAGAAAAAGTTGGCGTCTGCTGGATCATCCGATGAGATGGCCGCCACCGCATTGCTGAAATCGGTGTTGGCCGTGATGATATCATTACTGGCCAGGGCCGCTCGGCCCGAGGCCACCCAGTTACTGGCGTCCTGACATGACCCGTCGAGGACAAACCCGACGGTCATGCATAAGACGATACCGATGGTGAGCCAACCATGCCGGCTAGTCCGTGTCGCTATGGAAACTCGCTGCACTCGCGCGTTGCTCATACTGTGTGATCTCCTTTTCATTGGTGATTGGTTCCAGCTTCGTGTCAAACAAGGTGTGCCTGGCTTTCTGGATATGTCCCGGTGTCCTCAAACTGTATGCCCCCGTCACCGCGTAAACCCCCAGGTTCGGCCACCACACAACCTGGTCGGTGGTGAGTTGGCAGCCGCGGCCTTCGTGCGTGAGCACCACCCCATCCTCCAGCATGAACTGCCCCCGGGGCAGAGGCGACATTTTCCCGGCTTGGATGGTGTACGCGGCGCCAGACGGGTCGTGAAGCGCCATCTTGATTCCCTGTATCTCGAAGTATTCGATATTGTTCCATTGGAGAACTCGAGGGATCTCTTTGAAAAGCTCGGCCACCTTCGGCAGTCCGCCTTCCACAGAACCCTGATCCGGGGCCGAACGATCCGGTGGGCTCGCCATTTCAACCTCCACGTCGCGCATTTCGGCCATCTTGACCGAAACCATGCCGAAGAGGCCGGTCTTCTTCTCCCGGAGCTGACATTTTCCCACCTTCAGCAAGGAAGATCGTTCGCCCCTGCTGTCATAACCGGGGATGGAAAGTCCCTCTACGGCCGGGTCCGAGAAGGAGCAACGTGGTTGCTGTTGGCCGGTCTTCGAGGGTGCCGAGTCCCGATGTGGAAGCATCAGACGAGCGCCTGCAAGTAGTGCAACCGCCCCCGATGCCGAGATAAGGAGATAACGAAGCGCGTGCCTCTGAAACGCCCGATGAGTCCCGGGCGATAAGCCTGCCGCCCCATTTCTCACAGTGGTCATAGACAAACTCGCGTTTGCAACGGAGAAGCTACACCCGTAAATTACAAGGTTTTACCCCTAGCCTAGGGGAGTGAAAAATTTCACAAACTTGGTGGTTTGTCGAGCACAAAGTTTTGTGTGTTCCTCGAACGGGTATGGTACCCATAATTTGGTTTGGGCCAGTCGAAAAAGATGCTTTCCGCAAGCCGACTCCGGCAAAAGCTCTGCGTGGGCTTGACCGCACCACAAAAAAGGGGCAGAGAGGGTGTGATACCCTCTCCACCTCTTACTACAGATTTGGACCGAGCCTGAGCGACGCTCTATTTCGCTTTCTTGATCGATCCCGAAACCGCGGTCTCACCAGAGAACCAGATCCCGGTAACCTTCGCGCTCACATTCGTGCCGGACTTGGACGCGGAAAACGTAATCTCGCCGCCCAAAAACGAATTGCTGATGACACTGTTCGCATTCGACGGCACGCCGAACGCCGAATGTGATGAAGGGCCATACCTAGGGTTGAGTAGTCGTTGCTTGAAACGCGGGCCGGTTCGGCACCGGTTCCTTGATCAATGGCTTATTGAATTGCGCTTAATTGCTCCAGGGCATTCCGAGCTTGAACAAGATCGGGCTTGAGTTGAAGGGCCTGCTGGTAATGCAGGATGGCGTCCTGAGTGTGACCCGACTTCTCTAGCGCTAGCCCGAGACTATAGTGTGCCTCAGCGAAGTCCGGTTTGATGCGGAGCGCCTCCTCCCAATGCCCGATCGCCTCCTGCAACCGTCCGACCCGAGTCAAGGCGATCCCCAAGTTGTTGTGCGCCGCGGCGAACTCCGGGTCGATCTGTAGTGCCTGCTCGTAGTGGCCGATGGCCTCTTCCTCCCCGCCCGTGCGCATCAAGGCGAGCCCCAGATTATTGTGTGCCGCAGCGAACCACGGGTTAATCCATAGCGCCTGCTGGTAATGGCAGATTGCCTCCTCCACCCGTCCCGCGCGCGCCAAGGCGAGCCCCAAATCATTGTGGACCTCGAAGAACTCCGGGTCGATCTGTAGTGCCTGCTCGTAGTGGCTCATGGCCTCCTGCAGTCTTCCTTGCAGCATCAAGGTGATGCCGAATTCGTGTTGGGCCGTGGCGTTATTGGGTTTGAGACGCAGTGCCTCCTCACATTGATCGACGGCCTCTTGCATCCGGCCTAATTGAGCCAGCGCATGCGCCAGCGTTGTGTGGGATTCCCACAGTTGCGGCGCGATCTCGACCCCTCGTCGCGCATACAGGACCGCCTCTCTGGGCTTGCCGCTATCCAACAACATAACCACGAGCGCCTCATTGAACTCCTGAGAGTCGGGAAGGGCCGCCGCAATGGCCCGTTGCCTCGTTTCGTCGTTGTACCAATCCGGTATGACCCCACGAGCGCGCACGGCAAACGTGCACAGTTGTCCGACGATCAAGGCCACCATCAGCAATTGCGCGGGGCTCGGCAAACGTCGCCATAACCAAGCCCCCGCTGCGCCAGCTACCAGCAATAGCGGGACCATTGCCACATAGGCGTGCCGCTGCTCGACCCATTGAGCTGTCGTCACCAGCAGCCCCGACACAGGAAGAATGAACGCCGCGTATGCACCCCATGCTGCTACCAGCATCGGCCTGCGCCGCCACTGAGTGGCCGCGGCGGCTGTGATCAGCGCCACCGCGAGCAATGATGCCAGCACCGGCCACTGCTTCAGTGACAAGTCCAAAGGAACCGGATAGGCGGGGGATAAATGCGTTGGCCAGGCCAGTTTTAACGGAAAATATGTCAGAGCCTCCGACATCAGCGATACACGCAGTGACCAGGTAGCCTTTGCCGCTCTAACCGTCCGAGTCGGCACTCCAATTTGTTGTAGTTTGGTGATCACCGTCACCACCCCCACTACACCGGCGAGCGCGATCCACACCGTCTTCTCCCATACCAACCGGACCCAGCCCAATTGCTCGTGACGCCGCAATGGATAGTAATCCAGTGCCAGCATCACAAAGGGAAACGAGACCGCCATAGGCTTGCACAACAACGCCGCTACATACAACCCCCACACCGCCCAACGACGCGCACCGGCGACGTACGCCCACAGGCAGCCAATCCCAAACATCGTGCATAACTGTTGAGTCCGCCCCGACAACCAGCCAACCGACTCCGCTTGCAACGGGTGAATGGCAAATACCAACGCAACCCACAACGCCAGCGCCAGCCGCTCGCCGCTGGTCAAGGCGGTCCGACCCAGGAGCGTCCACAGAAATCCGAACACGAGCGCCGCATTGAGCGCGTGCAGAAACACCCCGGTTGCATGGTGACCCGCGGCGCTCTTTCCCCATACCTGGTAATCCAGAGCATGCGAGAGCCGGACCAATGGCTGATAATACGCGTACGTGGAGGTGAACGCCCACTTCACGGCGTTCCATGTCAGGCCACCACAGCGGATTGACTGCTGCAGGTAATCAGTGTCGTCTCCGGCCAGAAACCCGCCATGGGTGCAGGGCCAAAAGAGCCAGAAAGCGATCACAGAAATCACCGCGGCCACCGCGACTAACGTTGGACGGCTGATTTTCATGCCTCCGAGCCCGCTTTCCGTGAGAATCCAATCACATACTCCAGTTCCGCGCAATGGAAAATTAGGCTGCGCCTGTAGGGACACAATCTGCCGCGTGTTCCAAGTCCCTCCACAAAAAAAGAAGCGGAGAAGATGTGCCACGAGTGCACACCCTCTCCGCCCTTACAGTCTTGGGACCGAGCCGAGCGAACTAACTACTACCTCGTCTTCCCGCTCGGTTTCCCGACCGAACCCGTGATGGTGCTGACGCCGTCCTGCCAAACGCCAGAAACCTTCGCACTGACGTTCGTCGTCGACTTCCCACCACTAGACTTTGGATCCGTTATGGAGCCCGAAATGAGCAGCGTAGCGTTGCTGACCACTCCTTCGAGGGCAACATGATAATCGATATCCGTCGAGCCAGCCGCACTCCCGAAGCCATCCGATTCCTTCCAGCCGCTTTCGAACTTCAACGACTTCGACTTGCCGGTGGACAGGTCTACGAAGTCACGAGCCTCAAGCACTGAATACCCCACGATGGTCACGTTCGTGCGACCACCTCCAGCCGCCTCGTTGGTTGTCGCGAATGACGTGCCTATCGCCATTGTCACTTGGCCCGTGCTGAAGGCCGCAACATCGTACCCTGCGGCGAACTCGAGGGTTCCCCCGCTCGGGGTAACAGCGGCCAAGGTTGCGGCATCGACCGATCCTTTGTTGCTCAGTTTGCCCGTGAACGAGATGGGCAGAGGCCCGACCACGAACCCGGCTATTTCATTTGAAGTGGTGTTGATTACAATCGTCTGAGCCCAACTGCTTACGGTTCCCGCGATTACTAACGCGGCAACTACGATACTTAACTTCTTCATTCTCCGCTCCTTTTGTTTGAGTTGTTCTTCTCCAGCTCGGTCCTTAACGCGTAGCAAACACGCATTGGCCTGTCAATCAATCTCCAGCATCTAGCAAAGGCGCATTGACCTGTCAATACCCAAGACCGCTTGGTTGAGCTTGTTCTCCTCCAGACTTCTCCTGCTTGCTCCTTGCAACACGTAGCAAACGCCCGTTGACCTGTCAACGCAATCCTTCGTATGGAGCAAATGGGGTTGATTTGTCAATACCTATCTGTCCAAAACTCGTTGTGGCCAAGGTCGATGCGGATAGGCAGGCGGCTGGCCAGATCACATCCGGCGAACAACGTTAATCGTCAGTATCGGCCTTTGTCTCGCCGTGTTCGACGACGAAGGCGGCGCGGGTGGGCGCGGGGGCGTGGGAATTCTCGCCGCGGACGGAGCGCCAGATGACTTCGTTGAGAAGCAGGTCATCCGCGGCGTCTTCCTTGGTGAAATCCATCGTGCGAGAAACCTTTTCGCCCCAGGTGACCTGGGTGTTGAGCTGATTGAGGTTGATGCGGGCGGGAAGCGCGGTGTAGCCGGCCAGGTCGGGCTTGCCCTGAAAAGCGGCAAACATCGGCGCGGCGGCGGCATCGAATTGCGACATGGGCTTGAGGCCGAGGATCAACTCGATCGTGCGCAACATGCTGCTGGTGGAGTACAGGGTGGAATCGACCGTGTGGCGTTTGATGTACGGACTGGCGATGAAGCCCGTCGTGCGATGCGCGTCGACGTGGTCGGCCCCGTTCTGCGCGTCGTCTTCGAGGATGAAAATGGCGGTCTGCGGCCAGAATTTGGAGTGGCTGATGCCCTCGACGATGCGGCCGAGCGCGGCGTCGTTGTCGGCGAGGCAGGCGCTGGGCGTTCGTTTGCCCTGGCGCACGCCATACGTGTGGTCGCCGGGCAGTCGAACCACCTGCAAGCGGGGCATGTCGCCCGCGTCTTCGAACCGCTTGAGTTCATGCAGGAAGCGATCGGCGCGTTTGGCATCAAAGTAATCGAGATCGAAGCCGTGATAACCTTCATCGATGTGGCCTCGCAGCGTCTTCACGCGCGGGACCGAGGGATCTTCCGGCGTTTTTCCGTTGAGGACGAATTCGCCGTAGCTGCGATAGCTCAAGCCAGCATCCGCGGCCCGGTCCCAGAGATAACCACCGGCCGGTGTGGCCATGGGGAAGATACCTTCGGCAGGGTAGATGTACTTCCTGCTCTGGTTGTGGCCGTATTGGAGACGCCAGGTCTTGTCGACGAAATCACTCGCGTACGCGCCCATGGTCCACTCGTGCCCGTCGGCGCTGATTTCGGCGTCGGCGTAAAAATTGTCGAGCAGAACGAAGTCGCGGGCCAACTGATGCTGATTCGGCGTCACTTCTTCGGGGAACAGGCAGAGGTTCGTATCGCCGTTGCCCTCCTTCATGTCTCCCAGGACCTGATCGTACGTGCGGTTTTCTTTGATGATGTAGAACACGTACTTGATGGGGCTCGGGTCGCCGGGCGTCTGCGGAATCGGGCTGTCCTCGGGGCGGGCGGCGGTCACCGAGGTGTCCGCCTTGAGCGGACTGCAGCGGTAGGCGGCGGCGGTGTAGACGACGAGTTGGTTGTCGAATTCGTCGCGCGACTGCGGCAAATCGATCACGCTCAGGGTGCCCTTGAGAAGTTCGGCGATATACTGTGGAAGCGTTTCCGCGCGGCTCTTGCGGCCGGGCTGCGGGCCGTTCGGGTTGGCCATCGAGAGGATGCCTTTGCCGTTGCTGACGAGCAGGTGCCTGCCATCGGGTGTGACGCGAACGGAAGTCGGATACCATCCGACGGGGATAAAACCGAGAGAGTGGCTGTGGCCGGGCTTGCTCACGTCGAACACGGCGAGATTGTTGTTGTCGGCGTTGGCGACGAAGAGGATTTTCTCGTCGGGTGTGAGGGCCAGGCTGTTGGGAGTCGAGCCGGAGGGTGCGTTGGGATAGAGCGCGGCGGTGAGCGTTTCCAGGGTCTTGCCGGTTTCCCTGTCGAACACGGTGACGGTGTTGCGGTTGGCGTTGGCGACAAAGAGCGTATTGCCGTTGGCGGTCAGGACCATTTCATTGGGATGTTCCTGGGTGGACCATCGGGCGATCACTTTCTGCGAATTCAGGGCGACCACGGCGACCTCGGCGTTGCCCCACAGACTGACGTAGCACCGGCGCCGTTTCTCGTCGATGCGGCAGGCATACGGGAACACGCCGAGGTGATTCAATTCGGCTTCAGTTGAGCGGCCGGTCGATGTGACGGTTTCGTAGGAGTTGGTCAGTGAATCGGGTGTGAGGGGGACGTCAACGACGGTATTCGTGCGCAAATCGACGAGCGAAACGCTCTGCCCGTAGAGATTCGCCACGCAGAGTTCCTGCAAATGGGAATCAATGGCCAATCCGGCGGCGATAGCGACATCGTCGGCGCTGTGCAGCCGGATGTCGTGCGAATTTGTCAGGAGGCCGTCAGTAAAATGATACCCGTGGATGACTTCATCGCTGGCGCCGCTGCAAAACAATTGCGAGCCGTCGCGGGAGAACTCGATTCCGTAGAAGGCCTCGTGGAGCGGGGCGTTGGTAACGACCTTTTCCGTCTTCAAATCCACGATCCACAGCCCGTGCTGGCTGTAGCCCGCGTGCAGGATCGCGGCGAACCGGCCGGTGGGATCGACGGCGATGTTGACGGGGAAGTCGCCCAGTTCGATTTGCCGGCCGACCGGGCGAAGCGACCACTGGTTCGGCAGCAGAATGGAGCCGTCGGGACGTTGGCCGGGCAGAGACACCGGCGCCTTGGCGTCCTGGGCCAGTGAAAAGGCCGCGCTGGCCAACAGGGCGGCAATACTCAGCGTGAGCTTGTGCATGGACCCACGGCGAATTAAGACTCCAATTCCCCGGTGATAAAGTTGGGACAAGGTCCCGGGGTGTTCTCGGGCTTCCCGACATTGACAGGCCGTTGACATACGCTGGCTCATGGTTCTTCTCTCGTTCGGTTGAATGACTCGATTCAGTCGGCATAGCCGTCGGCCTTGGCGGGCCAGGCGGCGGCGAAGAGCAACGTGCCGAGGATTGTGGCGATGAGGAGCACCCAGAAGGCCGCGTCCCATCCGTGGTCCTCGACCAGCTTGCCCAGCCCCCATCCCGAAAGCACCGTGCTCGCATAACCGAATATGCTGGTCAGCCCCACGGCCGTACCGGCGGCCCGCTTGGTGGCCAGGTTGGCAGCCGTGACCGCCAGCAGGCATTGTGGGCCGTAGATGAAAAAGCCCACCGCGCCGAGCATGGCTGTTGTCAATAATTCGGATTTCACCGGCACTTTCCAAAAGATCAGGACCGCGACACCCGCCAGGATCATGTAGATGAGGCACATCCGCGCGGCGCGTCCCGCCAGCCAGCGGTCCGTGAGCCGTCCGCCGATCAACGCGCCCATCAGCCCGCAGGCTTCGAATGTCACGACCATCCACGCCGCGTGCCGGATCTCGATGTGCTTGGCCTGCATCAGCATCGTCGGACCCCAATCCAGCACGGCGAAACGAACGGTGTACACGAAGAAATTGGCGATGGACACGAGCCAGATGTATTTGTTCTTGAAGACGCGCTCGATCACAAACGCCCGGAACTCCGCGCGCGAGTGCTCCTGGGATCCTGCCATGTGCGTGCCCTCTACTTCAGGCAATCCAACCGACGGAGGCGTGTCCGGGGTGTTGAACCAGATGAACACCGCACAAATGAGCGCAATGCCCGCGGGGACAAAGAAACACGACCGCCACCCAAGGCCGAAATAGACGAGGTTGCTGCATAACACCAGGATCAGGCCGCCCCCGATGCAATGCGACGAATTCCAGATCGAAAACTTGGTCGCCATTTCCTTCGGTGGAAACCAATTCGCCATCAACCGCGCGCAGGGTGGGAACCCCATGCCTTGAAACCAGCCGTTGAGCATCCAGATGATGCCCATCGTCAGCACGGCGGAACTGAAACCGAACAAGACGTTCATCAGCGCCGACGCCACGAGGCCGACCGTCAGAAACGCCCGCGAACTCGAGCGGTCGGCGAGGAACCCGTTCCCGAATTTCGAGACGCCGTACAGCAGCCCGTGCATCGTCAGGAACAACCCGAGGTGCGCCTTGTCGATGCCGTCCTTTTCCATGTACGGCATGGCGATGCTCAGGTTCTTGCGCACGAAGTAAAACGTGGCGTAGCCGATAATGGAGGCGACCAGGACGCGCTTCTGCCACGAGTGATATTTCGCCGAAATCTCCTGCGGATCGGTCAGCATGACCGCCGCGCGGGAAGCGGGCCGGAAAATCCCCAGCAACCCGCCGAGGGCCGGCCGGGCCACTGCGCCTGATTGAGATTCGGTTTGCAAACTCTGCTACCTTGCTGGGAAAAACAAGTTCCTCAACCCCCTTGTCGAACGCTGACGTCAACCACAGCCACGCAGCAACTCGTGCGCATGACTACGGGCGATGGAATACCACGACGGGGAGAGATCCGCAAGCGGCAAGCGCCGGACGGAATCGTCGCATTACACCGCCGCGACGAAAGGGACACCGGGACAGGGCGTCGTGCCCATCATGAGTGATTTGTTCGAGTCATTGCCGCGTTTCACTGCGGCCGTAAAGCCGGCCTGTAAGCGAGAAAGAGCTTGAATTACGCCAAAGTTTCCGGGTTAATCCTTTCCCATGGCGAGTGGACACGTGCGTTGGGTGTCAGGAGAATGATGAATGTGAGGACACTGAAGAAGTGCGTTTTAGGATTTTCGCCGCACCTTGGGGTAACTGTTACAGCTCTATTACTCACGGGCACCCCGCTGGCTCGTGCCCAAACGGCGGAATTGACCTTTTCAACCGGTTCATTGTCTACGAACATCATGGCGAATTTCATCGGCGGTACTGGCACCGTGTACTTCTCGGGGAATATCGGTATATGGTCTGTTTACGCGACTGGTGAAACTTTTGTTGCCGCCGGCCAGCTTGAACTCAGTTTAATCGCAATAGAGACACCTTCGGGCGCAGGCAGTCTGACCACTGATTTCTCTGAGATTGGTTTTACTGGTCCCTCCCCCTTGAGCGTTACAAATCAGCTCAGCGGTTTTGTGACTAGCGGCGCTGGTTCGACATCCGCACAGACATATGCCGACCCCAACAATAATATCGACGCACAAACCATAGCGTTGACCAGCCAAGGCCCATTCAGCGGCAGTTTCAACAACAAAGTCTCTGCAAATACAAGTCTCCCACCGCCATCACCTCCATTCTCGCTGACCATAAGTGCCAATGCTACTCGGGCCACCGGTGGCGGCCTCCCCAGTACTATCTTCGATAATCTATACTACGTTGTTCCGGAGCCAGGCACTTGGGCATTATGCATGCTTGGTCTGGCCGGTCTTTTCCTGATTCGCAGGTCTGCGCGCCGAAGCTCGTAGCCCGGCTCCACGAATAGGTTTTCTCCCGTTTTTTGTCCCGCTCCGATCGAGTCGCCGCGTTCGTGGCCACCCCATGAAACCACTATATTCTTGCCGAACCACCCGCAATCCACATGGCCGCGCCGATTTGCTTGCGCGGGGGCGCAAACGTGGCATAATGCCGCGTACGAATTTTGCCAACGTAGCTCAGCTCCGAATGCGCGTTGCGCCCTCGGAGCGGGCTGGTAGAGCAACTCCGAAATCCGGCGACGGATTTCGGAGCAGGTCGTCGGATTGATGAGCGGGTACGTTTACGTGTTGAAGTCGATGCTCAATGGGCGCTATTACATTGGCTCGACCGATCACTTGATCCGCCGGTATCAGCAGCACGCGAACGGTGCGGTTCATACGACGGCGCGGATGTTGCCAGTGTACGTCGAGGGGTGGAAGGAGTTCGACACCTTGGAAGCAGCGCGCTAGGTGGAGAGGGCGTTGAAAAAGAAGAAGAGCCGTGCCTGTATCGAGGCATGGCTCAGAAACCAGTAGATGCCGATGTAGCTCAGCTGGTAGAGCAACGGTTTCGTAAACCGTAGGTCGTCAGTTCGATCCTGACCATCGGCTCCAGTTTTGGGTGTTTGAGGTAGAGCAACTCCGAACTTCGCGTCCGAAGTTCGGAGCCGGTCGCCCCGAAAGCATTCGGGGCCATCGGCTCCAGTTTTTTGATTCACGATGTGGCCGCGAAACAGTTTCGCGGCGGCAGTTTTGGTCGTGCTAGACGGGGAGGTAGCGGTTCCCTGCACCAGCAACCCGCTATAGCTGGGTCGAATTCCTCGCCGAGGCGGTGATGTGGGTGAGCAAACCACGGGGCGGCGTTGAAAGCCGGGTCCGATGCAATGGTTGCCTGCGAACCCCGCCAGGGTCGGAAGACAGCAACGGTAAGCTTGATGTTCCATGTGCCGTCGGGTCGCCTGGCTGGAGCTTTAACCGCGGCGCGCAAGCCGATGTCGCTCGTCGACGTGAGGTGCACGACCATTTTTCAGTTTGCAGGATTCGTTAGGGAACGCAATGGCGCAACAATATCAGGTTCTGGCGCGGAAATGGCGCCCGCAACAGTTCGACAACGTGGTGGGACAGGAGCACGTGACCACCACGCTGAAGAACGCCATTGAGCAAAACCGTCTCGCGCACGCGTACCTGTTTGTCGGCCCGCGCGGCATCGGCAAGACGTCCACAGCCCGGATTTTTGCCAAGGCGCTGAATTGCGTGAAGGGGCCGACCATCACCCCGTGCGACGAATGCGACAACTGCAAGGAAATCACCGAGGGGCGTTCGTTGGACGTGCTGGAAATCGACGGCGCGTCGAATAATGGCGTCGAGCAGGTCCGCGAGCTGCGCGACACGGTTCGCTACGCGCCGGCCCGCGGCAAGTTCAAGATCTACATCATCGACGAAGTCCATATGCTCACGACGCAGGCGTTCAACGCGTTGCTCAAGACGCTCGAAGAGCCCCCCGCGCATGTGAAGTTTTTCTTCGCCACGACGGAACCCCAGAAAGTGTTGCCGACGATCCTGTCACGCTGCCAGCGGTTCGATCTGCGGCGGATTCCCGCGAACCTGATCGTCAAACACCTCAGGGACATCGCCAGGAAAGAGAAGGTGTCGATCGATGACGCGGCGTTGGCCGCCATTGCGCGCGGGGCCGAGGGCGGCTTGCGCGACGCCGAGAGCGCGCTGGACCAGTTGATCGCATTTTGTGGGAACAGGATCGCCGAGAGCGACGTGTTGTCGGTGTTCGGGCTCGTCGCCCACGACCGGATCGCGAAATTGACGGATGCGCTCATCGATGGACAGACCACGAAGGGATTAAGGGTACTGAAAGAACTGGACGACGTGGGCAAGGACCTGCAACGGCTGATGGCGGACTTGCTCGATCATTTTCGTAACCTGCTGGTGGTGACGTTGGGCGAGGAGGGGGTTCAGTCCTTGCAGTTGCCGGAAACGGAGATCGAGCTGCTGCGGGCGCAAGCGAAGCGGGTGGATGCGGACGCGGTGCTGCGCATCATCGATGCGCTGTCGGCCGCCGAAGGACGGTTGCGCTATGCGTTGTCCAAGCGGGTGTTTCTGGAGATTGCGCTGGTGAAGGCCGTCAAAGCCCGCGAATTGGTCGGTATCGACGGTGTGTTGAAAAAGCTCAACGAATTGAAGGGACAGGTGGCGACCGGCGCCAGCGCAGTCAGCCGGCCGGTTGTGAGCGACCCCAAGGTCAGCAAACCGGCGGCGCCCGCGCCGCAACGTCACAGCAGCGAGGCGACTCCGGTGGATTCGTCGGTCTCCATCGAGGAAGCCTGGGCATACGCGGTGGAGCATTTGGGGAAGGTCACCCCGATCGCCAAGAGTTATCTGGTGGGCACGCGTCCGCTGGGGATGCAGGGGAACGTCTTGGTGGTCGGGTTCGACCAGGAGTTTGCGGAGCGCAAAGAGTTTGCCGACCGGCCGCGCAACATCGAGGTGTTGCAGGCCAAACTGAAAGAAAAACTGCGGATGGATGTGGCGCTGAAGTTTGAAGTGGTGAAGTCCGCGACGCCAATGCCCGCCCGGACTCCGTCGGTGGCGGTCAAGGGAACGGAGCCGGTCAAGAAGAGCCTGGATGAATTCAAGAACGATCCGTTGATCAAGAAGGCGCTGGAGATTTTCAAAGGAACAATCGTCGAAGTCAGAAAGTGATGGTGGAGAATGGCCGGACTCGGAAAATTTCTCAAACAAGCCCAGAAAATGCAGGCGGAAATGCAGCGTGTGCAGGAGGAGCTGGCGCAACGCCAAGTGGAGGCGACCTCCGGTGGGGGCGCGGTGAAGGCCGTGGCGAAATGCGACGGCTCGATCGTATCGGTCAAGATCGATCCCAAAGTGGTGGACCCGAAGGACGTGGAGATGCTGGAAGACCTGATCCTCGGGGCGGTGAGCAACGCGCTACAGACAGCGAAGAAAACCCAGGAAGAAGAACTGGGCAAGGTCACCGCCGGCATGAACCTGCCCGGGATGATGTAGCGGCGCGCCGATGGCGTCCTATCGTGAGATGAATCACGTTGACAGTGTGCACGGTTCTTGGCATATTACCTGCATCACGGAATTGCGATTTATCTACTCCCCGTCCGACACGCTGGAAACAGCCTCGGGCGGGGTTATTCATTTTGGGTAATCTCGATGCCCACGGAACCGGCAGTGAAACGCGCGGTCGCCTTCGTTGACGGGCAGAACCTCTTTTACGCAGTGAAGAACGCTTTCGGCTATGGACACCCGAACTACGATGTCGCGGCTCTCGCCACCGCAGTCTGCCGACAGCAGGATTGGAACCTTGCGCAAGTTCGCTTCTATACCGGTTTCCCCGACTCGGCGGACAATGCTCACTGGAATCACTTTTGGACTGCCAAGCTTGCACAGATGGGGCGGCAACAAGTCCACGTTTTCTCGCGCCCGCTGAGGTACCGGAATCAAACGGTTCGTTTGCCCAATGGCCAGACCCACACGTTTCTCGTTGGACAAGAGAAGGGCGTGGATGTCCGTCTGGCTCTGGACGTCGTCGGCCTGGCTCATCGCCGATCTTACGACGTGGGGATCATCTTCAGCCAGGATCAAGACCTGTCGGAAGTGGCCGACGAAATTCGCCAGATTGCCCAAGAGCAGAACCGCTGGATCAAGCTCGCCTGCGCGTTCCCGGCCAGTCCGGCAAGTTCCAACCGCCGCGGCATTGAAGGTACCGACTGGATTAGAATCGATCGAGCGGCCTATGACGCGTGCCTTGACGCCCGCGATTACCGGCCAAAACAGAAATCATGACCACCAGCGGGAGCAAGAACCAGAAAGTCACGCCGGGGTGAATCTGCCCGGCATGATGTAGCGGCGCGCTGCGAGATGACGATTAGTGGGATTTGACCCCGCTTACCATCGCCATGTCTGTCAATAGTCAATGACTGACCCCCAACCGACGACAGAACGACCTGTAGCAAGCGGAGCGACTCACGGGCGCGGACTCCTCTGCGGGTTCTCGTCGGTGGTCGGCTCGTCGGAACCCCCGTACAAGAGCAGCATCCGATCCAGTTCTGCCGCAGGGACCCCCTCGTGCTTCCACCGGAAGCAAAAGTTGTTGACTGGGTCTTCGCCGTTCTCGACGACCTGCTCTTTGGTGGGCGGCTCCTTCCCTTCGACGCCATCGCGAATGGCTTTCGCAAGCCGGGCGGTGCAGATCGCCGTATAAAGTTTCCGATCACGCTCGTTCGTCGAATCGTATTTAACCAAGCTCATCGCCGTTCCAGGAGAAGCAGACGTGTTTCATTTCCGGCGGTAGAACACGAGCAGCGCCGAGAAGCCAATGCAGACCATTGTCCAAGTCGAAGGCTCAGGTATGCTCTGGATGATCACCTCGCCGTTGCCGTCTCCTAGAGGATCTGGGACGCCGGGCACTTCAGTCAACGGCGCTCCCGAAACGTCGATATACGAACCGCCGCCGCCGCCGCCCCCAATCAGAAACGCGTTTAGAGCGCCTCCTCCGCCGCCTCCACCGTAGCCGCCGCCGCCACCGCCACCGCCACCGTAGCCACCACCACCGCCGCCTCCACCGTAACCACCGTTCCCGCCGCCGTCACCGCCCTGGCCGCCGTTGGTGCCGCTGCCGCCGGCGCCGCCGCCGCTGCCCGTGCCGCTAAACCCACCCGCCATCCATCCATTAATCAGGCTGTATCCAGCGCCACCGCCCCCACCGCCGGCGCTTAGGCCGCCGGTGCCGCCTCGACCTCCGTTGCCGCCGTAGCCTCCCGCGCCACCGTCGCTGTACATGCCGGCGCTGCCATCGCCGCCGACCACACCGTAGCCCCCGGCGCCGCCGCTGGATCCGCCTCCACCGCCGCCAGCGATGACCAGTGGCGTGCTGCCATTGAAGACAAAACTGCCGCCGCCGCCGCCAGCACCGCCGTAACCGCTGCCGCCGCTTCCTCCGACAAAGATGGTCAGGTTCACCACTGTCGCAAAGTTAAATTGGGCTTCCATTTCAGCACCGAGACCTCCACTTTCGCCGGGGTAGACGCCACCGAGGTAGGCGCCTCCTGCAGCGCCGAAAGCAGTGATGTCGTAGGCGCCCGGCTGTAGTTGGACATACATCGGAGCCGCCCCAAGGAAAGCGAAAGTTTGGGCCGAAGCCGGTCGTTGAGTTAGGAATATCAGCAGGGCGGCAAACAGACCGCAGAGCCAACGCGTAAACAGATTGTGCATGCTTGTCTTCATTACCTATTCTCCCTCTGCGACCCAAGACCGGATGCCAACAGGACAAGCACTCGCCGAATGGGAGGGATTTTCGCCTACACTTCGATGATTGTCAAACCTGAAAAGCCTTGAGTTTCATAGGGGCTTTCACGTCAGATGCAGGAAGAACAAGGCTCCGGCGTCGACGTACGACCGCAGCTAACGGGATCACATCTCACTAATCATCATTTGTCGGCCTGCGTTGGCCTAAGAAGGCGGGCGTAGGGGACATCCGTCGTCTGCGGCGGCTGGGGTACGGGCCATCAAGCCGCTTCGCCTGCTTGTCTTCTCGCCTTGAAACAGGTACATGTTTAGCGATGGATTATCCCACGCCCGTCCAGAATCTCATTGCGCAGTTCGCGCGCCTGCCCGGCATCGGCAAACGTAGCGCCGAGCGGATCGCGCTGCACCTGCTCAAGTCTAACGGCGATACCAACCGGCAACTCGCGCAGTCGATCCTCGATGCAAAGGCGAAGATTCGCAATTGCTCGCGCTGCGGCAGCTACACCGAGAACGATCCCTGCGAGATTTGCGCCAGCCCCGATCAGATCGGGGCCAGCCCGCGGCGCGACCAGAATTCGATTTGCGTGGTGGAAGGTCCCAACGACATTCTCACCCTGGAGCGCGCCGGTGTGCACCGGGGCGTGTACCACGCGTTGATGGGGCGAATTTCGCCGCTGAACGGCGTGGGCCCGGAGCAACTGCGTGTTGCCGCGCTGCTGGAGCGCGTGAAGCGCGACAAACCTACCGAGGTCATTCTGGCGCTGGGAGCCGACGTGGAGAGCGAGGCGACGGCCAGCTATTTGATCGATCAACTCAAACCGCTGGGCGTAAACGTCAGCCGCATCGCACTGGGATTGCCGGCTGGAAGCGCACTGGAGACCGCCGACGAAGTGACGCTCTCCCGAGCGTTGGAAGGCCGACGACAAGTGTAGTTGATTGTGTCGTCCGGAACCCGAAGCCGGGCGCGCGGATGCCGCCGGTGGGATCGCGGGTTATGCCCAGAAGTTTTCACCAGTGTTGCGGGATTATCGCCGCTTCGCTACAGTATCTGCGGCCATGAAAGTCCGAAACCGGGAATACCGAGCCGTCTGGATGGAGGGTCGCGACGTCGTCGTGATCAACCAGCCATTGCTCCCTCATTGGTTTAAGTTGTTGCGGTTGAGGAACTACCGTGAAACAGCGCGGGCGATCCAGACGATGGTTGTCCGTGGCGCGGGCACCATCGGCGCCACCGCAGCTTACGGTCTGGCCCAAGCCTATTCCGAAGGTGTGGACACCGACCGGGCTTATCGCACCCTGCTCGAAACGCGGCCGACGGCAGCGGATTTGAAACATGCTCTCGACCGTGTTCGCCGCCGCGCCACATCGGTGAAGGAAGCGGTGGCGGAAGCGGAAGCGATTGCGGACGAATACGTCGAGCGCGCGAAGCAAATTGCCAAATTCGGCCTTCCGCTGATCAAGAACGGGACGCGCGTGTTGACGCACTGCAATGCCGGTTGGCTGGCATTGGTCGACTGGGGAAGCGCGCCCGCGCCGATCTATCTGGCGCATCGCCGTGGACGGAAGGTATTCGTGTGGGTGGACGAGACACGCCCGCGCAACCAGGGGGCGAACCTGACGAGTTGGGAATTCCTCCAGGAAGGCGTGCCGCACAAGATCATTGCGGACAACGCGGGCGGTTTTTACATGCGACGGGGCGAGGTGGACTTGTGTATCGTGGGCGCCGACCGTATCGCGGCCAATGGCGACGTGGCCAACAAGATCGGGACGTATCAGAAGGCCGTGCTGGCACGGGAGAACGGCATCCCGTTTTATGTCGCCGCGCCGGGTTCAACGATCGATCTGACGTGCCGCAGTGGCGATGACATCCCGATTGAAGAACGCGATGAAGATGAAGTGCATTTCATTTCTGGTTTGACCGCTGGATCGAAGCTCGCCCGCGTCCGCGTATCGCCACGTCGGGCGGCGGCGGGGAATCCGGCGTTTGACGTCACGCCGGCCCGATATATAACGGGAATCATCACGGAGCGGGGGCTTGTGACGCCGGGACAAATTCGACGGCGGTTCGGGACATAGCACGACCATGGGCGAAGTCTACGTCGGGACGAAATTTCGTACGGTATTCGCGCGGCGGGCCGTGTCGGGCGACGAGCGGCTGGGCGAACTGCTGACGTGGTGCCGGCGATGGGCCGCGCTGGGATTGGTCGGCGACACGGTCGGCAACCTCAGTTTCCGCACCGTGGACGGTTTTCTGATCAACCGCACCGCGGGCGATCTGGGCGGAATCACGCGGCAGGAATTTGTCGAGGTGGTTCACGCGGAACCGGATCGCGCCGAACTGACCGTGGTGGGGTTGTACGAGCCGTCCAGCGAAAGCCTGATGCATGCGGGCATTTACGCCGCGCGACCGGGAATCAACGCCGTGTTTCACGGGCACAGCGAACGGTTGCTGGCGGAAGCGGAACGGTTGGGGTTGCCGATTACCGCGCGCGAACAGCCGTACGGCACGCCGGAGCTGGTGGCGGAGATTCTGAGCGCGCTGGATGGACACCGGATTGTGATCATGCGCAATCACGGGTTTGTTTCGTTCGGAGCGACGATGAAAGAAGCGGGGCGGGAAGCGGAGGAGATTTTGAGGCGGGTATGAACGGGATTGACGCGATCGTTTTTGATTTGGGCAACGTGCTGATCACGGTGGATGAGCAGCGCGCGATGGAGCGTATGGCGACGCGCACCGGCAAGACGCGGCAACAAATTGAGGAATATATTCGCGGCACGCCCCACGAACACGAATTGGCCCTGGGCAAACTCTCGAAGAAGCGGTTTTTCCACACCGTGGCCCGGGAACTCGGGTTCGACGGCACGTACGACGAGTTCGCCTTGATTTGGAGCGAGGTGTTCACCCCGATCGAGCCGATGATCGCGTTGGCGGAATCGTTGAGAACGCGCGTGCCGCGGCTTCTGCTGTCGAACACCAACGCCATCCACATGGACTACATTTTCGAGCGATACAGGTTTCTGGACGATTTCGACGCGCACGTGCTCTCGCACGAGGTCGGCCTGCTCAAGCCCGACGCGGCCATCTACCGATATACATTGAAGAAATACGGGCTGACGGCGGAACGCACGGTGTTTCTCGACGACCTGACCCCTAACGTGGAGGCCGCCCGCCGCGTCGGGATGCAGGCCATCCACTATCAGAATCCCGATCAGGCGCGTGCGGAGTTGACGAAACTGGGCGTGTCGCCTATATAACAGCGCATCACTTTCAGGTTCCGCAGTAGCTCAATGGTGGAGCGAGTGACTGTTAATCACTAGGTTGGAGGTTCGAGTCCTCCCTGCGGAGCCAACTTTACCAATAGAGAGAACTTCGCGGTCCGGCGCTTTTTCGTAATCTTTCCCCGTCGAAATGAGCGGCAGGCAGTATTCGATTTCCCCGCCAGCGGACTTGCTAAACTCGACGCGGCGAATCCAACTGCGAAGGAATGATTTTCGCTCAATGAGGGTGCCGGTCATAAGCAGCGACCGCAAATCTTCGACGTAATGCTGGATTTCCGATTGCGTGACTTGGATGGCACGCACGTTTTCAGTTTCGATTCCGCGCCGTTTGCTTTGAAGTTGTTCGATTTGCTGTTTCAGTTCGCGGATGCGCGGCGCTAAATCATCCAGTTCCATCTTGCCGGTTTCCACGGCAGCGAACAATCGCTGTAAACGCTTGGTGCATTCGTCAAGTTGCCCGTCGATTTGCGCGAGAATTTCTGACGAATCGGTTTTCAGTCGCGCAAGCTCTTCGTTCACCATTTTCACAAGGTCGGTGAGATTCTTGTCAGTCAGAATCCTCTCTTTGATACGGGCGACTACCGACTGCTCCAACTTCTCGCGATTCACCAACCCGGAATCGCACGCTTGTTTTCCCTTTTTCAGATAATTCTGGCAGCCGTAGTAG
>JBKQMH010000086.1:0-17964 GCA_052146795.1 Verrucomicrobiia bacterium
TCGGCGGACTTTTGGCCGGGCTTCCGCGGCCCCCAATTAAACAGTGGCCTTTTGATTTGGATCAATGTGGCCATAACGCATTAGACCAAAGTCTAACTATTCGCGGATTCCGGAACCCTCTCGGCAAAATCGGGATCGATCTGCAAGGCCTGTTCGAAGTGGGCGATGGCTTCCTCGATCTTACCCGTTTGCACCAAAGCGCTCCCGAGGTTGTTGTGCGCGTCGGCCTCGCCGAGGCCGGGCTCGAGTTGTAATACCTGCTCGTATTGTTTGATAGCGTCCGTTACTTTGCCCGCTCGCTGTTGGGCGACAGCCAGATTGTAATGCGCCATCGCGAAATCTGGTCTGATTCGGATCGCCTGCTCATAGTGGGTTATCGCGCCCGCTGTTTCGCCGGCTCGTTCCAAGACGATCCCCAGATTGTAGTGTGCCCGGGCGTCGTTGGGATCGACCCGCAGCATCTTCTCCCACCGTTCCTTCGTCTCGGCATCCCCCAGGCTATAGACAAACATCGTGTAGCCAACTCGCGCGACCGGTTCGTGACTTGCACGCAACCAATCCCACGCCGGATTCATCAGGTACCACGCCGATACGACCAGCGTGCCACGGCGCGTTCCGTACGCCTCACCAGAGCTCACCCGTCGGGCTGCAATCCCATAGTAGTCAATCGCCCGTTCCGGACCGAGGTACTCCAGATCGATGTTCGTCATCGTCTGCTCGTCGAGGAAATGCTTCAACCGTTTGACATCCTGTCCCCAATCGAGGTTGGAATCGACCAACCATTGGTAACCGTTCGACGGACCGCCGGCGACTTCGTTGAAGTACTCGATGAAATAGGGATACGCGCGCCCTGTCGCCAGTAATAGCCAGGCCGCGCACAGCCAGCCGCACAACTGTACCCGCTGGCTCCGGAGGCTGAACTCCGACGCCGTGCCCACGGCCAGCAGAGCGTACATGGGTAGCAAATGCCGGACGCCGATATTGATGCTCCCCGCCACGGCAAATAGCAGGTACATCAAGGCCGCGAGCCACGGTATGGCCTGTGGGAAGGAACCCTGCCGAAGTCCCCTCAGCCACATCAGTAAGCCAACTGTCGTCAGCAGCAGCAATGGGAGCGGGGTCTTCACCGCCATCGTCACCGGGAAGTAGTACCACCATCCGGTCGCCCGCCATTGGCCGCACAGGAACGACCAGTTCCCTGTCGATTCATGCCCGGCCACAAGCGCCAGTCCCTTGAAGAAATCCGGCGGGATCAGCACGGGCCGCAGCACTTGAAACCATCTCGGCACCCCGATCTGCGCGGCGACGTTGGTTGGCAACGGTGGCGCCGGCCTCCAGAACGGCGCGTACACCACGAGCACAACCCCGCCCGCCGCCAGCGCCATGACGCATACGTGCCTTCCCAACCCGCGCCAGTCCCGCCTCAGCATCGCGCACAGGCCCAGCAGCACGAGCAAAATCGGGGCAAGCAAGACGGCACTGAATTTCATAACCAGCGCCCCGCCACAAGCCAGCCCGCATGAAACGGCGCGGCCGGTAGACGGCCGGTCAAGAAAGGTGGAGAAACACCACACCGCCAGAACAAACATCAACGTCTCTCCCATGTCGGTCAGCACCAGGTGTCCGTAGGCCAACGTAACCGGGTTCAACGCCCAGAGCGCCACGCCGAGTGCACCGGCCTTCGCCCCCGCCAATTGTCGTGACCAAAAAAAGATCGCCATGCCCGTCAACACCGTGAGCGCCACTTGCATCCATCGCCCTGCCGCAAGGACCTTGTCGGCATCGTTGGCTCCGCCAAAAACGAATTCTTGTCCCACAGGCGGCGCGTCCGGCCAGAAATACCAACTGTTGTGCGCCACCGGGAAACGGTTGTCAGCCAATTCGAATTCTCCCGACCACCGACGTGTCACCCCCGCCTCGACGTGCCCCTTCAGCAATTCCTGCGCTCTTTTGGATAGTTTCACATCCATAAACAGCAAGGGCGCCGCCGCAATCATCTTGGCGAGGGGCGGCGCTTCCGGGTCGAGGGTGAAACCGTAGCCGTGCCAATAGCTGTAACCCGCCACCAAGAACTGAGTTTCATCCAAGGTTGCTGATTCCTCCTTGATGGGCGTTGCCATCCCTGTCGCCATCAACACCAGCAGTGCGACGGCAACAAGGCTCGCCGCGTGCCTTTTCATCGTCGAAAGGCCCGCTGGTCTCGGCGCTCCTTCGGAATCGTTCACACACGCGACGCTAACATCTCGCCCGAATGATTGCCAGAGCTTGTGAGACGACGCCGCTCCTTGAGATGGACTGGACGATGGTGGTGAGAAATTGCTGCCCGTTCCGGAATCAATCTCAACCGACGCGCTCCGTCAGCCGAACGCCTCGAACCGGGGCTCATCACCATTCGTGCTCGGCGCGCATGACCCATTGCGGGCGCATGTTGTGGGCGGCCAGAAACGCCACAACGGTTTCCTTGTCGGGCGCCTCGAATTCACACAGCAGTTTCCCCTCCAACGAATCGGAAACGCAGCGGATGGTCTTGACGGTTTCATCGCGTTTCAACTCGGCGATGATTGCCTGTAACGCCTGGCGCGTCAGGCAGGCGATGGTGTGTTGGCTGATGTACCGCGGCATGGAGCCAGTTATCGGGGGCCACGCCGCGGCGCGCAACGCTTTTTTCGTTGGATTGCCTCGGACCGAGTTCGGCGATAAGATGTCGGCAGGAGAGCGATATGAAAGATTTTCTTATCGGGTTGATCGTGGGGGCGTTTCTGACGGCGGGCACGTGCTGGTATTTCACCGTCGCCCGGAAAGACCCGCGCGTGACGCACGCGTGGGACGTGGTCAACGCCAAGCTCACCGCCTGGCACCTGGGCAGTGACGAAATCGGCGCGGAACTCAGCCGGACGGGCCGGGTACTGCGTCGCCAGGCCACCGACTTTGGCGCGGCGATGGCCAGCGCTTCATCGGACGCGGCCATCACCGCCAAGATCAAAGCCAAGTACGCTCTCGACCGCGACCTTTCCGTTTTCAGCATTTCGGTCAACACCACCGATGGTCGCGTCACGTTGGCGGGGGATGTCTCGTCGCACCAGCAAATCGGCCGAGCCATGCTCGTCGCGCTTGAAACCGATGGCGTACGCGAGGTCAATTCGACGTTACAGGTGAAGAAGACCGGTCATGGATAAGAAGGGAATCGCCGGGATTTTTGAGGAGATCGGCGCGCTGTTGGAACTCAAGGGCGATAACCCGTTCCGCGTGCGCGCCTACTACAACGCGGCGCGCATGGTCGACGGACTGCAGGAGGATCTCGGCACGCTTATCAAGGAGGAGCGCCTTACCGACATCAAGGGCATCGGCAAAGACCTCGCGGCCAAGATCACGGAATTGTACACGACGGGGAAACTCGCGTCTTACGACGAACTCCGGGCGTCGATGCCGCAAGGGCTACTCGAGATGCTGAAGATTCCCGGGTTCGGCCCGAAGCGCGCGAAGGTTGTGTACGACAAGCTCAAGGTTGATTCCATCGAGAAACTCGAGGCGGCTTGTAAGTCGGGCAAGATCGCCGCGCTGGATGGGTTCGGCGAGAAATCGCAGCAGAAAATCCTCGAAGGCATCGCGCTCGTGCGGCAATTCAGCGGCCGGCATCATTACGACATGGCGTACGCGGCTGCGCAGCCGATCATCGAGGCGTTGCGTTCGCACGACGGCGTGATTCGGTGCAGCATTGCGGGCAGCCTGCGGCGCTGCCGCGAGACGATCGGCGACATCGACTTTCTCGTCAGCGCCAAGCCAAAAGACGCGCAGCAAATCATTGATGATTTCGTCGCGATTCCGGGCATCATCACGGTCAGCGCCAAAGGTGAGACGAAGGCCAGCGTGGTGCTTAAAGGCGGCATTCAGGCCGATTTGCGGGTTGTGACCGACGATCAATATGCGTTTGCGCTCAACTATTTTACAGGCTGCAAGGAGCACAACATCGCCCTGCGCGCGCGGGCGTTGAAACTGAAGATGCTGTCGTTGAACGAATACGGCTTCTCGCCCGCCTCCGAAAAGGAGAAGAGCGCGAAGGAACTCGGTAGTTCGATCAAGTGCAAGACCGAGGAGGATTTGTACGAGGCGCTCGGGCTGGAGTACGTCGAGCCCGAACTGCGCGAGGACATGGGCGAGATCGAGGCGGCGGAGAACGGCACGCTGCCAAAGCTGGTCAAATTGGAAAACCTCCGCGGCACGTTTCACTGCCATTCGACGTGGAGTGACGGCATTGAGACCGTCGAAGCCATGGCGCAGGCGGCATTTGATCTGGGACTGGAGTATTTCGGCATCGCCGACCACAGCAAATCCGAGCGGCAGGCGAACGGTCTCGATGAGAAACGCGTCCGCCTGCAAGCCGAGGAGGTGAAGAAGCTCAACGTCAAGTTCGCCAAGGAAGGCTTCCGCATTTTCTTCGGCACCGAGTGCGACATTCTCGGCGATGGCTCGCTTGATTTCGACGACAAGACGCTGGCGCTGTTCGATTATGTCGTCGCCAGCGTGCATCAGGGGTTCAACATGGACGCCGAGAAGATGACCAACCGCATCTGCAAAGCGCTGGCGCATCCGAGGGTCACGATGCTTGGGCATCCGACGGGCCGGTTGCTGCTTGAGCGCGAAGGTTACGCGGTCAACATGCCCGAGGTCATCGCCGCCGCTGCCAAATACAACAAGATCATCGAGATCAACGCCCATCCGTACCGTCTCGACATGGATTGGCGGTTGTGGAAACACGCCAAGGAACTCGGCGTCAAATGCGCGATCAATCCCGACGCCCACAACATCCCCGATTTGCAGTATCTGGCCGTCGGCATCGGCATCGCCCGCAAAGGATGGTTGGAGAAGAAGGATGTCATCAATTGTTTACCGCTGAAGGACGTGGAGAAGGTATTGAAGCGGTAGTGCGGTTTTTCGGTGTTTGGACGGCGAGCAGGCGGTGCGGTTTTTTGGCTTCCGCAGTTGCCAAGCGGCCCATTCGCTGGCATGTTTGGGGTGGCGTGGCAATGGATTCGGACCTCAAACCATTCCTCGATTCGTGGCCGTATGATCCGGACGATTGCATCCGTGTGATCACCCTGGCCAACGGACGGGAAGTCATGCAGGTGCGTCTGCCGCTGGGCATCGAGCAGTACGACCTCGATGGCCGCCCGGACGGCGCCGAGTCGGTGCTGGACCATCATTTGGCGCGTCTCGACGAGGCCAAGAAGGCCGGCGCGGAGGCCGGTTTCCGTCTCGATCCCGATGAGTGCGTCGAGTTGTTCAACGAAGGCGTGCTGTATTATTATCGCTACCTGCACCTGTTCCAGCTCAAGGACTGGCCGCGGACGATTCGCGACACGGTGCGCAACCTGAAGCTTTTCGATTTCGTCCACAAGTACGCCAAGCGTGGCGAAGACCGTCTGTACCTCGAACAATGGCGGCCGTACGTTCTGCGGGTCAACGCCGTCGCCGCGGCGATGGTCGCCATGGACGAGAACAACCATCATCGGGCGCTGGCGCTCGTGCACGCCGCCGCGGAGGCGATCGAGGCGTTGCCGGACATCGAGGAGGACACGTTCCGGTTCGAGCGGCGGCGGTCGATGGAAGCGCTGCACGAGCTGGCCGAGGAAATCCAGAAGAGCAGACCGCTGACCGAGTTAGAGGAACTGGAAAACCAGCTTCTGGAAGCCGTGACCGCCGAGCGTTACGAACGCGCCGCGGAACTGCGGGACCGGATCCGCAACCTGCGCGGAGCGGAAAAGCGGGCGTAGCACGCCAACGACGCGGCGCGATACCCGCCTGAAGCGGGCATTGCGCCCCACAATTTCGAAGAGGAACGATACCCCCGCGTTACGTGAACAGGAAGACATACACCGCGAAGCTGACGGCGGCGGCGCCGGCGGCGGCGGCGAGGGACCAGAGGAGGTTGCGTTTGCGGGCGGCGATGGCGAAGGTGGATATGATGACGGCCATTTGCGCGCCGAGCATGCCGTAGAAGAATTGCTGGCTGCGTTTGTGATGGCGTTCGGCGTCGATGTTGCTCTTGCGGACCTGGAGTTCGTAGAGGTCGCCGATGGCCTGGTTCAGGCGGGCTTCGGCGTCGTAGCGCGTGGCGGTGTAGCGCAATCGGGCGGCGACGAAATCGCGGCTGAGAGATTTATCGCTGGTGCCGGTCACGGCTTTCTCCAATTGATCGATGACCTTGCTGATTGGCCCGATGGCGGAATCGAATGCTTCGGCGCGGTCTTTCGCGGCAAGGAGCGCGGCGTCGAGGTCAGCGGGTTTCACTTTTGCGGTGAGCGAGAGGATGTCCGATTCGGGTTTTTGGTTGTCGAGCGCGTCGAGGGCCAACTGGAGTTCGGGGCCGGGCGCGGTGGCGGCCGGGACGGTTGGCAACTCGCCTTTCAACAACGCGGCGGTGGCCTGTTGTCCGGCAGGCGATTGGAGCAACGACGCGCCGGTTTTATCGAGGGCCGCGGCATCGAGCGGATGGACGTCGGCGGTGTTTTGCAGGATGTCGATGGTGTTCCGCTGGATGGCGCCGCGGAGGCGTTTGGCCTGGAAGAAGCCCCATTGATCGCCCGCCTTGGATTGTTGCTGGGCGGCGAGGGACCGGCTGTACTGGGCGCGGGTCATTTCGCTGGAGGCGAGGCCCGCGAGGGCGGTGGCGATGACGGTCATGATGATCGGCGTGGCGAGGAACACTTTGCCCCATGCATTCTGCGGCATGTCCTGTTTCAGTTCGTCTGGAATTGTCATCTTAGCCATCGAATCAGTCCTCCCGTGCAGTCGGGTCGCAACAACCTCTCGGTATCGGTGGGGAAATTACAACAGATGACGGCCCGGAGGCGAGATCGGCGTTTGGGTGGCACGTGGCGGGTTTGCTGAATTGCCTGCTCACTGAAAGCTACAGCCCCTTCATCGATTCCCCAACGGTCGGAGTCGGCGGCGTCCGAGCTTCCTGATGGGGACAGACTCGTCAAAATCGCCACGGAAATGTCTTGACGCCCCGATGCCCACAGGCGTACAAGCCAAATACTACCCCGTTTGTGGGGGCCTTTCTTCTTGGGCTCCAGAGCGCCACGTCTGCGCACGGTTTGTCACGCGAGAGGCAGACTGATTCCGATGTGGTTGAGCGAGACAACGAATGGCACCGGCTTACAAGAGAGTCGGCCGCCGACGCTTGGCGCTTGTCTGTCATGTCGCAGTTTTCACACCACCATTTCTTACGAAGGCACTGTGCTCTGCAAGATCTCGCGGTCTGAACCGTATTGGCCAATGAACGCTCATATGGGAGGAGAATAAGACCTATGAAACTAAGAACGCTCATAAACCTCGGAACTATTGGAACGACCGTCACCATTCTCACGCTGCTCGGCCCCGCCACGGCCAACGCGGCGGCAGCGGTCATTTATCAAACCGGGTTTGAGCCTGCGACGTTTAGCCCGGGCACAATAAATGGGCAAGATGGTTGGGGCTGCGCGTACCCATCTCAAGCTGTTATTGAGACCGTAGTCGTTGAGAGCGGGCTTCAGGCCGTAGGCATTACGCCCTTTGCATCTGGCTCGCCCACGGCTGTTGTTGGGGCCTCCCGTGGTGCCTCCTACAACGCTGCCAACCAAATCCTTACGTTCGGTATCGATGCGTTCCTCTCCGCGACCGGAACTCCGAATTTCTGGACTGCAATCGATACTCAATGTAGTGGCGCGTCTCCTCCGTACAACAATGTCGACATCAACATCGAGCAGAGTGGACAGATTCACGTCTTTATTATGGGAACAGATTACTTCAGTGGAGTCTATGTTACGCGGGGGGCGTGGAATCACTACGAGCTGGATCTCAATTTCATCAACAACACCGCCAGCGCTTTCTACAACGGTGCTCCACTTGTTCAAAACATATCTTTCTCCCCGCCGAGTACGACGCTTGAGCTATATGCGTTCTATGCGCAGCCATTTCTATCAACAGACGCCGGTTATTTTGACAACTTCTCGTTAACGTCCAGCTCCTCTTCCTGCGATGTTTCTCCTCCAAACACCGATGTCGGCGGGGTCGCCGGGTCGCTACAGATTGTGTCTGGAAGCGGAAGCTTCAGCTCAGTCTCGGGATCAAGCAAGGTCTTAAATGTTTCCCCTGGCACCACCCTCAGCGGCATCGTCAATCTCCATTGCATCAGCGTGGGCTGTCAGGTCCCTTGCGTCGCCCCGCTGATTTGGACACCCTCTTGGGGCGTCGATAGCAACAGTTGGCAACTGATCAGCGCATCGATCCCAGCTGCTATCGGTAGCGATTGTGCCAGCGGCACTTCCGATCAACAGGCAACCGTTCTGATCGCCGTTCCAACCGCCCCCGGCGTCTACTACATCATCTTTGCTTTCGGATGGGAAATCGGCGGGGATCATGTCGCCTCCGGAACGAACTGGGGACTGGACTACGACGTCTGGAATGACGGCAACGACATCGCCGAATTCAGCGCGGCTCAAATTTCGCAAGCCCAAGCCAATGGATGGGCTGCGGATCAATGGTTGGGCCCGTATGGGTCAAATGGGGCACCAGCGTACGTACCTTTCAACGTGCCAGCCGATGCGATCACGCTTGTGGTTAACGCGCCCGGCTATGTAGTCACGACCAGTTCATCTCCTTCAGCAGGCGGCACGACCACTGGCGGCGGTACCTATAGCAGCGGCACTGTTATCACCGCAACAGCGACACCCAGCGCCGGATGGAGCTTTGCAAGCTGGACGCAGGGCGGAACGACCGTGAGCACATCGTCTAGCTACAGCTTCACGGTGACGGGCAATGAGGATCTGGTGGCCAACTTTGTGCCCTTCACTGTAACGGCTACACCAGCGGCGAAGATTTTGGCGATATCAGGAGCGGTTACTTTTAATGTTACGATCACTGGACCAACTAACCAAGAAGAGAAGATTACGCTCGACATTTCCTCTAGTCCTCTGAGCTGTGAGTTTCTGAGCGGGGCGTACCAATTCGGAAGTGCTAGCGCGAGTGTGACCTTATCGCCCACCAGCCCCACCACCAACTTGCAAATAATTGTCGTAGCCCCCCCTTCACTCGACTCGGAATACGTCAATGAGGTAATTCCAATTGATGTCTGTGCGAAATCTGACAGCAGTTCGTTTGAGACGTGTCTCAGCCACCAGAACCAAGAACCCCAAGTGACCGTTGAGAAAATGGTCGGCGTCCAAAACGACATCACGCTCACCGGCTTAGCTACCGGCTTGGACACAGGGCTACCGGTACCACCTATAAGCCGAGTCCCGACGACCGAATCTTTCACCATTCAGCAGAATTTCTTCATCTACACAAACAACCCCTCAGCAACCGAGTACCCAGCCTATTGGGCTCAGAATATACTGTTGCTTGACCATGACACCGCCCTTGGACTGGCGAGTCAATGGGAGGTGTGGCCGATTTTCCAAATATTCGATGTCGATTCTAGCGGCAATATTGCGCACTACCCAGCCGATTGCAGCTATGCGTACGCCCTCGGCGTCTGCTACGACTTTGAGCTTTACAGCGTCGTGGGCAACTGGAGGCCCATTACTACCCCTTCCGCTCAAAATCCCGTCGCTCTGACGATCCAGTCCGAGTTAGTGGATAATCCGAACGGCGCAGGAGAAGTCATCAGCTTTACGAACACGCTGGGGCAATCCTACCTGAGCAGCTATTTGTCTCACGTCACACTGCCATCTGGTTCGTTCATAAGTGCAGGGGACATCAGATCAGACGAGGCGCTATCGCTCTTTTCCGTCATTTACGGTCCCCAGCTTGCCTTTGTAAGCCTGCCAGCTCCTCTCTACTCCCCCACGGTCCCCTTCGTAGCCCCCACCGCCGGAAGCGTAGGCTCGGAGGCTGAGTTTGCTCCTCAGGGGTGGGTGGCTGCATTCGGCGCTCCGTTCACGAATACCTGCAGCTCGACGGCCGAACAGTCTACCGGCCTTTCTTGGCAAGGCGGGGGTGTACAATCCTCACTTGGCGAGGGGGTTACATTCGCCCCGGGCTACTCAGCACCTTGCTTCACCGAGACTCCAGGAGGCGCTCAGGTTCCTCTGTCCTCCGACTGGGAGTTTTCTGCATGTTCCGCTCCAGCCAACTCCCAAGGGGCCAACCTCGCCAACTGCGATTTCCAAGGTTCAAACCTTTCCGGTAAAAACCTGCAAAACGCGGACTTGCAAGGCGCAAATCTCCAAGATGCCAACTTGGCGCGTGCCAATTTGAGCAACGCGAATCTTCAAGGTGCACTCCTCCAAGGCGCCAATCTGGTCGGCGCGAACTTCGATCCTGCGAATCTGTCCGGTGCCAATCTATCAGGAGCCGACGCGTCGTGGGCTGATTTCCACGGCGCGGACCTGCAGAACGCGATCATGCAAAACACCAAACTGATCGGCGCGAACCTCAGTTCAGCCAATCTTTCGAATGCTGATCTCACCGGGGCCGTGCTCGTATTCGCCGACGTGCGCGGAGCCAACCTGCAAAACGCGAACTTGACCGACGCCAAGTTGTGCGGTGCCAACTTGGAAGGAGCAATTACCACGGGTGCCATCTTCACAGGTGCCAAGACCGAAGGCTGCTTTGAGTGGCCGTGGTGGGTATGCAGAGGACCGTGGTGGATGAATAGTAGAGGGCCGTGGGACTGGCAAGGTCGTTAATCTCCGCTGCACGCGGGCACCACGCCTTCGGAGTCAGCCGCTGGATAACAGGCGGCGTTTCACTGGAGGGTGGCCAACTGCGACCGCCGTGAACGCTTTGCCGCAGGGTGCCGCCGGGGTCGTCCGATAAAATCGGCTATCCGCCATAAAAAAAGGCCTGGACAGAGGACATGCGGTTGTGTATAGTCGGGGCGGTTGTTTGTTGTTTGACATAAGGGGAGATGGAAGATGGTTAATGGGAAATGGCTGATGGCCATAACAACCCCTCACCTTGAATCCTTTGCCGCCTCGGCACGACCAGCGGCTTCTCATCCGACTCGATTCCCCTCAAGGGGCGAGGCGACGGGAAAGGGGATGGGGAAGCGGCTCACCGGGAGGTTCGCCCTCCAAACGGCACGGCGCGCTGGGCCTTTCGGCTCCGCTTAGGGCGGGCAGGCGACACCACAAGGGAAGGGGGTGCGCAAAAAAAGTATTTTTGCAAACGAACCCAAGCTTATTCAAGCCGGCGTGGAAAATTGTTCCGGACAAAGCCAAAAACGAACCCAAATTCTTGGACGGAAAGTTGCCCGAAATTGTGGTTCCGGCGGCGGGTAAACCCGCCAAACGGGTCATTCTTTGGCTTTGGTGACGTAGGCGATGAACTTGGTTTCGAAGGCGTCGAGGCCGGAGTATTTGCTGCTGTAGACATCCTGCCAGGCGGAGTCGAAGCGCGAGCCATCGCCGGAGAGCTTGATGAACCTCAAAAGCGGATTCATGCCGCCGTGCTGGAAATAGAGGAAGCTGACGAGCAGGCGCGACTCGTTGTAGAAATCGATGACCTGGTTGCGGGAGCGCGGGTAATCGACGGCGCTGGTGAGTTCGCTGAGGGGGATGTACTCGTCGTGGGCGAGGTGGTCGGTGATATTGCCGAGGGCGTAGCCGCGGGCTTTGAGGTAGTTGCGGTAGAGGCGGACGCCTTCGAATTCGGCGAAGCCTTCATTGAGCCAGAGGGGGATGTCGCCGGCGATGAAGCGGTGGAGGACGAGGTGGGTCATCTCGTGCGGGAGGGTCGGGCCCTGGAATTTGAAATGCGGGCGCGAGGCGAAGAAGAGTTCGCGGCCCGTGCACCAGCCGCCGGTCCATTCCTCCATTTTGCCGGTGCCGACGAAGTCGTGCCAGGCTTGCTGGTTGAGGAAGACGTAGATGTGGCATTTGCGCTCGTAGGAATCCTGGGTGACGCCGATGTCCTGCTTGATCAGGGCGTAGGACCATTCGGCCCAGGCGGAGAGTTGGGGGACGGAGAAGCCGGTTTCGGTGTGAAAGATGAAATGGTCGGACTCGCTGTGCTGCCATTGCACGGTTTTGAGGTTCAGGGCGGCGTCGCCCTGGCGCGAGACGGATTTTTCGCTGAGTTCGTCGAACGGCAGGATCTTCAGGTGATACTGGCCCGGCGGGAGCGTGTCGTCGTCGTTGGTTTGCGCGATGGCGGGGACGCCGACGATGACAGTGCCGATGAGGACGGCGGCGACGGCGAGAAAGCGATTCATGAGCGCTTGTATAGTGGCGGCGCGGGGCCGGTTCCAGAGAAATCGGCGGGGGACGGATTCCCGCTTGTGCGGGGCTTGGGGAAGCGCTTAGACTGCGGTGTCATGGGAGCCCAATGGAAACAAAAAGGCCGCGAGATCAGCGCGTTGAAGCGCGGCCAATTGTTCGGGAAGCTCATGAAGGAAATCGTCGTGGCGGTGAAGGCCGGCGGTCCCGACCCCGACCTGAATGCGCGGTTGCATGCGGCGTTGGAGACGGCGCGGAAACATTCGGTCCCGCGGGACACGATTGAGCGCGCGGTCAAGAAGGGCGCCGGGCAAACGGGCGAGGCCGTCGCGTACGAGCTCGTCACCTATGAAGGGTTTGCGCCCGGGAAGGTGGCGATCATCGTCGAATGCCTGACGGACAATCGGAACCGCACGGCGCCGGAGATTCGGGCGTTGTTCAAGGCCGGGCAGTTCGGGTCGCCGGGCAGCGTGGCGTGGATGTTCGAGCACGTCGGGTTGGTGGAGGCGCATCATCCGACCGCGGGTCAGGACCTGGAAGCGGTGGCGATCGAGGCGGGCGCGCAGAACGTCGAGCCGCTGGTGAGCGACGACGTGCCGGCGGGCCACGCGGGGGCGCGGTTTTATTGCGACCGGGCCGATGTGAACGGCGTGAGCCAGGCATTGAAGAAGGCCGGGTGGACGGTGACCACGGCCGAGATGAGTTACGTGGCCAAGAACGCCGTTGAACCTGCCGCCGCGCAGCGGGCGGAGATCGAGGCGTTTCTCACCGCCATCGACGAACACGACGACGTGCATCGCGTGTACACGGCGATGAAGTGAGCGGCCGGGGTGGCGGGGTTTGTCTGCCGTCTACGGCGCGGTTTCCAATCCCCGTAGATACTGGAACGAATAAAGACCCGAGGCGTGGCCATCGGCCCATTGGGGCTGGATGGCGTAGCCGCCGACGTATTGCCAGCCGCGCAACTCGAAGCTGGAGGGCGTGAGGGTTTGGGGCCGCGGCTTGTACTCGACCATCACGTTGGTTTCGCCCTTGCACATCGCGCACGGGCAGGCGCGGCGCAGGGCTTCGAGTTCGAAATAACTCTCGTGTCCGTCATCCCACGCGATGGCGAGGATATTGTTCACGATTTCGACGGTCTTGGGTTTCATGTTTGTCGTCGGGAAACGTTTTGGCGGTATCCACAAATCGGTTTCATCACGCCTTCGTTTTCCCCGGCCACGGGCAGAGCTTGTTGATCGAACAATTCGGGCATTTGGGGTTTCTTGCCGTGCACACGCGCCGCCCATGGAACTGCAGCAGGTGACAGAATTTCGTCCAGTCCTTCCGGGGGACAATTTGCACGAGGTCGGCCTCGATCTTGTCCGGGTCATCCCTGACCGTGAGCCCCAGCCGCTGTGACAGGCGCCGCGTGTGCGTGTCGACGACAATGGCCGGTTGGCCAAACGCGTTCGCGAGGATGGCGTTGGCGGTTTTGCGGCCGACGCCGGGCAGCTTCAGCAGGTCATCGATATTGCCGGGCACCTTGCCGCCGAAGTCTTTCACCAGCATCGCGCAAGCCTGTTGGATCGAGCGCGTCTTCTGGCGGAAGAAATTGATGCGGCTGACCCGCTGTTGCAGCGCGGCCTCGGTCTCGCCGGCGTAGTCCGAGGCGCTGCGGTACTTTCGGAACAGGTCAGGCGTCACCAGATTGACCAGATCATCGCGCGCCTGGGCGGCGAGGATTAGCGCGACAAGAAGCTCAAGCGGATTGGTGAAATTCAGCGCGAGCTTCGCGTCCGGGTGGGTCCGCTTCAGGACGGCGATAATCCTCCTGACGCGACCCCGTTTGGCGGCGTGAGACTCCCGGGCCATGACGGGTTACTGCGAGGGCGGCGGAGTGATGATCTGCTGGAATTGCGGGTTGCCGCGCAACGATCCAAACGCCGGGTCGGTGGCGGCCTTGCCCCGAAGGTCCGGCATGAGTCGAACCGCCCGCTCCAGCATGGGTATCGCTTCGTCTGTATTGTGTTGCATTGAGCGAACCATGGCAATCGAGTAGAAGGCGCGCGCATCCTGTGGGAATCGCTGCGTCATGAGTTTTAGCGCGGATACGGCGGCATCGGGTTGACTGAGATTCATGTAGGCCTGCGCGGCCTGCAGCATCTGGTCCGGACTGATGCCATCCTGCGTCACATAATGTTGCAGCAGGAGCGCAAGGCGGTCGTTCTGGCCGGCCCGCTGGTACGCCTGACCCAGTTGTACCATTGCGTTGAAATCGTGCGGGTTGTTCGAGTAGGCGGCTTCCAGTTGGGGGACCTCTACTCGCGACTGTTTGAGACCCCGGATCTGGTCGACGGCCGAGGTGATTTTTGAATTGAGCGGATCAAGCTTCTGCAAGGACTCCAAGGTGGCCAGCGCGTCGTCGGGACGGCCCAACTCCATGTAGAGTTGCGCGAGACGGAAGTTGCCCTCGGGACTTTCCGGGCATAGTTCGAGGGATTGCTTGAATGCGTAAATGGCCTCGGGCGCCATGTGGCGATAGGCGTAGATGCCGCCGATCGCGGACCGCAGTTTGGAAAACGTCTTTTGCGCATCGGGGTCGCCGTGGAACTGGGGTCGCACCTTGAAATCTTGAACCAGCTTGTCCCAATACGCCGTGTCGCGTTTCACGATGTCCGCCCAGAGCTGCGGGTTCTTGTCGGGGCCGGGCAGCTCATCGCGATTGATCTTCATGATGATGCCGAACGGCGTGAGGTAGGGGTACATCCACGGAATGACGTAGCTTTCCTCGACGTAAAATGCGTGCTTGTCCTTCGCGTGGTCGAAAATCCATTTGGTGAGGATCCCGTTGATATTCATCACACCCTGCACGCCGCGGACCTGCACAGCGCCACCCTCGACCGTGACATTTTCGTCGGCGCTGAGGTGTTCCCCTTTCGCCTGCCGGACCTGGACGTCGTTGATGTACTCCTGAAACGCGTGTTGCGTATCCATCTCGCTGGGAATCCAAATCGGCTCCTTGGGATACATCGAGTCGCGATGCAGGTGATGCCAGCCCCAGCGGAACAGGGCGCGTTGCCAGGGCAACCGGCGCTCAAGCGTCGTGGGGTTATTGGGATCAGGCCGGGTGTAGTCGTAGTGATCGCGGATATACGACATGTACGTGCTGTCAGCCAACGCGTTTTGCGTGATGATATACACGTCGCGCCGGTCGAATTTCGGGCCGCCCTGCGGATCAAAATGTGGGTCACTATAGCGGTCCTGGGGGCTCACCCGGCTTTCGCAGAAAATCATGTAGGTGGGCACGAACCGGCCCGGGTCGGTGCCGCCATAGAGCACTGCGTCCCGGTCCATGTCCGGATACCCGCCACCGGGCACGAACATGCGGTAGCCGAACTGGTAGCCGAAATCCTTGTCGGCCTGGTTGCAAATCTTCAAATTGCGGTACAGCGGGATCAACGGCAGGGCCAATAGCGCCACACAGAGCGCCCGCATGACCACGCGCGGAAATTCCCGCCACCGAGCCAGCACCCACGCCACGGTCAGCGCCATACCGTACCCGATCAGCATCGCGAAGAACCCGTGGGCCGGCGCGAAGAACTTGATGTTGATTTCCTGGTTCTGTTTGTCGAGGCCGGGGTTGATGATGGTGAGCAGCCCGAAACCGGTCGTCAGGAACGCCGCCCAGACAAAGATCAGCCACGCGCGGGCGCGCTGGTTCAAATCTTTCCAACAACCGAACAGGATGACAAGGGTCGCAACCCCAAACGCGACGATTGGCAAACCGAGCAGAAAGTCATTGTCGAACCCCAGCGGCGGGCTGAACTGCTGCAATAACGCGCGGGCGAAGAGTTCCGCTTGGATCCAGAAGTCCTTGGTCCACGGCCAGGACAGGTTGAGCTTTTCGTACTGGCCACGCGTGATGTGATGCAGGAATCCCTGTTTGGTGTAGCAATAACCCCAGTTCATCGGGGGGTTGGTCGATGACGCCACTGGCATATAGAAGTAAAACGCCGCGCCCGCCAGAAACATCGCCAGGCAAATCAGCGCATTCTTCCGACTCAACCAGCCTTCACTCCCCAGCCATATCAGCAGAAGTACGCCCGCTCCCGTTAGCGGGAAGATCAGCGCTTGAACAGAAACCGGTGGGCCGAAGAGGATCACCAGGCTGACCTCCTGCTTCATCACCTGGCCGTTGGGCGCGGTCTGCAACCACGCGAACATATAGGCGGCAACCGCCCACGCGAACAGCGCCGCCACAAGCAGCTCCCAAAACGCCGACAGGGCCGGCATGACCACAGCCTTTTGCCAAGAACGCCGTTCCCACACCGACAACACTCCCACCGCCAATGCGCCGACCATAAAGGGCACCACCATCACGTAAATGGTCATGTGATTCGCGATGCCCAGCGCATACAACAAGATTGTCGCATAGAGAAAGCCATGCCGCTGGGGCCGCATCATCCAGGCAAAGAACGTGCACGCCGTGATGATAAACATGAACACGTTCAGCACGCGCATCTCGGGCACGCACGCCCAGAGCCACACCCCCCGGTTGAATCCAAACAGCAAGGCTACGGTCGCCCCAATCGTCAGCGCAATCCAGTGCTTCATCGAGTCTTCGATTTCCCGAGCCCACGTCACGGAGCGAAGCAGCATCTCGATGGAGCGCGTCATTAGCAACGTCAACACACCGACCACCAGCGCGCCCGTCAGCACCGACATCAGGCAAATCCGATAGGCGGGATTGCCGAACGGCACAAAATGCCGCCACACCCACCCGAGAAACGCCCATAGGGGATACCCCGGCGGATGCGGCACGCCGAAATTAAACGCACCCGTCACCAACTCACCCGAGTCCTCCAGTGTGACCTCGGGGGACATGAAGCGAAAGAACGCAAATCCCGCGACCAGGAACGTGATCGCAGCCGCAATCCAGTCTTCTGGTTTGAAGAAATGGCGCAGGCTTTGCGGCGGTTCCGGCGGGGGTGCTGGTTGCGGCGCAACCGTCACTGCGAGCGGTGCGGGCGTCGGAGTTGTTGGATTTATCGGCTTACGTTTTTTCTTGCCCATAATGGTTGCTCGTCAGTGTCACAAGTGAAGCGTTAGCGTCGGATTTGAATATTCGTTAGTATGGATGGTGAGCGCAACACGGCCACGGTGTTCTCTCCCATCATCGGGCAAGCCGCCGCGAGTTTAGTTTCCCAAGAAGTCAAAGATGGCAGAAGCGCGGCATTATTCGCGAGCGCTACTGTGTCTCCGCGAGATGTCGCCTGTGATGATCGAGGAAACCAGTTCCATCCCACCACCAACGCGAGTGACAATGCACCGGCCAGGGCGATCGGCAAACCGGCATGCTGGCCGAACAACCAAGAGATTGACCTGGGTCGCGATGCCGTCCGCTCCATCTCGTGTAAAATGCGCCGGCGCGTCGGCGCCGGCAGCGACGACGGACGGAGACCGTGGAGTTGACTTTCCAACATGTCGAATTGTGTCTTCATGGTGTGCCTGCTTTCGCGAGTAGTTGTCGCAGGGCGGCGAGCGCCAGGCGGTAGCGGGAGGCAATCGTGTTTGGCGATTCGTCCGTCACGGTGGCAATCTGCTGGAACGTCAGTTCACCCCAGATCTTCAACGTGAGGACCTCCCGCTGCTCGACGGGCAACCGGTGGATGGCCGCCTCCAAGCGGGCGCGCTCTTCCGCCTGCTCCAGAGACGATTCGAACAGCGCCGGTTGGTCATACCAGGATTCCCCGGCCGTGACCTCGCGCCGATGTCGACGGGC
>JBKQMH010000087.1:0-5697 GCA_052146795.1 Verrucomicrobiia bacterium
TATAATAACACGATACGCAAGATCACGCCGTCGGGTGTCGTGAGCACGTTGGCCGGGGCGGTTGGACAACGTGGCCATGGTGATGGCCCGGGTGGCAACGCGCGGTTTAATGATCCACAAGGGATCGCGGTGGATGGTCGGGGCAACATTTGTGTGGCGGACAGAGGGAATCAAGTAATACGTAGGGTGACACCGAACGGCGTGGTAAGTACTCTGACCTTGCGGTCGAGTAGTGTCAACGCTTCCCGCTAGAACCGTGGGTTCCAGTCCCGTCTTGACCTTACTGGTGGCAAGGACATATGCTGATCGCGGTCGCAGGTTGATAGTTTTCTGCAAGATCGGGCGAGTGGAGCCGTATTGGTAATGAGGGCGCAATGAAATCCGCCCTGGAAGCCAAACGATAGCGGAACCGGAACCAATTCAGGAGATACTATGAAAACACCAAGACTGGCAGATTTGACCGTGACACTTGCGATTGGGGTGGCCTGCATCGCCTTGAGCGGACCGTTCGGGATGCTGGCGACGGTGGCGAGGGCGCAGGACGCAACGGTCGATGTTCCTGCCGGAGTGCAAGACGTTGTGAAACTCACCAAGGCCGGAATGAGCGAAGACGTCATCCTGGCCAAGGTGAAACAGACCGGCGTGTCTTACAATCTGACGACCGATCAAATGATTTACCTCAAGAATCAGGGGGTTTCCCAGAATGTGATTACGGCGTTATTGCAAGCCGGACCCGCGAGCGCCCCGGCCGCTCCCGCCAGTCCTTCTTCGTCGTCATCCCTGCCACCACCTCCGTCTTCGAGCGCACCGGCTCCTGACAGTGGTGGGGGACAGCCATTGGCCTCTGCCGCTCCGTCCTCGTCCGCAGAACCTGTGATCAACTTCGACTATTTTCAAGGGCAACTTTCTCCCTACGGCTCGTGGGTCGATGTGCCGGGATATGGCCAGTGCTGGCAACCGTCCGTCGAGTCCGGCTGGCGCCCGTATTACGACGCCGGGCACTGGGTGTATAGCGACGCGGGTCTGTATTGGCAGTCGGACAATCCGTGGGGGGCGCTCGTGTTTCATTATGGCTCTTGGACCTATGCGGGCGCGTACGGTTGGGTCTGGGTGCCGGGTTACGAGTACGCACCGTCATGGGTTTTCTGGAGGCATTCGGAAGGATACCAGGGCTGGGCACCGCTGCCGCCCGGAGCGGTGTTTGTTGACGGCGGCTGGACATTCGGCGGCCGTCGATTTGCGGCTGACTACGACTTTGGTTATGGCGCTTCGTTTTATGTATTCGTTGGCTACGACCACTTTTGGGAGCGTGATTACCACCGCTTTATCTTGCGGGGCGACGAGTTTCGTCGCGTATATGGCCGAAGCGAAATCAACCGGTTTCGCAGGGATGAACACGGTCGATTCATGCCCGAAGGATTGGACCGGGAACATCTGGAGCGGTTGACGGGCCGCAAAGTGGAAGAAGTGCGGCATGAAGAACTCCGGAATCATGATCGAGCGGCGCTGCGAGCGGATCATCAACGGGTAGCGGCCGAGCACGAGAGAACCCGTGCGGCAGAAGCTCGTAATGAGAAGCGTGAGGGCGAAAAGGGTGCAGCCGGATCCCATCCGGGTGAAAAGAGTGCCGCCGGATCTCGTCCAGGTGAAAAGGGTGCAGGTGTTTCCCGTCCGGGCGAAAAGGGCGTAGGCGAAAAGGGCGCGGCCGGATCTCGTCCGGGCGAACATCCTGACACGAGCGAGCACGGAAAGACAGGGACGCAACCGGGCAAGCCCGGAGGAAATGAGAAGGGCAAGCCTGAAGGAAACGAGAAGGACGAAAAGAAGGATCAGAAGCAATCCGGCGCGGACAGCGACCAGCGTGTGGCCCAGGCGAAAGGCACGGTCCGGTCCTAGGTCGCGCACCGATATAAACTTCAACAACGGAGGAGAGAGCAGCCATGAAAAGGATGTTTTGCAGGAGAGCGATTGCATGCGGGTTCGCGGCGGCGTTGGCGTCGGTCCCATGCTCAGTACCCAACGCCACCGCGGCGGGCCTGAAAAAAATCGTCGCGGTTTCGCGGTTTGAAAACAAGAGCGGCGACACCAGTCAGACCGCGCTGGGTGATAACATGGCCGACCAATTGAGCGATGCTCTTGTCCAGAGCGGGGAGTTCATCGTTGTGGAACGCAAGACGCTTGATGATGTCCAGGACGAGCAGAAGCTCAGCGCCAGCGGGCAGACGTCTGCCTCCAAAACCGCGAAAGCCGGAAAACTGATTGCCGCGCAAGCGCTCGTGAAGGGCAGCATCACCGAATTTGAGAGCAAGAGTGCTGGGAACAGCACTGGCTTTGGGTTTGGCCCTGTCAACCTCGGCAATAAGCACGAGGAGGCACATGTCGGGCTGATCATTCAGTTGGTCGATACGAGCACCGGTGTGGTGCTGGACTCACAGCGCGTCGAGGGCAAAGTCGCCTCGGGCGGCACGAGTGTCGGTGTGAACGTTGGCGTAGCCAGCTTTGGCCAGAAGGGTTTCTCCAAAACGCCCATGGGCAAGGCGGTGCAAATGGCCATCGACAATGCAGTACAAAAGATCTCGGATCGGCTGAAGAGCGTGCCGTTCGAGGCGCGCGTCATCAAGGTCAGCATGGATGGGGTCTTTGTGAACGCGGGAGCCCGCTCCGGGACGGCCGTCGGCGACCGATTTGCGCTGTTCAGCGTGGGGGATGCCTTGACGGATCCGGACACCGGCGAGTCACTCGGCGTAGACGAGAAACGAGTCGGCTCGGTCACAGTCACCGATGTTCAGGAGAAATACGCCAAAGCCAGACTCGACGGCACGTTTCAGGTGAAGGCGGGCGACATCATCAAGGTTGATCCTTCCCTGGGTGCTGCCGATGCGTCAAGTCCTGCGCCATCCACTGCCAGCGCCGGCTCCAGCCCGTCGGCGAGTCCTTCAGCCCCACCTAGCAATGTTCCTCCCGAGGCGCAGTAGCGGGGACATTCCCGGGCATGAGGTTGTTTGTGCACGTAGTCTGATCCGCCTTCGCCGGGGTGCCCCCGGCGAAGGCGTGGCCGTTCGGTTGTGAGAAAAGAAAGGCGCTTGAAAAAGCGCCTCTTTTCTGTGGTGTTCTCCCGTGGCCGGACGGTTAGCTCAGACGGTGGACGATGCAAGCTTTACTGAAGTCGCAAGGGTCATTTCCGATTTCACCCGGTCACCTCTCCGTCATTGCGCGCAGAAGTTGTGAGTACGACAATCGGTTCGATCCGCGGCGGTGGAAACTGTGGTGGAATCGCGGTGTTTATGTATTTTGAACGAGAAAGCCAAGGAAAGTCTCAAAAAGAGTACAGCACATGAAAACGACAAGACTATCAAACAGGAAAGTGACGGTTGTTTTTGCGGTTGTCTGCATCACCATCGCGGGGATTTTCTGGAACGCGAGCAATGCGTTCGGCAGCGACGCCGCACCCCCGGCACATTTGTCACCCGCATTGCAGGAGGTTGTGAAACTCGCCCAAGCCCACCTGGGCGACGACGTCATTCTGGCGTACATCAGGAATTCGGGCGCGTCGTATACATTGAGCGCTGATGACATCCTGTATCTCAAAGGGCAGGGGGTATCCCAAAATGTCATCACGACGTTGCTCCAAAAGGGATCGGCCGGCACTCCAGCGGCTCCCGCAGGCATGGCTCCGGTACCGCCTCCGCCGCCGTCTCAGCCAGAGATGCCCGCGCCCAGCGCCGGTCCAGCCATGACTCCGACACCAGCACCTCTGTCTTCGTCCGAACCACCAGAGGTAGGCAGTTCTGCGCCGGCGACCGCGCCCAGTGCGGCACCGGCTCCCGAACCTGCGGTAAGTTTTGATTATTTCCAACAGCAACTTTCGCCCTACGGCTCGTGGATTAATGTGCCGGGATATGGCGAGTGCTGGCAGCCGTACGGAATTCCGTACGGCTGGCGTCCGTACTATGACAACGGATGCTGGGTGTACACGGACGCGGGTTTATACTGGCAGTCGAGTTATGCTTGGGGCGCCATCCCGTTTCACTATGGTCGATGGACGTATGTGGGAGGTTACGGCTGGATTTGGGCGCCGGCTTACGAATACGGACCCGCGTGGGTTGTCTGGCGTAGCACCGGGGATTGTGCGGGCTGGGCACCGTTACCGTACGGCGCGGTGTTTGTGGACGGAGGTTGGGCATGGCATGGCCATCGATATGGCGCGGACTTCGATTTCGGTTTCGGCGCGTCGTTCTTCATCTTCGTCGGCTACGGTCATTTGTGGGACCATGATTACCGCCACTACACCTTGCGTGGCGACGAATTGCGCCATGCGTTTCGGGCGAGTGTGGTCGATGGGTTTCATCGTGATGCCCATGGCCGGTTCACCTACGCGGGACTGGATCGCGAACACTTGGAGCATCTGACGGGTCGGTCGGTTACCGTGGCACGACATGAAGAAGTCCGGGATCGCGAGCGCGAGGCGCTACGGGTTGACCGTGAGCGAGTCACGCATGGCGGGTCGCGGGGCGAACCGCGACGGGAAGAGCCCTCTGGCCGGGACCATGAGCGCGACCACGACAAATAAGGGCCGTGATCCTGTCGTCCCGGTGGGATGACCTGCGAAGGTTGGACCGTTAGCTCAGGCGATAGACGATGCGGGCTTTGCTGAGGTCGTAGGGCGTCATTTCCAGTTTCACCCGGTCACCGACGGACAAGCGAATGAATCGTTTGCGCATTTTGCCCGAAATATGCGCGAGAACCTCGTGTTTGTTTATCAACTCGACGCGGAACATCGTGCCGGGCAGGACCTTGGTCACCGTGCCTTCCACATCTACCAATTGATCCATGATCGTTTCCTTTCGGTTTTTATGCCTGTCACGGTTTCCACGTAAAGCGTGGTGAACTTCGGGTGTCAAAGGACAGGCTTTGACTCCGGCTACGAGAATTCCCCCGATATCGGAAGTCTTTTATCATGACAGGTTTCGCCAACAATGCAAGTAGGGAATGCGCAAGACCAGTCGGAGGGTCAAACGCGGCATTCACGGCAAACCGATTTTGGAGTGGCGACGGCTGCGGAGTGAAAGAAGTGGCGCGCCCAGCAGGAGTTGAACCTGCAACCTTTGGTTCCGTAGACCAACGCTCTATCCAATTGAGCTATGGGCGCAAATATCGTGTTTACAGTGATTTGACGAACATTTCCTCGTGCCTGAATACTCTGCTTGCAACCTTTACGATCTTTCCACCATGGAAGCCGCCCTCAAGAGCCAAGTCTTGAAGAAAACCAACATCCCCTGCCTGTACCGCTCCTCCGATTCGGGCATCTTCTATGGCATCTTTACCCGCAAAGGCGATCAGGTTAAGAAATCACTCAAAACCACTGACAAAGAACTGGCGCGCCGACGCCTTGAAGCTTTACGCCAAAAGGTCGCCCGGCTCAACACCAAAGTAGGGAAGGTCATTCTCTTCGTTGACTTCGCCAAGCGCTGGTTGGACACGGTCGGCGGCGGCATGAAGCGGTCGAGCCGCGTGCGGCGCGAGGCAGCGACAAAACCCGACAAGCCAAAGTCTGCCAACCGACACTACCTACAAAAACCTACAAGACAAACCGCGATTTTCGCCTGTTTCCGACCACTTGACCACGCTGCCGCAAGCACTTGCGCATCCGAGCAGAGCTTCCACCGCGCGTACGAAGTGGATTTGAAGGTGAGCCTA
>JBKQMH010000088.1:0-6594 GCA_052146795.1 Verrucomicrobiia bacterium
GAGCGCGAGATATCGGAGGAAGACGTTCGCAACGTTCTGCTCAACGCCAAGGCCGTGAATATTCCGATGGACCACGTGGTGATCCACGCCATTCGACAGCACTTCTTCGTGGACGGTCACGATGGAATTCAAAATCCCGCGGGGATGATCGGGGCGAAGCTCGAGGCGGACGTGCACGTGATTTACGGCGTGCGCACGCGGCTTCAGAACACGATTAAGTGCATCAAGCAGGTGCCGCTGGACGTGGCGAACATCGCGGTCAGCGGTTTCGCTTCAGCGCTGGCCGTGCTCACGTCGGAACACCAGCAGTTGGGCGCGGTGGTCATCGACATGGGCGGAGGCACGACTGATTATATCGTCTACAGCGAAGGCACGATTCAACACAGCGGCGTGCTGGCGGTGGGCGGCGACCACATTACGAACGACGTGGCGATCGGGTTGCGCATTCCGATGAACCGCGCCGAGACGTTGAAAGTCGAACACGGGTCATTGGAAGTTCCGCTGGTGGACGAAGTGATCACGCTGAAGCGCGAGGTCGGGCTGCCGGACCGCCAGGTTTCGAAACAGCAACTGTGCCGGGCGATGAATCTGCGCGTTGAGGAGACCCTGACACTGGTGAAGAAGGAACTGGAGAAACACAAACTGCTCGATTATCTCGGGGCAGGAGTGTTTATCACGGGCGGATGCGCGCGATTGAGGGGCATGGAGCCGCTTGCGGCGCAAATCTTCGGGTTGCCGGTCCATATCGGACACAGTTTGACGGTTGGTGGGCCGACGTCGGCGATTGAAAGCCCCGAGTATTCGACGGCGATCGGTCTCGTGCGGTACGCGCTCGGCTCGCAACGCGACCAACACCAGGCTCCGCCTCCCTGGCAGCGGATGGGGCAAAAATTTCAGCATCTCCTGCAAAAAGTGCGGACCTTTATGTAAGACGGAGGGCCGTGATGACACCCCGACGCAAGACAGTCTCGAAATCGGCCGCGGAACCAGCGGTACAAGAGGAAGCCAACGAGAACATGGAAAAGAAATCAACGCCCGCGCAGAAGATTCGATTGAAGATTTTCGGCGTGGGAGGCGCGGGTTGTCACGTCATCAGCCAGATTGCGCAGTCCCGAACGCAAGCGGACCACCCGTTGCAAGGGGTCGATCTGATTGCGATCAACACTGACGTGCAAGCCCTGAACGAAATGACCGGCGTGGAGACATTGCAGATTGGGGCGGCGGTGACGCATGGATTGGGGACGGGCGGCGAGCCGGAGATCGGCGCGCGCGCCGCGCAGAACGATGCGGAGAGAATTGAGGCGCTGGCGCAGGGCGCGGACGTGGCGTTCATCACCACGGGTTTGGGTGGCGGAACGGGCACGGGAGCCAGCCCGACGATTGCGCGAATCGCCAAAGAGCAGGGAGCGCTGGTGCTGGCATTTGTGGCGTTGCCGTTTTCGTTTGAGGGGGACCGGCGCAAGCAGCAGGCGTTGTCGGGGCTGGAGCAGCTCAAGGCGCAGGCAGATGCGGTGATTTGCATCCCGAACGACAAGATTGTCCGCATCGCCGGCGCGGATTCAAGCGTGGTCGATGCATTCAAACGCGCAGATGAAACGGTCATGGTGGGCGTGCAGGCGATCTGGCAGCTCTTGTCGCGCAAAGGACTGATCAATTTGGATTTTGCCGATCTGCGCGCGACGCTCGGATCGAAACATTGCGACGGGCTGTTCAGCTTCGGCCAGGCCGAAGGAACCAACAGGGCACGGGAGGCCGTGAAAGCCCTGCTCGACAATCCGCTGCTGGACAGCGGCGACGTGTTGGCCAAGGCCGAGGGCGTATTGGTGAGCATCCTGGGCGGGCCGGATCTGACCCTGGCCGACGTGCAGAAGACGGTCGAACCGATTTCGCGCTTGGCGAACCGGGCGCATGTGATCATGGGCGCGGCGATTGATGAAGCGTATCGCGGGAAGCTGTCGGTGACGGTGATCGCCGCGGCCAACATTCTGCCCCGACGGATTGTTCCTCAGCCCGTGACCGCGAAGCCACCGATCCCACATCGCGCTGTCGAGTCCATGCAACCGCACACTAACACAGCGCGGCTTGTACCGACTCCCGCACCGCCAGTCCCGGTTTCGTCGGCTCCCAAACCGGCGGTGGCAGAAGCGCCGAAGCCCGAGCTCGTTGTTGCCCAGAAATCGACGTCCAAGCTGAAGCAGGAGACGCTGCCGCTCGAAGGCGTGAGCCGCGGCCGGTTCGACAAAAGCGAGCCGACACTATACAACGGCGAAGACCTCGACGTGCCGACGTTTCTGCGCCGGAGCGTCAGTTTGAAAAGATAAGTTCTCGCCAGTTGTCACAATGTCCGGATACGACCTCGGTACCGTGATGGAGGAGGGGGAAACGGAGGGCGGAGAGCTTGTTCAGGTGGCGCGGGCTAGGACACGGCAACTGGCGAATCTACGGGAGATACTTGCGGAGGTACGCTTCGTCCCCTTGGGCGGCGAAGAGGTACGTCTTGCCGTCTTGGCTCCAAACCGCGGTCGGGACGGCGTCCACCATCTGGACGCGCGGGGTTGTGGTAGCCGGTGCGTTGGGCAGCGCGGCGTTATCCACGACAAACAGCCACAAGCCGCGCCCGCTATCCCGCAGGCAAGCCAGGTCGACCTTATGCCCGTTCCACTCGAGCGCACCGCCGCCGACGACCGTGGCATTCTGGAGCGGATCGGGCACGATGAACTCGGTTGGCCAACCCTTCTGGGCAAGCACCTGGCGCAATTCGTCGAAACTCTTCGCCTCGGCGACCATCGGGTACGGACCGGTGACATACCGCACCATGGTCAGTCGGTACGTGCCCAGTCCGTACCGGCTCGTTTGGCGGAACGTCCAGTAGCCGACGACACCCAAAACAATGGTGGCGGCAGCCGCCGCGACCAAGACGGCTTTTCGCCACCCGAAATCCACTCGGACAACCTTGCGCCCGGCCAGAATGTGCTGCTGCAGATCGGATGGCACGGGCATTTCACGGAGCCCACTGCGAATCATCGCGTCCGCATGCTGCTGTTGTTCGAACCAGAGCGCCAATTCCGCATCATTCTCGACCAGCCGCAACGCCTCGGCGATCCGAGGATCGACGATGTCGTCGCTCCCCGGCTGGTAGCCGAGCAGAATCTCTTTGGCCTGCTCTCTATCCATGAGGCTCCCGTGGTTCATCTGTATGTAGTGGCGATTTCTCCATCAGAATCTCGTACAGGTGGCACTTGCCCCGCGCGATCCGCGATTGCACCGTGCCCACGGGGACATCGAGGATCTCGGCGATTTCCTTGTACGAATAATCCTCCAGATAAAACAGGGTCAGCGGCGCGCGAAACACCTCGTTGATCTGCGCGAGCGCGGCCAGCACGGTTGCCGAATCGAGACGCTCAACGGTCACGGGCGGAATTGACGGAAGTTCGCTGGCGACCGCTTCGAGTTCGTGATGCGGGAACCGCACGCTCCGGCGTCGGGCCTGCAGGAATTCCCGGTGCAACGTCGTGAACAGCCACGTCTTGGCCTTCGACGGATCACGCAATTGATGACCCTTATTGGCCCACTTCAAGAACGTTTGCTGAGTCAAGTCGCTGGCCTCCGCCTCGTCGCGCGTAAGGTTGTAGGCAAACTGGTACAATCGCCTGTAGTGTTGCTCCACCAGCACCTCGAAATCCGGCGCAGGCAAAGCGGAGCTTTCGATCTCCTTATCCATAAGAGGCAGCGTCGCCGCTTTTTGTTCCACTTTGTCGAACTTCTCCCATTGTTATGGACGGGGCGCGCCCCAGCAACTCGAAAAGCGCGCGGGAACAAAATCGACCCCGATGCATCGCATTTGTTGGGCATGGGTAGGCACAAAGTTTGGCATGTCAGGCTGATTTGCCGGGCGCTGCATCTGGAGCCGTTCGTGGGGAGAAAAATTGGCCCTCGCGGGTCACATCGCCAATCAACGTCGTCCTGAGGGGGACGATCATTCTCCTCGGCTCGGACCGCAGCGCTCGGTAAATAATTTCCACTAGGGGTATCGGCGGGGGTTCGTACAACCCCGCCGACAGGGCTGCACAGAATCGTCCCGCCGCGTTGCCAAAATTGTACCCCACCCGAATTCCATAGCCCGGATGCACCCGACCGGGAACAGGGCACATCTCCTGCTCTCCCATCGTGGCGGACGACGAACATGCGAGAATTGCAGTTCAAAATGTACCGAACCGGCAGCGCGGAGGTCATCGAAATGGCCGGGGCAGTCGACGCGTTGGCGTTCACCCAGTTCGCGGCCACCTTGACGCGCACGATGGAAGAGGTCACCCCGTGCATCATTCTCGATTGCTCACAGGTCACCTACATCGGCAGCGCCCAGCTCAAGGAGTTGATCGGCCTCGCCCACATGGCCCAGGCCCGCGGCGGCGACCTCAAATGCGTCGGGCTTCCCCAAACCATCCAGCAGGTCGCCAACCTCATCGCCATGGGTGACCTGATGGAGTTCTACGACCACCTCGCCGAGGCCCTCCGGTCGTTCCGAACCTCGCCCGAGATCGTCACGCCCCTGGCGCCGCCATAAGCCGAGCCGGACGGAGCCGAGCCCTGAGCCTGTCGTTTCCCCACCCGCCTTTCGCTTCGCCCCCGCTCATCCCTTCGCCCTCATCCCTCATCCCTTTTCCCGTTCCGCCCTCATTCCTCGCCGCTGTAGCGTCCGCTGTCCACAGCGGAATCCCCTTCGAACGTCCCCGTCCCGTGGACCCCCGCGGATACGCCACCCCTGCTCGCCTCTGGCGCCGCCGCCGACGGGTAAACTTCGCGTCTAATTCGCGTGTATCCGCGGCCAGAAATGTCCTTCGGAGTGATGGCCGGCGAATTCCTCAATCGCTTTCACCAGCACAATCGTCGGCGCAGCCACCGCCCACACCAGATACGCCAACCCGCCGCTCAACACGGACAGCACGACGAGCGACGCATTGCACAAGACGGCCTCGCCCGCAAATGACAGCGACAGGATGCCCAGCACGCTCATCACCAGATCCGCGACCACCGCCACGATCCAGCCGGCAAACAGAACCACCAACCACACCACAGTATGGGTGCCGCTGTTGCCCGCCGCAAACGCCGGCGCCGTCCACGGCGACAATGTGAGGAACATGTGGGCGCACGCCAGTGCTGTAACGAACGCCAAATAAGCCAGCCGCACAGCTTTCATACGTCACCTCCATTCAAAACCTAACCCGATTTGTAGACAGCGTCAACAGGCCCTCAACCTCGCAACATTTGATCGCCACGCCCACCGTCTCACAATTCACCGACCAGCCCTTCCCACGCGCCGCCCCCTGTAACCGCACGGCTTTAGCTCCGACAGGAGTCGCGAGTCCTTCTCGGACCTGCGTCCTCCCGAACGCCACGTTTGCGTTCCACGCATCACGTGGCGCCCACCGCCCTTGGCCTGTCCGCCGACTCGTCCGCCGTAGCTCGTAGAGCGAAGGAGGAAGCCTTGGCGAAGGTGGATGGCGAAGGCGGAAGCTTTACGCGAAGGCGGATCGCCCGTCATCACCGCGTGGACACACTCCCCACGTTTACCCCGACTCCGAGGTCGGGGCGCCCCGTAGGGGCAGGCCCCCGCGCCTGCCCAATCCGTCCCATACCCTAACCGGCCCCGCGTCGTTTCGACGCCCGTAGGGCGACGTGAAGGGGACGGAACGGAGCCAACCGCCCACACATGCCAACGCTCCCCGCCCCGACATCCTATGTCGGGGTTGCCCGCCCGCCCGCCAATTTCAAGCGGAGATGACACGGCGCACACCGTTCATCCCGCCCGTGGGGCGAGCGCCGGGCCGAACCGAGTTACAGCCATCTCTTGCCCGTAGGGGCGCTGCGTGTTATAGGCTTCAGCCATGGTGGAGAGCAAGCGGCAAGTCCCGACGCGGCGCACCGTCCAGCTAATCGGCGCGCTCACCTGCCTCATGCTACCCCTCCTTGCCGCGAACCCCTCTTCAGCGCTCCTCGCCGCGGTACAATCCCCGAACGGGCCGAGCAAGGCGGAACCCGATCCAACCACGGACCGAGGCGAGCGCCTGCTGGCACTTGCGAGGCAAACCTTCACAAACAAGCTTTCTCACGCCGAAGAATTGCTTTTCCAAGCAGCAGCGAATGGTCAACCGACAGTCTTTAGCACCGGGTCCGACGCGGAAGACGATCCGTCAAGTGCTCAGAACTGGTCCGCAGACCGCTCAATCGCCGCTGAGAAGATCGCATGGTTATGTACTGATCCAACGGCCTCTCGGTTCGTCACGTATCAAGGGATACGGCTCGGAGGTGTTCGCATCGATGGCCCGCTTAATCTCGCAGCTGCCAAAATACCTTTCCCCCTGCAATTTGTGAAATGCGCCTTCTCAAACGACATCTATCTCTCCGACGCCGAGTTGCAACTCCTTTCTCTCAATGCAAGTCAGGTAAAAATCATCTGGGGCCACGGGCTCAAAGTCGTGGACGATGTCAGCTTACGTGACTTGAAGGCTGAATGTGTGATCTTGCTTCAAGCAACCATTCACGGGACGCTGGATTGCAGCGGCGCTCATATCGTCAGCTTGGGAGTCTACGCTC
>JBKQMH010000089.1:0-2962 GCA_052146795.1 Verrucomicrobiia bacterium
GCGTGTGGGATCGTTGCGTGCCGCGCCTGCGCGCCGGCAACGTGCATGATTACAATCTCTATGTGGACGACACGTTGGTGCTGGCGGCCAAGCGTCTGCGCGATGCGGTCGCGGCCACCATGAGCCCCGCCGATCAAAACACACTGAACAACACCTACAGTTTCGATCCACCCGTCAACGGCACGATCTCAACCGAAAGCGGAGCCATTTTGGTGGAAAAGTCGGTTTATATCGATTGCCTCTGGCCGCTGCGCAACAACCAGACGGATCCGTCGGACCCCGAATACACTGGCAAGATCATGGCGCTGGATTCGATCTATCACTTTGACAATACCGACGGCTCGACCACGGATTACCGGGGTGACAGCACGAATGCCACCGGATTCGCCGACTTCGGCCCAGCCCAGGCACCCATCATCCCCTTCTCTTGGAATCTGGCCGGCAATCAACTGCCCTACACGTATTACCCGGATGATCCGGCCCAGCTGCAAGCCATCGTCACCAGCCCCACAGCGGGCGCCGGCGCGGGCGTGCTCACGTGGAACAAGACCAACTGGTTGGTGACCTCGTATGCGCCGACGGGGCCGGTCATCGTCGCCAGTCCTCGGAGCCAGACCGTTTCGGCAGGACAAAGCGCGACATTCACCGTGGTGGCCGGCGGCAGCGCGCCGTTGACATACCAATGGTACTTCAACACCAATTCACCGATCGCCAATGCGACCAGCTCCACACTGACGATACCGAACGTATCAGGCACCAACGTGGGCATTTATTTCGTAGTCGTCAGCAATAGCGTGAGCACGGCCACCAGCGGTTCGGCAACGCTTGCGATTCCCGTGGCGGACCCGTTCTCCTCATGGCAGTCAAACTACTTCGGGTGCACCTATAGCGGCACCAATTGTACGCAAGCCGCGCCAGATGCGGATCCCTACGGCAAGGGCATCAGTAATACCAACCAGTTCCTGCTGGGCCTGAACCCGACGAATCCGGCTTCGGTGTTCCGGATTCTCAGCGTCGTGCCACAAACCAATGGCGATATGATGATCACTTGGGCAACGGGTGCCGGGCCGACGAATGTGGTGCAGGCGACGAGTGGCGATGGGAGCGGTGGCTACTCTACGAACTTCACTGACATCAGTGGGCCGCTGGCCATCCCGGGAAGCGGAGACGCGACGAACAGCTATCCTGACCCGGGCGGTGCGACCAACAGCCTGTTTCGTTACTACCGAATTCGTCTTGGACCATAGCTCGGTCTCTCTCGATGCGGGGAAATTAAGTGGATTGTCGGCTGGCGGTTCCGGTGTGTTTCCGGGCGAGGGGACTGCAAGGGACCGTTCTAGTGCACCACGCTATCGCGAGATTGGTTCGATGTCATGCCCATCGCCTGTTGGAACACGGTGCAGAAACTGTTGATGCTCTGGCAGCCACGGGGAACCGCGTCGGGCGCTAAAGCGTGCCCGGTTCAAGGCCGAAATAGTTCTTCGCGTTGTGGTAGCAGACGTTGCGAACGAGTTCACCCAGCATCTCCATGTCGTGCGGCAGGTTGCCATTGGCAACGTCGCGCCCGATGAGATGGCAGAGGAGTCGTCGGAAATATTCGTGGCGGGAGTACGAGAGGAAACTGCGCGAATCGGTAATCATCCCCACGAACCGGCTGAGCAGGCCGAGGTTCGACAGCGCGTTGATCTGCCACTCCATGCCTTCCTGCTGGTCGAGGAACCACCAACCGCTGCCCAACTGGAGCTTGCCCGGGACGCTCCCGTCCTGGAAATTGCCGAGCATGGTGGCGAACGCATAATTGTCCGCGGGATTCAGGTTGTACAGGATTGTCTTTGGCAGGCGGTCCCTTTGATCGAGCTTGTCGAGGTAGCGGGCCAGCGGTTCGGCCTGCGGCCAGTCGCCGATCGAGTCAAAACCCGTATCCGGTCCCAGCGAGCGCATCATCCGAGAGTTGTTGTTGCGCATGGCGCCGAGATGGAATTGCATGACCCAGCCGCGGGCCTGGTATTGTTCGCCAAGCCACAGCAGCATGAAACTCCGAAACTTGTCCGCCTCCGCGCGCGAAACAGTCCGTCCCGCCCGGGCCGCATCGAACACCCGCGCTGCCTCAGTTTCGGTGCAATCGTCGGCGTAGATATGATTCAGCCCATGGTCGGACAATCGGCAACCGTTCGTGTGGAAGAAATCGAGCCGTTTTACCAGTTCCCCGAGAAATACGGATAGCGTTGGGCATTCTCCGAGCTTGCTCACCCACGCCGTCCACGCGGTGGGTTGGTCTACCGCCAGCGCCTTGTCGGGACGAAACGTCGGATACACCCGGGTGCGCAGAGTGGCCGACTCGCGGATTCGGCGATGATGCTCGAGGGAGTCGGTCGGATCGTCCGTCGTGCACACCACGACGACGCGGTTGGTCTCGAGGATCTGCTGCACGGGCATTGAGGCCAGCTTTTCGTTCGCCTCGTCCCAAATCTCTTTCGCCGTGCTTTCGTCGAGGGGTTTGGTGATCCCGAAGAAGCGTTTCAGCTCGATGTGCGTCCAGTGATAGAGCGGGTTGCGCAGCGTATGCGGGACCGTGCTGGCAAAGGCGAGAAACTTCTCCCAATCGCTGGCATCGCCGGTGCAGTATTTCTCGGGCACACCATCCGACCGCATGGCCCGCCACTTGTAATGGTCGCCCGCCAGCCAGATTTCATACAGGTTGCGGAACTGTTTGTTCGCCGCGATCTGGTCGGGGGGATGATGACAATGATAATCAAAAATCAGTTCGTGCGCCGCGATGTCGTGATACAACTCGCGCGCGACCGGGGTTTCCAGGAGAAAATTCTCGGTAATGAACGCCCGCATGGACTCACCCGTTCGCCAACAGCGAAAGGTGCCTGGTCAGGTGTCGCTCCACCAATTCTTCGTGCAGCGCGGTGTGGTTCTCCAGGATTTCCAGGATCCGCGGCTTGAACGTCGGATG
>JBKQMH010000090.1:0-9387 GCA_052146795.1 Verrucomicrobiia bacterium
CCGACCGATCATGTCGAACTGTTGGCTCAACCCGCACGACACTCAGGACAGGGCATCGTTACAGCCCTCCCAAACCGCCATCACCCAAACCACTGCCGTAATGCAGACTTCTTTAGTAGCCTGCTAGAGCCAGAAGTAGAACCAGCCTGGATTGGCCTAGCCCTCTTTGGTGCGATCTACCCGGGTCAAGAGGAGTTTTATTCTGAATCCACTCACTACAGCTACAAAAGGGTTCAGTCCACGGCACCCGAGTTTTGGAAGGCTCAGTTTGACATCCACCCGTTCACTTCGATTCTGAATCTCACTCAATACAAAGTGTCGCCCTTTCAAACGCAAAACGCTTTCGAGTCGAACCATTTTGACATCTTCGTGGTCACTTCCGTGAAAGATCTATGCGGATACTGGAATAGCCGCAGTCTTCGTGAGTCGGCGAATTGGGCAAGAGACGGGATCGGTAGGCGCACACTGTTGATGCCGAGACAACATGTGCGAGAGGACCGAATCAAGGAACTACTGGAGTTTGTCCGCAAGAAGCTCCCCCACCCTTATCTGTCATGTAATCTTCACATGTGGCTGCGCTGTTGGGATCGAAGTCTACAAGAGCAACTCTCGAGTATTCTCGAGAGTTGCGGCGGAACGGAACGGCTCAAAGATGACACGGTTGTGAGGTCATCCGTGATTGGAGTTGAGCCTGCCAAAACGGAGAGTTACCAGGATAAGAACCTCACTTACGCTTTCGTTGGCTACGATCTCCGCGGAATGTTTATGGAGGGGATTGGGTATTCTGATCCTCTTGTTGCCAGTCTAAACTTTGGGCGTAACGAAATCCGTCTTACCCCACCTAAGGGATTTCGAAATCGCATTCGAGGTTTGACTGCGTTGGATCTTCGATGTGACGTATGGGTGCGCTACCCTGCCTGTTCTGCTGTGAGCGAAGCGATCAAGAAGGGTGCGCGGTTCACCCGGTACGGACTTACGGTAATTGAGGACACACCCGATCATAACTTCGACTTTCAGTTCAACTTGCCTGACGAGTGGGACACGCTGCAACATTACTTCACAACTAAGGGCTACCAAATTCGCATTTCGAAGGCTGGACAATATGCCCACGCGCTCGTGAACTTGGCCGGTGGTGTTTCGAATTTGCCACTGTTGGCATCCAGCCAAGCGTATCGCGTGCTTGACATGCTCGCCCTCAGGAGCACGAAGAAAATTGCGCAGCGGATAGTTGCCGAACTGGGACTCCAAGAGAATACAAACCTTGAGAAAGTCCAGCGCGCACTAGACGAATTCGAGATTGCGCCAGAACTGAAGGGCAAACCAAAAACTTGCCGCAGCATCCGCGACTCCCTTCCGAAAGACCAACAGAAGGGCCTCCTCGGTCTGCTGTCGAGTCTGTCCAAGACTCAGTTGATCAAACGAGGTTTCTATCTGGAGTGTCCTAGTTGCGGAGCGCCAGATTGGTATCCGTTGGATCGGATTCGGGAATTCCTCGATTGCAGCGGGTGCGGGCACCAATTCGTGGTGCCGGTCGAGAAGCCGCCCGGCTCAGAGCTTCAATGGGAATTCCGATTAAACACCCTCGCCAATCGCGCAGTGGATCAGGATGTGCTGCCGCCTATACTTGCATTGCACAACCTGACCAAAGACAGGAAGACATTCTGTAAAACCTTCGGGTTGGAACTTCTTCAAAACGGACAGGTAGTGAAGGAGCTAGACCTTGTGTTTCTGTCCGACCGCAAACCGTGGACCGGCGAGTGCAAAGCCGGGACTGAGCTTGAGCAAAAGGACATTGATACCGCAGTTCTCGCCGCCAAGCTTGGTTTCGTTCGCTTCTACTTCTGCACGGTCCACCAGTTCAGCGAGCCCGCAGTGCAAATGATTGTCCAACTGATCGAACGCCTAAAGTTGGATAATTCTAGGGTGGAAATCACGCATCTTTCTGGTAAGGAGTTGGTGGGAGAGATTCTGTAGGCCGATTGCCATCGCACCTCCTCACCCATTCCGTCCTCCGCCCACCCCCATCACCCATCGACCATTTGCCATCGGCCGTCTACGCATGACGGAACAACTCGACGTCCCGCAGCACATTGACGCCGTTGGCTTTCAGGACCTGTTCCGCCTTGTCGGGATTTTCAAACCGGAACACCAGCGCCGCCTTGCTGCCGCGTTTCTCGGTGAACGCGTACATGTATTCGATGTTCAACCCCGCCTGATCGACGATCTCCAGAATCCGCGACAGGCCGCCGGGTTCATCCGACACCTCAATCGCCAGCACTTCCGTGACCTTGGCGACGAACCCGGCCCGCTCGAAGATCGTTTTCGCCTTTTGCCAGTCTTCCACGATCAGCCGCAGGATGCCGAATTGTTCGGTGTCGGCCAGCGAGAGCGTGACGATATTAATCCCCGCCTTGGTCGCTTCCGCGCAGGCCGCCCGCAACTGGCCGGGTTTGTTCTCCAGAAAAACAGAAACTTGGTGGATTTTCATAGTTTGCGTTTGTCAATCACCCGTTTGGCCTTGCCTTCACTCCGCGGAATGCTCCGGGGCGCCACCAACCGGATCGCCACGCGAATCCCGGTGATGGTCTCGATGGAATGCACCAGCTTCCGCTGCAAGTCCTCCAACACGCGCACCTCGTCGCTGAACACTTCCGGCGTCACTTCCACCTGCACCTCCATCTGGTCCAGGTCCTGTTCCCGTGTCAGCATAATTTGATAATGCGGCAGCGTGCCTTCGACCCGCAGCAGCGCGGCTTCAATCTGCGACGGGAACACGTTCACGCCGCGAATGATGAACATGTCGTCGCTGCGTCGCCCGATACGTCGCATCCGCCGGATGGTGCGTCCGCATGGGCACGGCTCGGCCATCAGCGCCGTGATGTCCCGGGTGCGATACCGGATCATCGGCATCGCCTGTTTGCTCAGCGTCGTCAAGACCAGTTCGCCTTCGCTCCCCATCGGCAGCGGTTCCAACGTTTCGGTATCGACGATCTCCGCGAGGAAATGATCTTCAAAAATGTGGAGCCCGTTCTGGCACGCGCACTCAATCGCCACGCCCGGACCGATGATCTCCGACAGACCGTAAATGTCGTACGCTTTAATGCTGCTCTGGGCTTCGATCCGCTCGCGCATGCCCTGCGTCCACGGTTCCGCCCCGAAGATGCCCGCCCGCAACGGGAGTTGTTTGAAATCCACACCCAACTGCGCCCCCTGGTCGAGCAAGTGCAGGAAGTAACTCGGCGTGCAACAAATGGCCGTGACCCCGAAATCTTTCAGCACGGTAATCTGCCGTTCGGTGTTGCCCCCCGAAATCGGTATCACCGCCGCCCCGAGTGCTTCCGCGCCATAGTGCGCTCCCAACCCACCCGTGAACAGCCCGTACCCGTAGGCGTTCTGCACGATGTCCCCGGCATGCAGACCGCACGCGGCGAAGCTGCGGGCCATGACCTCCGTCCACACCGCAATGTCCTCTCGCGTGTACCCGACAACGATTGGTTTGCCGGTCGTGCCGCTGGACGCATGCAAGCGGACCACATCCCGCATCTCGCTGGCGAACAACCCATACGGATACGTGTCGCGCAGGTCGGTCTTGACCGTGAACGGCAGCTTGCGGACGTCGTCGAGCGTGTGAATGTCCCGCGGTTTCAATGCACGCTCTTGCATCCGCTGGCGGAACAATTTCACATGATCGTAGGCGCGCGTCACGATCGCCTGGAGCCGTGCCAACTGTGTCGCCTGCAGCGCCGACGCCGACATGAAATCGGGTGCGCTGACTGGATGACGTTCGGTGGTGTTCATCCGCTACGCTCCGTTCCGCCCCAGCGCGAACGCCTGGAGATTGGCGGCGTGCAGCTTCTCGGGAAAGGCCGCGCCGATGGCCTCCAGCCAGACCGCTTCTGGGAAGTCAAGATGCTGGCTCAAAACACCGAGCAACGCAACATTGAAACTCTTCTTGTTGGTCAGCTTCGCCGGGGCCACCGCGTCCGTCGCGATCAACGTCCCTCCGGGACGCAGTTGGTGGCGGTTGACCTCGATCTGGTCCGGCGCGACGACCACCAGTATGTCCGCGGCTCCCGCCGGCACCATAGGGCTGAACACCTCGCGACCGAACCGCACGTCGCTGCTGACCGAACCGCCGCGCTGGCTCATCCCGTGCAGTTCGCTCTGTTTCACGTCCAGCCCGCTTCGGAACGCCACGTCCGCGACGATGCCCGCGGCCTTGAGCACACCCTGGCCGCCGAGGCCGGCGATGATGACGTTGGTGACGCCGTCGTTCATTCTGGCTCATCCAATGCCGCCGTACATGCCTGGTTGGCGGCGCGCTCGTATTCCTTGATCTTGCCGGCGATGAGCAGGCACGGCCGGCGCGCAATGATGAGATTGAGTTGCTGGTTCGCCAGGCACGCCTGCACCAGTTGCGCGAACTTGACGGGATCGGCCGACGGATCGGAGACGAACACGTTCTTGAGGCCGAGCGACCGCCCCAACTCCTCGAACGACACCTTGCCCGTCGGCTCGTGTTCCAGCGTCCGGCCCGTGCCGGGATGTTCCTGGTGGCCCGTCATCGCCGTGGTGCTGTTGTCGAGAATCAACACGACGTGCCCCGTCGCTGGCGGGTTGTACACCATCTCCACGAGGCCGGTAATGCCGCTGTGCACGAACGTGCTGTCGCCGATCACGCTGACGACGCGGCGCGCCTGTTCGGGCGGCAAAACGTGGCGCAGCCCCAGGCCGACGCCGATGCTCGCTCCCATGCACACGCAACTATCCATCGCTTCGAACGGTGGCAACACACCCAGCGTGTAGCAGCCAATGTCTCCCGCGACGATGCAATCGAGGTTGTGCAGCGCCTCGAACACGTTGCGGTGGGAACAGCCCGGACAAAGCTGCGGCGGTTTCCCGGGCACGGGGGCCGGTTCCGTCGAGGTGTCGCCCGCGAGGATCCGGCGCACGCGCGCGACGCTGAGTTCGCCGAACCGGTACATCTCCGGCGCGCTCTCGACTTTTATGCCGGCGGCACGGATCGCCTCGGCCAGATACGGATCGCCTTCCTCGATCACGAGGCAGCGATTTACCCCCGCGGCAAACGCCCGGATTTTCTCCAGCGGCAGCGGATAGGTCATCCCCAACTTGAGAACGGACGCCCGAGGCGCCGCCTCACACGCATGCAGGTACGCGACGCCCGATGCGATGATGCCCAGGGACGTATCGCCCGGTCGATCCCGATTGACGGCTGAGGATTCGTTCCAGGTCTTGATCTCGGCTAGTTTCTTGCGCAACCGCCGATGCGCGGGCTTCGCATTGGACGGGATCATCACCAGGCTCTTGATATCCCGCTCAAAATGTGGCGTTGGCGCCGGAGAAATTGTCCGGGTGGGCAGGACGACGGACTTGGAGTGGCACACACGTGTGGTCATCCGCAACAACACCGGCAAATGCCAGCGCTCGGAAATCTCGACCGCCGCCAGTGTGAAATCATACGCCTCCTGCGAATCCGACGGCTCGAGCATCGGCACGCCGGCGGCCACGGCGTAATGGCGGTTGTCCTGTTCGTTCTGGCTGGACGCCATGCCGGGATCGTCTGCCGACACCACGATCAACGCGCCCGTCACGCCCGTGTACGCCGCGGTAAACAACGGATCGGCCGCGACGTTCAGGCCGACGTGTTTCATCGTGGCCATGGCCCGCGCCCCGGCGAACGCCGCGCCCAGCGCCACTTCGAGGGCGACCTTTTCGTTGGGCGCCCATTGCGCCCGTCCGCCGATCTTCGAGAAATTCTCAAGAATCTCCGTCGACGGCGTGCCGGGATAACCTGTCCCCAGCGCCACGCCAGCGTGCCAGGCCGCCAGCGCCACCGCTTCGTCGCCACTGAGCAGGACCCGATGGGCAGTCGTCATCGCGCAAACACCTCGGTGACCCATGGCGGTGGGCGCATTGGTTTGCCGGCGGGATCGGTGACCGCATGGATTGTGTAGCCGCGAGCCACCGGCGCGCCGCCCTCGGCCTGGGTGATCTCCACATCGACGCGAAGACGCACCTTGCCGACAAGCGAGCCCTTGCTCGTCATCCTCAGCAAGTCATCGTAACGAGCACGCCCCTGGTATTCGACGTGCGATTCCACCACCGGCAGAAACGCGCCGCGCCGCTCCATCTCCGCGTAGGGCAATCCGCACGCGCGCAGCAATTCCGTGCGACCGCACTCGAACCATTCGAGGGCGCGCGAATTGTAAAACGTACCCATCTGGTCGGTCTCGCTGTAGCGGACTCGAAACTGGATTGTGTGTTCCATTAAAACAGTACTTCGCCATGGAATCACAAACGGGAGGAAACAACAACGTCAGGTTATCAGAACGCGTCGGAAAATCAAGCGCATCCGTTCTTTCACTCGGATTCCTTGGGAAAACCACAAAATGCTACGGGTTCGAGCCCGCGGCTGGCGGTCAGTGCAGGTTGTGGTGCCGGAACAGCAACCACAAGGACACCGCCACGGGAACCACCACCGGTGTGGCCAGCGCCAGAACCACTCCCGCGTGCTGCCGGAGATTTCGCTTCCACGGCGCCACTTCCGTCACGCGGTCGCAGCGGCCCGTGACCGTGACCTGACTGAGATTGTCCAACTCCGCCTGCATGTCGGCGGCGCTGGAATAACGGCCCGCCGGATTGCGGTCCATCGCATGCAAAACGATCTCCTCGGCTTGAGGCGTAATACTCGGATTCAGTTTCCGCAACGGCTCGGGATCGCCGACAACCCGGGCGTTCATGGCGGCCAGCGAATTATCGCCGTCAAACGGCGTCGTGCCGGTCAGCATCTCGTACAACATCGCCCCGAGGCTGTAGATGTCGGTCCGGGCGTCGCCGCGTTTGCCCTGGACCTGCTCGGGCGCCATGTAATCCGGCGTGCCCATCGCGGGCGTCCAGCCGCCAAAGGTGACCCGGCGAAACGCGTTCGATTTGGCCAACCCGAAGTCCAGCACCCGGATCGATCCGTCACAACCCACCATGACGTTCTGCGGCTTCAAATCGCGGTGGATCACGCCGTGATCGTGCAGGTACTGCAACGCCTCGCACAGCAGACTGGCAATCTTGAGCGCATCTTTCTCCGGCAACGGTCGCATGGCTTTCAACAAGTGCGCCAGCGTGCAGCCGCGCAGGTATTCGGTCACCAAATACGGCCGGCTCTTCGGCCCGTCCACGGCAATGAATTTCAGCACGTAGGGATGGTTCAGCGTCAGGCCGATCTCCTCCTCGCGACGGAACCGCGTGAAGAAGCCGGGGTCGCTCTCGTATTCCAGATGCGGCACCTTGAGGGCCACGTTGGCATTGTGGTCGTGCAGGTCTTGCGCCTTGAAAATCATCGCCATCCCGCTCCGACTGATCACCTCGGTGATCAGGAAACGGTCGTCCAAAATGTCGCCCGGATGCAACTCGCCAACCCTGTTCGCCTCGACGGCGGGGTGGTATTCGGCCACACCCTGGCAACAACCGACGTGTTCGAGTGGGCACAATTGGGTCGTCTTCATGGTGGCACTATTACATGGAACGGCCGGGCCAGATAATTAAATGGGGATGCAAATGCGTTAAAAACGTATCAATGTCAATTCCCACATCCAAGTGTTTATCAACCAATGGGTTGACCAGATATCAGAGTCCGCGACACGGGTTTTTTCACCACAAAACCGCGTCCGGATCCATCACGGGTATCAGCGGGCCCGGTGGGTAAGGTCTTGCCGTACCCACGACGAATTACGAACGAAGGCAAAGCATCTGCTCATTTGTCATTTCATCGGGATTTCGATAATCCCCATCAGAAAATGGGGTTGGACGGGGCAAACATGGCAAGTGGTTTGCTACACAAGGGGGTGTGAGCAACGGTGACAGTCCATAGCGGGGCCGCGTTTTCGCCATTGATGACGAGGAAGGTTTTCTGGGCCTTCTGAAACTGGCTCTGGAGAGCCATGGCTATATCGTGCACACCGCCTCCAGCCCAAAGGAAGCCATTGCCTTTTACAAGGAGCGCTGGCGGGACATCGGCATGGTGTTTCTCGACTTCTTGATGCCCGGCATGTCGGGCGACATGGTCTTCGAGGAACTGCAACGTCTCAATCCAGACGTGCGGGTCGTGCTGCTGACCGGGTGTGAAGATTCTATCGCCGAAAAAATGTTTCAACGGGGTCTGCGCGGCTATCTTCAGAAGCCGTTCAGCTTGCCCGACCTTGCCCAGAAAGCCCACGAAGCCATCCATGGCACGTAATCCTTTGCTCCGGACCACGACCCCCCATCTGCTCCGTCCGTGTTGTTGACGGCGCTCGCCTCATCGGTTGCCCGTTCGAGCGTTCTCGCCTTGATTCTGGTCTTGACCCTCGATGGCCGATTTGCTATCAAACTACCGGGGGTACGGGTGGCTTCAGGGGCTGTCAAGCGAGTTGGCGTGCTGCTATTCCAGGGTAATTGCAAAACCATCTGTCTTCCCGTTTGCCCATGTCGCGCAATACGTTGTTTCTCCACGCGCCCCCGTCAGGCCAGGCTGGAGAAATTCAGAACGCAGCGTGGTGAAGGAAAAAAGCGAGTTGGAACGAAATCCTGAACAGGGAATCGAGGAGATCCGACACCGGTGTCAAGCCCGGGCGTTGCAGATGCGCTGTCCCCGGCACCAAAAGAACGCCCGGGTCATGGTCGAGGGGAACAACTTCGGCGACGTCGCGTTCGAGGTGTTCACGTGCTGCGAAAAATTCCGCGCCCATGTTACCGAGGAACTGATGGAAGAGCTGTATCTGACGAATGCCCCCAGCCCAACCGGCCATCAAGGCCTTGACGACTTCGCGTTGTGAGGGTGGCGTCTTCGCCTATCCCATGCGCGCAATCACTCTGGGGACTGGAGATGCATTCGGCGCGGCCGGCAGGTTTCATTCGGCTGTCCTCGTGCGGGCTGGCAACAGCACGGCACTGGTGGATTGTGGCCCGTGCATCCTGCCGGCGTTGCGCCGCTCCCGGATCCCTCCCGAAGACATCGATTTCATCCTGGTCACGCATCTCCATGGTGACCACGTCGGCGGCGTGCCGATGTTGCTGTTGGATTACCAGTACCGCTCGCGGCGAAAACAGCCGTTGGTGGTGATTGGCTCCGCATTGTGTCCTGCGAGGATCGAGGCCCTGACGAGGCTGATGTTCGCGGAAGTAACGAAGGATCGCCGTCGGTTTTCCGTCGTCTACAAGACCATCCGCCCTGGGCGCCCGATTTCCATTCGCGGGGTGTGCATCCGCGCGTATCGGATGAAGCACATCGACCGGGAACCGTGCCTCGGCTATCGCATCGAATACCGCCGCAAGGTTCTGGCCATCACGGGGGACACGACCTGGTGCGATTCCATCCCCGCGATGTCACAGGGA
>JBKQMH010000091.1:0-8060 GCA_052146795.1 Verrucomicrobiia bacterium
CTCGAATTTCTTGAGGTCACCCTTGTAATCGATGCCCTTTTCAAAGTCGCCGATGAATCGTGGCGCCACGCTGATGACGCGGGGAACGGCCAGCCGCCGAAGTTCCAGGCCAATGAACAAATGGTCCAACACGCTGGTGGGCTCACTGGTCTCATCCACGCTGACCTCGATCTCGAATGGGCGCGCGCCCATCGTCTTGGCGATGTGCCGGCCCATGAGGCTGACGTGCTCGAGGGCGCGCCCGTATTTTATCGCGGCGCTTCGGAGCGACGGGGCGTCGAATTGCAGCTTAGCGACATTGGGTACATTGAATTTGCGTCCTAGGTACGCGGACTCCAACTCGGACTTGACCGCGCCTTGGCCGACGTGCTCGGAGGGATCGATCGTGAAGAAGCAGAAACCGGCCGCCGCCATCCGGTCCACGTGTTCGGTTGTCTTCAAATGGTCCGCGTCCGCTCCCCACTTGCCAGTGTAGCCGCGCTGCGCGAGCGCGGTGGTTGCAGCCTTGACGACCTGCTGGGGTGTGCGTTGCGTGCGTTCCAGTTCACGAATGGATTGCTGGGCGAAAACCGGGGCGAAATCGAATTTCTGCGCCGCGGCGAGATGCCCCGGTGTGGCCAACCCGAAGCGATCGCCGAAACCAAAAGATTTCACGAGGCCAAGTGTCGTGGGGGACGCTACGGCTCTGGCGGCGAACGGGACGGCGGGGGGTGCTCTTCTTGTTGCAGGGCCAGCAGGTGATGTCGTGTTCATTGAGTTCACAATAGGCTAAGGGGTATATGTTGGTACAACCCATGATATAACGGAATGGCTCATTCGCCAATGCGATTCGCGTATCTTGTGGCATGATGATTGTTCAGACTACGTTTGTGCGCGTATCACATTGCTTCCAAATGTATTACATCTACAGCCGCCCCGACGCCCGCAGTCGTGTGAACGCACCACGGAGAATCGCCGACGGCGTACCATAAGCGAGCGGGATTATTCGCTGGGCAGCAGGAGTCCCTTCATCGGTGCGTTCGACCATGACAGACTGATGGCGGTCTTCTGCCCGCTCAGGTTCGCCAGAACAACCTCCACGCGCGCGGTACTGCCGGAAGGATCGCCGATTGGGACGATGCACGTGACTTCGTTAGTGGTTCGCCAGTTCGGGATGAGTTGCGTGAATTTGTCGCTGTTGGAATAGACAGTCGTCGCTTCGATCGCCAGTAATTCCCCGGTATCCAGAGACACGATGCTCACATGACCCTGTTGGTCGACGATGGACGCCCGCCTTTTGTCAGGGCTCAGCGCAAAACGGTCCACCCGGTCTGGAAGCCGTGAGATATCGGCGGGGCGCACAATCGACTCCAAGGTTGGTGTCGGGCCGGGCCGGATGGCAAACAGCGTCAGATGGCTCGGCCCGTCGGAGGAAAGCGCCGGCAAGTGGATGGGAGCCGCCGCGAAAAGAATCCGACCGTCGGGGAGACAGGCCACACGAGTGGAGGGTTGTCCGAGGATTATTCCGGCGAGGTCCTTGGGCTCCTCGAACTTGGCCAGCACTTGTCCATTGGTCCCGCAAACGCGCCGGCTCGTGATGGTCCCCAGTTGCGTGCTTTTCTGAAGCAAGTCGTAGGGGACCGTGGTCTTGGCGTATGCGAGGTCCTGGCCGTCCGTCGACCAGCCGGCTTCGGCAGTTCCTTCGTCCACCCTCACGGGAGAACTGTTCGTGGCTTGCGCGATGACGTAGAGGGCCGGGCGGCCGGGTTCGCCGACGGCAAAGGCGAGCACCTGCCCGCTCGGCGAGGGGAACACCGATATGATCTCGTCCGGGAAGCGGGCCAGTAACCGCTCGGCTGGCGGATCGGACGGCAGGATGTTGCGGGTGCTGAGTTCGTAAATATCGGGGATGAGATTGGTTACGGAGATGGAGCTTGCGTTGAAGATGGGGGCAAGAATCTTGGGGTTCGTTTGTTGGAGAAACAGGGTTACCGCCCCCACCAGCCATTGCGCGTTGTACGCTTGCCCGACCCCTTCGTTCTCCCATTTCTTGTACTCGGGCGAATCGCCGAACTTGGCCAACTCACCATGATATGCCCGGATCACCTCCACTAGGCTGGCGGCGGCTTTGGTTGTCTTTTCGGCGCGGTCAGGGCCGAGCAATTTGGCGTATTCATCCCAGCCGGTGGGTTTTACCGTGTGAACGGCAATCACGCGTCGCGAGTCTGGAAGCCAGGCGCGCGCGTCGGTGGCGTTGCCAAGGATCTTGCCAGTGCGGTCAATCAGCCAGGTGGTGTCATCCGACCCTCGCACGAACGCGTGCTCGCCGTCCGGCGCCCAACAGACCCAGTCGGTCGGGTCGCAGCCGGCGCAGAGCAGCAGAAAGACGGAGGCTGCCAGCAGAAATCGTTGTGAGAGCCATTTACGAAAATTCATTTCACCATCTCCTTTGCGTTGGCGTCGGCGGCGGACGCCGATGCCAGCAGGTACAACCGTTGGTTTGACCAGAAGGGAAGGGACTCGATCTTGTTTTTTACGAGGGTATCCCGGCGTGGCGACGGCGTCGATGCGTTTTGGATTGAGGGCGCGAGTGAGACCGAGCTGTCCTCATGCCGGAGGCTGGCGCGCAACGCCGAAGCGGTGATGCCCACGCCGATTACAAACGAGGCCGCGAGGGCGAGTGCCTGTTCGGCGCGATGACGCCAGACGATTCGATGGATTTGATTGGGAGGCTCGACCGCAAGCACGGGTTGACGAACGGCCTGGCAGGCCAGATCAACCACGTCCTGCAGTTTCCGGGCCTGGGTCGTCGCGGACGCGTCGTTGACCAGATAATTTGCCAGCAGCGTGTCGACGTCGGGGTCGAGGCGTCCCAAGGCGCGGTCCAGTAGCAACCGTTCCATGGTATCGGGCTTCATTGTTTGGGTTCCTCCTGCTGGTTCATGAGGTCGCGCAACTGGCGCACGGCGTTGTGCAGGCGCGAGCGGACCGTCCCGACCGGGACGTCCAGCACATGGGCGATTTCTTCGTAGGACAATTCCTGTTCCAGCCGCAACTCGAGGGTGTCACGCAACTCGGTGGACAGGCTACGGATGGCTTCCCGCATGGCGAAAAGACGATCGTCCTTCTGTTCCGCGGGTTCACACCAGAGCTGCGCGACGGGTTGGGGGTCGCGCTGTCGGCGGTAGTGGCGGGCCAACATGTTGCGGGCGATGGCAAACAGCCAGGCGCGGGGTATGGAGACCCTGGCCAGTTGATCGGACCGACGGACGACCTGCAGGAAGGTTTCTTGCAAGAGATCGCCCGCAGTCGCGGCATCCGGGCATCGCCTGGCGAGGTAGTGAAACAGCTCGCGGGCGTGCTGCCCATACAACCGGCCGATGGTATCGGTGTCAGATTGCACCTGCCTGAGATTGTCTCCTCTCTCTGTGTAGTTGCAAGCCGAACCCGAAAAGTTCACGGCGGGGGACGGAATGTTCTTTGCGTGGGTCGGGGCGAGTGGGGCCGCAGCCGGAATGGCTGGGGAATGGGCAATTTTATTGGAAATCCAGTGCCCTCTCCCGACGCCAGATCAACACGGCACGTTGGCTGCCCTTGGCGAACATCACGGTGATCGAAAACGCCAATGCCGTTTGCATCAGCCGCATACGAAAAAAACTGAGCCAAGACGATCAGATTTCGTAGTCCTACTGCAGAACGACGTGGAAATCGCCGAGCGATTGATCGTTGGGGCCGTTGGGGGCGAAATGGAACGGTGGCGTCTTGCAGGAGGCTCCCGAGATTTGTTGGGCAGTGACACCAAAGGAAAGCCCGCCATTGTCGGTCACGACGCTGGCCAGATGGACGTCCCCAATCTGCGACGCCGCGATGTCGCTGTTATTGAAGCCGTCGGTCGACGAACGGATGTTCACACTGCCCAGCCGCATACCGGCGACAAACGTGCCTCCGCTAGTAATTGAATTGGTCGGAGGATTCGGCGTGTAACCAAGGTGAACCGTGGAATCAATCATCTGTGAGGCGCTCACGGTGCTGGCGCTGCCGTTGGAGATGATGATGCTGGTGTTGCTGATCGTACCTGCCACCACGAGCGATCCCAGGGCCAGTTGATTGGCGGCCAGACCCTCGCCGGAAATCATGATGATTCCTCCGCAGTCGCCTGAAATGCCGCCCTTCTTATCGCCCTTGATCGACACGGCACTGATTTGTGGTGCGATGATAGTTGACCCGTTGCCAAACCGCGCCGCCTGTAAACTGCCGATCCGATTGCTGACGATGATGGCGCAACCGTCCTCGAGATTGTGGGCGAAGATGGAGGTGCTCTGATTCTCCGCGCCATTGGACGTGACAACGGCATCGTTGGTGAGGTCGTGGATTCTCAATTGTTTCAGGTAGCCATCCAACTGAACGCCGGCGCCGACCACGTCGAAACCACGGGCGTCAATGAGGCCGCAGTCGCCATCGCCGGTAATCTGGTCGATTTGGGGTAGGGCGGCCGCCGTTTTGCTGCTCTTGACCTTCATGGTGATTTTGGTGGCAGCCTCGGTTTCGGACAGGACAAGGTCAAGGGGTTCTTGTTGTAAAACCTGCATCGTTCCAATGGACCGAAGCATCAGCGTAATCACGTCGCCGCTGGAATTGGTGAAGATGACCGTCTGCGGCCGGTCGTTGACGATCGTCACCACAGCCGTATCCGGGGTGCCCAGGGTGGCGCCGACCGGATGAGACAGCGTCACGTTGACGGTCTTGTTGCTTTGGAAGGTCGAAAACTTGTGAATGGTAAAACTGAAGCTTTGGCTGGACTGGTTGGTTCCAAAGATCAACGTTCCGTTGGTGCTGAGATAATCAACGCCGTTGCTCGCCGTGCCATCGCTCGTCGCATAATCCACGGCGACTTGCGCCGACGTGTCCCCGCACGCGCGGATCACGGTGACCGTTGCCTTGCCGGTGTGTTCATGAACACTATAACTGGCCGCGCTGAATTGGATCACCGGCGGGGCTGTTGTCTGAATCGTCAGAATAGCATTACTCAGGCTGCCGAGGGTGGCGCCTCCCGTGGGACTCGAAAGGGCGAGGTTCACGGTTTGGTTGCTTGGGCAGACGCTCGACGGCGGCGGCAACAGCGGAATGTCCACGGTGTTGGTAAGCATTCCGTCGGAAAACGTTACGTTCGTAGATGTCGCCGTGTAGTTGGTGCCGGCCTTGGCGCTTCCGTCGCTGGTGTTGAAATTGACGGTGATGATGCCGTTCGTCCCGCCGGTTAGGACCAACGTGACGAACGCCTCGGCGTCCGTGTCGTCCGCCGTGAACGTTGCCTGGGCAAATCCCACCTGTTGCCCTTCGTTGGTGTTGATGATGTCCAAGACGGCCGTCGATGGGCTGCCCAGGACCGCCTCTCCGGACGGAGTCGACAGGGCCAAATTGACCGTTTGCGTGGACTGCGGCGCTCCACCACCCTGAATGGTGATGATGACGGTATTGGTGGTGACGGTATTGGTGGTGATGATGTCGGAATTGGTCAGGATGACTGGCGTGAAGTCCAGATTCGTGCTTACACCCACGTAATTCACCCCGGCCGTGGCCGTTTCATTGCTCGTGTTGAATTCGACGTCGGCCGTGTCGTCGGTGCTGCCCGTAAAGATGATGGCGATTGGGGCGTTCGATTGGTCCGAATATACCGTGTAGGTGGACTGACTGAAGGCCACGGCGCCTGTTTGCGCACGCGCGGTGTTCGAAAGGAATGTCACCACAACCGCGGCGATTGTGAGCAAGAGGAGGGGTCGCGCCATCCTCGGGGGAGCAGCCGGCAAAACGCTCCCCGATCGAATGCAGTCCGATGACGCGGCGCGGCGCGAGGCGAACCTCATGCCATTCTCCATAACGCTTTCGGGCTCGAAATGCAACGTCAAGCCGCGATGGCCGCGTCCGACACGCGTCCGCACACAGGGATTGTTCATTCCGAATCGCTTTCCGGGAGGAACAACACGGCGCAGACAAGGAATGCGAATCCGACGGCTGACCCGATCCATTCCCAGAACCCGACCTTCCAGGCGGCGGAGGTTGCAATGGCGTGATAGGCGGGAGTGGATCGCTTCACGAAGATGCGGATTGCCAGCCAGGTCAGGGTGATCAGGATCACGGGCAACGTGAGCAGGTTCCACGAGACGAGGAGACTGCGTCGATGGCGCATCTTCCCCGGCGTCGGCCGGAAATATCCTTTTGTTGCGGAAGCGCTAAACACGACGACTCCGACTCCGATGCCAATGACCGAGATGCGCGCCAGTGTATTATGCAGTTGGGGCAGACGGGACGTTCCGTGCGCCGGGTGCGACGCGATCAAACCGGCCAAGGTGAGACAAATGCAGCCCCCGAAATACACGGCGGCTCCAACCTTTGCAGCCGTGGGAGCCGCGCCGCTCAATCGTCGGCCGATGTAACCAGCGAAGGGGACCATCAGCACGCCGGAAATGGCAATGCTGGTTGAGGCGATGTAATGAAATTCCGGGTTGGTGAGTGGATAGAGCAACTTGGAGATGGACAGGTAGCGCCAATCATAGGAGTCCGGGTACAACCAGATGGCCAGGGCCAGAATTCCGAAATACGAGATGAAAAACAGCGGGAGCAGGACGAGGAGCATGGTGCGTCTGGCGAGTTCGCCACGGAGATAGCGGGAGACGTTACGAAGTATCATCGCGCCGGGAGCCGTATTGGTACGATCGGGACTTACTCTTCTTCGACGGCGGTATCGTAGAACTTGAGGATATCGCGCCCGTCGGTTTCCTCCATGAACTTCATGGCGGTGCGCGGATGTTGGTTGAGGTGGCCGGTCACCAAATACGGAATGGCGAAGCCCCACCCCAGTTTCTCCCGCATCGGTTCCACGTGATGCTGGATGCAGTGCAGCACCGGTCGGAGATTAAACTTGGGATTGTGGAGGAAACTCAACAGCAGCTCCATCGGGCAGTTGCCCGCCCCCCGGCCGAGACCCGCGATGCTCGCATCCAGCATGTTGGCGCCAAGAATGATCGCCTCGATGGTGTTGGCGAACGCGAGCTGCATGTTGTTGTGCGTGTGAATCCCGATGGTCTTCCTGGCCGGCCGGGCAAATTTGAGGAACTTGTGCATCAGCGCTTGGATTTGCTCCCCATAGAGCGTGCCGAAACTGTCGACGATGTAGAGCGTCCCGACTTCGGATTTGCACAAGACCTCCAGCGCGTTGTCGAGTTCCAGGTCGGGAACGGTCGAGACGGCCATGATGTTGATCGTGGTTTCGTGGCCTTTGTCGTGGGCGTCCTTGATCATGTCCAACGCGGTGGGAATCTGATGGATATAGGTCGCGACGCGCACCATGTCCACGACGGTCTTGCCCTTGGGGAGGATGTCGGTGTGGTAATCGGTGCGCTCGGCGTCGGCCATGACGGAGATTTTGACCGACGATTTCTTGTCGCCGATTATCCGCCGCATATCGTCTTCGTCGCAGAATTTCCAGGCGCCGTATTCGTTGCGGCTGGCAAGTTTCTTGGAGGCCTTGTAACCGATTTCCATGTAATCGACGCCGGCCTCGATGTCCGCCAGATATACGGCCTTCACGAATTCGTGGTCGAAGTGATGGTTGTTCATCAATCCGCCGTCACGGATCGTGCAATCCATGACCTTGATCTCCGGGCGGTAGCCGATCCAGCCCTTCAGTCCTGTGGCTTGGGTTTCTTTGGTCACAAGAGTTTCCTTCCCTTGGGTATGCGTCATTGTCGGTGTGGTGGATGCTAAACGGGCCGGCGTTTCGATTCAATTCAATAAAATGGGTGCTGTATGGCGGTGGATCCGATGTCGACCTTCTTTACAGGTAACCGGTTACTGTCAAACAGACACAACACACTGAGTGTTCGATAGTTAGACAAAGGCACGTCGCTTTGGGCGTCGCAGTTGTTTACACTTCCCCGAACGTAGAGTCAACGAGACTGAAGTGCGGTTGATCGCAGTGTGGCACGTAATGATCTTATCCGCAATATGTTGTGATAGTGCCGGACAAGGGACGGCATCGTGTGTCGCCCGCGTGGCACACGGCTAGCTTAACCAGTTTCTGG
>JBKQMH010000092.1:0-8450 GCA_052146795.1 Verrucomicrobiia bacterium
AACGATCTCGGGGCGAACGTGAACATCGGCGGCACGATCGTTCCGACCATTAACAAGAGGGAAGCGAAATCGTCGTTGGCGGTGGAAGACAAGAGCACGATCATTCTTGGCGGCATGATCCAGGAGACGAAGACGGTGTCGACAACCAAGACGCCGTTCCTGGGCGACATTCCGTTTTTCGGCCAGCTTTTCAAGAGCCAGTCGAACAACCGGCAGCGCACCGAGTTGATCATCTTCATCCGCCCCGTCGTTTTGCGCAGCGACATGGCGGCCGTTGCCGAAGCCAAGCGCCGCTTGCGACAGTTGGGCGTGAGCGAAGAGTTGGAAGGTAGGTATTTCGGCATGGGCAGTTCGGGGACGAATAATGCGGTGCTGCCCCCCAAGGACTTCATCGGTTCGATGGCGCCGAGCGATATGCACCAGGCGGAGTCGCCCAAGAATGACATGATCGGCTCGATGGCGCCGAACCAACCGAACCAGGCGGCGCCGCCGCCCCGCAGTGGCAGCACCGGCTCGACGGCGCCAGGCCCATCGAGCGAGGCGCAGCCGACGACCGATTATTCGTCTGATCGTCAAACGGCCAAGGTCAAGGCGCTGAAATTACAGGACGGCGACATTACGACACAATAGAGGCCCGTTTCGGAATGACAGTCAATGGCGGGGCACCGCCGCGCCGCAGAGGAACGAATGGACACAAAAGGATTACTCAGCCAGCGAGTGAAAGTGGTGTTGCGAAGGTTTCACCCGCAGACACCGCGGGAAATCGTTCGGGGCATCATTACCGACGTGGATGAAACCGGGGTGCGCGTCAGCGGACGACGGTTCCAGGAGCATCCGGATTTGGAGTCGGCCGTTCCCCAAGAACGACCGGTCGAGGTCGACAGCAAGGTGTACTGGATACCCTACAGCTCGATTCGCTATACGGAAATCATCGACCCCGGCTCGATCTCGGAAATGCAGGACAACGAAGTCCAGCGGCACAAGGTGTTCACTCCCCAGGAACTTCAGCGGCCCACCGAAACGTAATTGAGAGCGTCCCGGGCCATCGGCCTTTATTTCGTCGCCGTCATCGTGCTCGGCGCGCTGCTGGCGCCGTGGCTGTTTTGGGCCGTGCAGCGGGTGGCCCCTCACGTAAACGCTCTTCACGGTTACGCGACGTATCCGTTCCATCGGATCTTTGACCGGGCGATCATGCTCGTGGCCCTGGCTGGATTGTGGCCGTTGCTGCGGGTGATCGGATTCCGGTTCTGGAGCGACATCGGCTACGTGCGGGCGCGCGGCTGGTGGCGTCACGCTTTAGCTGGGTACGTCCTCGGCGTGGCGACGCTGACGGTCATGATTGGCTTGCTCGTCGTCGTTGGAGGCCACCGGCTGGTGTTCACCATGACTTCGGGACAGATGGCGGGCGCCGGGGTAAAGTTCTTTTTTGTGGGCGTGGCAGTCGCGGTCATCGAAGAGACGTTTTTTCGCGGGGCACTGCAGGGGGCGCTGGAACGTCGTATGAACGTGGCCGTCGCCATCGTGTTGGCCAGCGCGGTGTATTCGGCGGCGCATTTTCTCAAGCCGAACGGCGTGAACATCCCAGCCAACCAGGTCACGTGGATCAGCGGCGGCAAGTGTCTGGTCTGGATCGTGACGCAGTCGCTGGTGCAGAAAGGTGTTCTGGTTGGGTTTGTATCGTTGTTTCTGGCCGGCTGCGTTTTGGGATTGGCTTACGCCCGGACGAAGGCATTATATTTGCCGATCGGGCTGCACGCGGGCTGGGTGCTGGTCAACGAGTTCATGCGCTGGTCGGCGACCCTGGATGTCACACAGAATGTGGCGTCCTGGCCGATGCTCGTGGTGCTCCTCGTGTTGATGGAGTGGTTATGTCGAACGACATTCAAGCCCCTGCGCGGACCCGGGCACTCCAGCTCTGGGCCCGGCGCGCGCTAGACCTGGTCTGGCCGCGAAATTGTCCCTTCTGCGGTTGTCCGCTGGCCGACACCGACCCGGGGATCGTCTGCCCCGCGTGCGTCTCCTCGGCCAAACTGATTGAGCCGCCGTTTTGCCGGCAATGCGCCTCGCCGTTCACGGGGACGGTCACGGGCGAGACGTTCGTTTGCGGTTACTGCCAGAATTTGCGGTTCTACTTCAGCCGGACCGTGTGCGCCTGCCGCGCCCAAGGGGTCGTCCGCGACTGCATTCTGCGTTTCAAATACAATCGGGAGATGTATTTTGGCCGGCATCTGGTTGATTGGCTGCAGGGGGCGGCGCAACGGTGGATCGACTGGCAGGAAATCGATGGCATCGTTCCCGTGCCGCTGCATCCGCACAAGTTGAGACAACGGGAATTCAATCAAGCGGAGTATCTGGCGGTGGGATTGAGCAGGGTGGTGAATGTGCCTGTGCTGAAGCGAAATCTGCGCCGGGTGAAAGACACCGCAACGCAAACGAGATTGGATGCCGAGGCCCGGGCTGTGAACATGCGCGATGCATTCGCCGTGCGCGATGAAACAATTTTCAAAGGCAAACGGCTCGTGTTGTTGGACGACGTGTTTACGACCGGCGCCACGATGGATAGTTGCGCCAAGACGTTGCGCGGAGCGGGGGCGCGGGAGGTTGTCGCGCTGGCCGTGGCGAGAGGGGTATGGAAGTCATCTTGAGAATGGCTGGAAACCGTCTGACCTCTCTGCACTGCGTTCATTCTCGGCGCGTCTGGCCGCGGACAGCCCGTGAAAGCTTGCGGAGTTGATCGAGCGAGAAGCACCAAATCCACGCGAGAACGAGCAGAGCCAGCCACGTAAGCGGTGTGAAGATGACAAATACCAGGAGGCCAAAACCGGCACTTCTCCGGATACGATCGACCGTCGTGCAGACGCTAAAGCTGCGCTGGGCGATCTCGAAACGATTTGTCCATGCGTCGGATTCGGAGGCGCCGCCCGGATTTACCCCCAGATATTGCATGGCCCTGGCTTTGAGAATCAGACCGTTCCACCCGGTCAGTCCACGACTGGCAGTCTCCACATCGTTCCAAGACCGGTGAACGTCGACTTTCGCCGGCGGGAACTTTATCCGCAACGCGGCCCTGATGTCCGCGGGCTTTGTGTCCGGTGGGAAGTCGGCTGTCGTGTTGTATTCGGGAATCTGGACAAGAATTGTGTGCTCTCGCTCATTCAGGACGAACTTGAAAATATTGTCCAACCGTGATTGCACGGGAACCGTGTGAGAGAACACGTGGATCTCACGGCCATCACGAGCCTGAACCGTATAGAGCTCACCCTCGGTTTGCACGCTCCGACGATACTGCTCCAGCAACGCACCGGCCTCCTTGATTTTGGCCGGCTCGTCGCCGATGGGAGTGTTCCAAACGGAGATTGCCTGGACGACAAATGCAACCAAGCCGACAGCAACAGAGAGAATGACTCGCGTCCGGCTGAATAGGGCAATTTTGCTCATGGTGGTGACGCTTTGACTGCGCCGGTCATGATTCTAAGCCGGCAACGAGGAACTGTCACTGAAGAAGAGGGGTTTGGCGTGCTGACCAGCCCGCCCTCCCAAAACAGACTGGTGCAACGGGGGAGGGATGTGCCAAGGTCGTGCGGAGAGCGATGGCCGGGGGAAATCGTGGCGCTGGCCGTCGCACGAGGAGCGTAACGGAACGACATCAAATCCATGAAACAACGGGTCACAGCCATACTCGAAGTGGTGCTCGTCTTCATACTTGTCCACGTGGCGTATCGGTTCCTGAAATCCTTTACGCCGCTGGGAAGATGGGAATGGGAAACGGGGCTGAATTTTACGCCCGGTGGCGTCATGATTCTGGTTACGGTTTTGGTTCTGCTACTGTGCGGTCGGAGCTTCGAGGCCTACGGGCTGACGTGGAAGCGGTGGCGGCACAATCTGAACATCGGATTACTCTGGACCCTGTTGCTGGTGGTGCTGGCGGGTGTGGGGAGGATGTTCACCCACGTTCATTCTGATCCGTCATTCGCGCAAGCCGACATGACGAGCCGCGTCGCAGGCGCGGTGTTTGGTCTCACGGTGACGATCCTGTTGCTGTGGTTCATGAAGGGGCAAGCGAGGTATCTGGCTCGCGTGCCGTGGGCGACCAGCGTGGTGCTCCTCGCCGCGTTGCTGTCACTTCCCCTGGGGCTTGCAGGCTACTTCAACCGGCCCGTTGGGAGAGAGACGTTGGAGGTCGCGTGGTTGTTTGTGTGCGGCGGTTTTGGCGAAGAGATATTTTTCCGGGGATACATTCAATCACGGATCAACGACACCTTTGACCGGCCCGTTCACGTGCTGGGACTCGATTTCGGGTACGGATTGGTCGTGTCATCCCTGCTGTTTGGATTGCTGCATGCCCTGAGCCCGGTCGATTATTTTCACGGCCACTATCAGATCGCGTGGTGGTACGGCCTGCAGAATTGTTTTGTCGGCCTGTTTTACGGATGCCTGCGGGAAAAGACGGAGAGCGTTGTGGCCGGCGGCGTGACGCACGGATTGGTCAATGTACTGGCCAGAGTGTCCGTGATAATTTCCAGGGGGTAACAGAGCACGCTACACCGCCCAGGTTTTCCGGCTGGCGCGACGAGGGAGGGGTATGGTAAGGTTGTGGAGTTGGCGGGGGCCAGGGAGGGTCACGAGGTCGCCGTCGCGCGAGGAAAGAATCTATGGCGGTATTCGAAGAAAAAGAAAAGCCGAAGATTTCCGAGACGATCACCAAGAAGCACGAGATCCCGAGCGGGTTGTGGGTGAAGTGCAAGCAATGCGGGGAGATCATCTACAGCAAGGAACTCGTTGCGAATGCGAAAGTCTGCGCGAAATGCGATTACCACTTCACGATGACCGCCATGGAACGCGTGGCGATGCTGGCGGATGAGGGGACGTTCCGCGAGAGCGACGCGGACATGGCGAGCGTGGACTTCCTCAAGTTCACTGGCGTGGCGGCGTATTCGGAACGGTTGCGGACGTATCATCGGCAAACGGGGCTGAACGACGCGGTGGTGATCGGGCTCGCCAAGCTGGAGGGCCACGACGTGTCGTTGGCGGTGATGGATTTCAGTTTTCTGGGCGCGAGCATGGGGTCGGTGGTCGGCGAAAAAATCACGCGGGCGATCGAGAAGGCGACGGAACTGAAGATCCCCGTGATCATCATTTCGGCATCGGGCGGCGCGCGGATGTACGAGGGGATTCTGAGCCTGATGCAACTGGCGAAGACGAGCGGGGCGCTGGCGTTGCACGCGAAAGCGGGGTTGCCGTACATCTCGGTGCTGACGCATCCGACGACGGCGGGCGTGATGGCGAGCTACGCGTCGCTCGGGGACGTGATCATCGCCGAACCGAAGGCGTTGATCGGGTTTGCGGGACCGCGCGTGATCAAGGAGACGACGCAACAGGAGTTGCCCGAGGGGTTCCAGACCAGTGAATTTCTGCGCGAGCGGGGGCTGGTCGATCTCATTGTGCATCGGAAGCAGCTCAAGCAGACGCTGGCGCAATTGCTGAGTTATTTTTCTGGTCGTGGCGGCCGCAAATTCAAGGCCGCGGCGTAACACAAACCTGTAGCCGCAGGCTTGAGCCTGCGCACCCTGAAGGGTGCGGCGACATATCGGACGATCCGGTGTGACATATCCCGAGACCATCGAATACCTGTACGGCATCCGGCTGTTTGGCCAGAAACTTGGCCTGGAGACGATGCAGTATTTGTTGCGGCTGATGGGCGATCCGCAGAAGCCGCTGCGATTCATCCATATCGCGGGCACGAACGGGAAGGGGAGCGTGGCGGCGATGTTGGGCGCGGTGCTGTCCACGGCGGGCTACAAGACGGGGTTGTACACGTCGCCGCATCTCGTGTCGTTCTGTGAGCGATTTCAAGTCAACGGCCACCCGATTAGCGAAGCGGACGTGGTGCGGCTCGTCGAGGAGATCCGGCCGGTGCTGGAGACGGTGGGCGCCAATCTGGAGTTTCACGCGCCGACGTTTTTTGAGACGGTGACGGCGATCGCGCTGCGGTATTTCGCGGAGCAGAAGGTGGACGTGGTGGTGTGGGAAACGGGGCTGGGCGGGCGGCTCGACGCGACGAACGTGATCGTGCCGCTGGTTTCGGTGGTCACGAATATCGCGTTCGATCATACGCAGTATCTGGGCGAGACACTGGCGCAGATTGCCACGGAGAAATGCGGGATCATCAAGCCCGGGGTGCCGGTGGTCACGGCGGCGGCGGCGGAAGAAGCGCTGCAGGTAATCCAGAGCACCGCGGCGACGCAGGGGAGCGCGCTGACGGTAGTGGGGCGGGACATTGGCGCGACGCGACTGAGTGAAAACGAGGAATGCCAGCGGGTGGAGTTGATGGGAACGCGCCGGGGGTACGGCCCGCTGACGATTCCGTTGCTCGGCGCGCACCAAACGATCAATTGCGCGACGGCGGTGGCGGCGCTGGAGGCGTCGGGATTGCCGGTCGAGGCGAAGCAGGTACATGAAGGCTTGGCGCGGACGACGTGGCCGGGACGGTTTCAGATTGTGCACCACGACCCGACGGTGGTGCTGGACGGTGCGCACAACGCGGCCGCCGCCGAACGGCTCGCGGCGACGTTGCGCGAACATGTGGCGGGGCGGAAGCTGACGTTGATCCTCGGCGTGTTGCGGGACAAGAACTACGATCAGATGTGCCAGATTCTCGCGCCGCTCGCCGTGCGGGTGGTGTGCGTCCCCGTCAACAGCGAACGGACGAGCGAGCCTGACCAGTTGGCGCGCTGGTGCCAGGCGGCGAACCCCGCCGCGCGGATCACCGTCGAGCGAAATCTTTCCGCCGCGTACGCACAAGCTCGCATTGAGGGGGCGGAAACCATCGCCATTGCGGGATCGCTGTTCCTGGTCGGTGAAGCGCTGGATCGGCTCGGCTTTGCGAAAGGAACGAGGGCGAAGACGCCGCGCGAGCTGGTGTTGCAGTGAGCCGCGGACGGCTGCGCGCGATTTTCTTCGACGCGGGCGGCACGCTGCTCCGGCCGTACCCGTCCGTGGGGGCCGTGTATGCTGCGGTTGCCCGGCGACATGGGATCGATCGAACCGCCGACGAGATGGAAGGCGCTTTCCGCCAATCCTGGGCCGCATTGAAACGCCCCGGACTGACAGTGTCACGCAAGGAATGGTGGCGGGAACTCGCCTTTCGCGCGCTCGGGCAGGAGAATGAGGCGTGCTTCGAGGAGTTGTTCGAGACGTTCGCCCGACCCGACGTGTGGCAGGTTTTTCCGGATGTCGAGGACACGCTGCGCGAAGCGCGTGCGCGCGGCCTCCACGTTGGCGTCCTTTCCAATTGGGATGAGCGTCTGCGTTTGCTGCTCGACAGGACAGGGCTGGCGAAGCATTTCGATTCGATGACGATTTCCTGCGAGGTCGGGGTGGAGAAACCAAATGCCGAGATCTTCCTGGCGGCGCTTCGCGCGGCGGGCGTTACCGCGGCGGAATCGATCCATGTCGGCGACTCTTACGGGGAAGACGTGCGCGGCGCGGAGGCAGCGGGGATAAAGGTCATCCTCGTGGATCGGCAAGGACGACGCCCGGACGGGATTCGAGATTTGCAGGACGTCTGGGCGAGATCGGAACTGCCTGACTAACGATAGGCCGTTGGGTTAGGTCTTCGTGGGGGGCTTGCGCATGATCTTTGCACGCACGTCGCGATAACCGAAATCGACCTTGGCGATCTCCTTGAACGCCGCCGTGGCCTTGTCTTGATCGCCCATGAGCTCGTACGCGCAACCCAAATTGTACAGCAACTCCTTCTTCAGCCCGTCCATGGTCGGGAGTTCATTGATGGCCTCATTGAAGGTCTCAATCGCCATGTCATGGAGGCCCATTTGTTGGTAGCACTGGCCGAGGAGATTGAGGGAGGCGACACGGCGCTGGGGTTGGCCGCGAGATTTTTGCAGTTGCTCGACAGCGCCGTCGACGTTGCCAGCCTTCATATACAACACGCCGAGATCGAACCGGTACATGAGATCGTTGGGGTACCGTTCCACGAGGCGCTCGGCTTCGTAGAGCTTGAGCTTGTCCAAATCGGACTCGAGCGTGGTGATTTCGTTTTGAAGCGCTGCGGCATTGGCCGGGTTTGTTTCGAGTTGTTTCTTCTTGGCGGTCAACTGGGTTTCGAGGCGCTTGATCTTGGTATCGCCGATTTCACGTTCGAGAGACGGATCCGTTCCGCCTTCCTTCGCGAACAGTCCCTCGAGGTAGCGCAGGGCTTCGTCAAAGTTTTCCTTCTGGGCGTAGAGCTTGCCGAGTTCGCGCTGGATCACCGGATTCTCCGGGTCCTTGGTCAATGCCTCGAGCTTCTCCTTGATGAGGTTGGCGACCATATCCTCGGCGCGGACGACACGGGATTCCTGCTCCAAGGCAACGGATTCGTCCTTGTCCTTGAGGGCGTCGCGGAAGGACCCGTCGCCTTCCCAACCGCCACCCGACATTGCACCTTTGGC
>JBKQMH010000093.1:0-46774 GCA_052146795.1 Verrucomicrobiia bacterium
CTTTTTCGCTTCCCATATAGGGGTTCATTGGCCAATACGGTTCGGACCAAGACATCTTGCAGAACAATTCAAAAAACTTTCGAGACCGCCCACCCCAATCTTCCCGCTGTGTCCTACCATGATCCCTCCTTGGCTTCTGGGCTATCCTGCCGGGCTCATCACGCAGCCCAAAGACAGGATGCTGCCCGTGTGTTTGTCCTGAATCAGGAAGATAAATGGATGATCGGCCATGAAAACAGCTGGTTCCTAGTGACGGAGCATCTCTGCTGGCAGAGGTTGTGCAGGCGACTTTGTCGTTCCGCCGCTGACCTTGGTTCCTGTACCAAAGGATTTGCCTTGGAGCAATGCGGAGATGACGTTTTCTGAGACCCCCTGATTCTTGAGGTAAATCATTTGATCGGTCGACAGGTCGTAAGACACGCCAGCCCTTTGAACTTTCGCCAGAATCAGGCCTTCACCAAACCCAGCCTTTGTGAGTCCTACAACATCCACCATTCCAGGCAGAAGACTTACTGGTGTCGCTTGAGTGGGCTGCGCCAATAGTGCGATTTTGCTAGTCGACCTTAAAGTCAAGGTACTTACCACGCCGTTCGGCGTCACCCGGCGTATCACTTGATTCCCTCTGTCCGCCACATAAATGTTGCCCTGACCGTCTACCGCGATCCCTTGTGGATCATTAAACCGCGCGTTGCCACCCGGGCCATCAACATGGCCACGCTGTCCAACCGCCCCGGCCAACGTGCTCACGACACCCGATGGCGTGATCTTGCGTATCGTGTTGTTGTCCGTGTCCGCCACGTAGACATTCCCGTCCCTGTCCACTCCGATTCCTTGCGGACGGCTGAACGACGCGCCCGCACCCGTACCATCGGCGGGTCCCATTTGCCCGGCCGTCCCGGCCACCGTGCTCACGACACCCGACGGCGTGATTTTGCGTATCGTGTTGTTGTACGTGTCCGCCACGTAGACATTCCCCTCCTTATCCACCGCCACGCCCTTGGCTTGGTCACTGAATCGGGCACCGGCACCCGCACCGTCGGCGCTCCCCGCATGCCGAGGCGTTCCCGCCAGCGTGCTGACGACCCCCGCGGGCGTGATCTTGCGAATCGTGTACATGTCGGCGGCGTAGACATTGCCGGCATCGTCCACGGCGGTTCCCGACGGGATGCTAAATCTGGCCTCGCTGCCGGCGCCATCAACGGTCCCGGGAATTCCAGCCTTTCCGGCCAGGGTGCTTACATCGCCCGCTGGTGTAATCTTTCGTATCGTGTAAGAATCAGCCACGTAGAGATTGCCCGCCCTGTCGACGGTGATGCCCCGAAGAATGCTAAACCGCGCATCGCCACGGCTGCCATCGAGGGTGCCGGGAGTGCCACGCTTTCCAGCCAGTTCTCCCACAACACCTGCGGGCGTGATCTTGCGGATGGTGTTGTTGTCCTCGTCCGCCACGTAAATATTGCCGAAGCTATCCACGGCAACCGCTCGAAGGTCTTGAAGCATCAACGGCTGTATTGGCTCGGTCGGTGTGGCCGGTACAGTCGGGGCCGTCGATACGGTCGGTGCCACGGGCACGATTGGCACGGTCGGTCGTCGCAGTAGCAAGACCAGCGCGACGAGGCCCGCCAGGCCCACGGCAATCCAAACAGCTTTCGGAATCCGTCGAACCCCTTCCATGGTATGACGCACCTTGCGGCCCATGTCCCGAGGCCCCACGGGTGCCTTGCCTTCTTTGATCCGCTCCAGATCGACCAAGACGTCCGTCATGTCGGCATATCGGTCCCGGAGTTCGCGCGCCATGGCCCCTTCGGCCACCGTGACAAGCCGTTGATCGGCATTGGGATTCAGGAGAGCAATCGATTTCGGCGGACCGGACAGGATTTGCTCCAGGATTTCCTTTGTGGTTTGGCCGCTATAGGGAGGCTGCCCTGTCAACATTTCGTACAGCAACGCGCCGAACGCGTAGATGTCGCAACGCGTGTCCTCGGCATCTCCGGCCGCAACTGCGGGCGACATGTAGGCCGCCGTACCCTCGCATTGCTTGCTCCCTACGTCCATGATCGAGTCGTTGAACAGGGTCCGCGCCAGGCCGAAGTCGGCCAGACAAGCCTTGTCATTGGCCGCCAGTAGAATGTTGGCCGGCTTGAGGTCGCGATGGATGATCCCGCGCTGGTGGGCAAATCGCAAGCCCTCGGCAATCTGTAAAGCGATGTCAAGAATCAGCGACGGCTCCAATCCCTGTCCAACCTGGATTCGCCTGGCCAGGCTCCCCCGCTCGAAATAGGGCATGACCATATAAGGACCTTCGGCTCGGTCTGAAACCTCCAGCACCGGCATCACATTGGTATGCCTCAAGCGCCGCATATGCCCGGCCTCTTTCACAAACAGGTGCACGGCACGCGAATTCTCCGCCAAATCGGTTCGAACCATTTTGACCGCGACATCCAATCCGCTGTTTGGATCCCGCGCCTGCAGTACCACGCCCATTCCACCACGCCCCAAAACCCGCAGAACCTCGAATCGATCCACCCGGGCCAGTACGCCAGGCCGCGAAGGTGGAGAAACCATCCTCCGCCCCACCAACTCGGCAATCGGCCCCACTAATGCCGAAGCCGGACGAGCCAATTCGTCGCGCTGCCGTGTTGCGTCCTCACTTCGGTCAGGTTGCTGTTGTGTTTTATCCTCGCTCATGACAGCCAATCACCGGTCGGGTTCCTTCGGAATTTTTTCCGTGGCCTCGATCAGCAAGGCCTTGGTTTTTTCATCGACCCATGCCTGATCCCTGGCCCAAAGCAGGCCGCGCCGCAGGTCCGCGTCCTTGAGTTGTGAAATCCGGGTGTCGAGTCGGACGAGCGCGACGGCGATGCTGGTGTAGTAAAGCACGCTAACGATTTCCGACGGCAACCCGCTCTCAGAGTGATCCAGGTTTGCCTTGGCGAAATCCTTGGTTAGCCTCAGTAGTTCGAGAGGCGGGGACGGATGATGGAAAAGATCCGAGAAGCTCTTGAGGATCAACCCTTGGGCTTCACTCAGGGTCTTGAGCCTCACGGCGGTCCCGGGATCAAACCCGCCCAAATCCAGGAGCACGGGCGCCTGCATTTGGTGTCGGAAGACGGCGGCCAATTCTTCCGGAAGCCAGAGCCTGGCGCCTTCGGCCCCAGCTCCCATCAACGCGGCGAGACGCTTGGGCCGGCTCTTGAATACGGCTTCCGATGAGTCAAGTTCGGACATAATGATTCTACTACCTATACGGGTTTCGATGGCGCATCTTGCACAGCTTGTGATTTTCAGCCCCGGTTCGCCATTCGCGATACAAACTCTTCCAGCGCTTGGACTTCTGCCGCCGTTGCGGAATCCTGCTCCGCGTATTCCTTGATTACATTGTTGAGCTGCATCTTAAAAAGCCCGTTTGGCACTCAGGAGCATGTTCGAGGCGTCCATGGGCGACCTCAGTCCGAATCGCTCAATCAACTGCTCATAGGGTACCGGGTCGGCATCGTTGAAGATCGGCTCCAGCAACCGGATGCGGAACATCTCCCAGGTGTGCGCGCGCCGTGGCTGGTCGGCTGTCGGGTTCTGGCAATCGGCTTCCATCCGCCGCAACGTTTCCGCCAAGACCGTCCGGACCCAGATGAGGTCGAACTCTTCCGATGGGGCCTCCGCGCCGGGCAGTTCCTGCTCCAACTCTTCCAGCGAGACTGGTGGGTGCTTCACTTCGGCCCGATTCAAGCGGTCCAAAACGAAATTACGCAAACTCGTCTTCAGAAAGTGGCGGAACCGCCCGCGGCTTCGGTCCGCTCGCTTCAACCAACCGTCCCGGAGGATTTTGTCCTCGGCAAATTCCTGTAGCACAACATCCGCCTCATCCCTCAGTCCAGGAAAAGTCGTCACGAGGAATATTTTCAACGGCCCCCAATACTGGCGGATGAGTCGATCAAGGCGGGCTTCATCACCCTCCGCTGCCTTGCTCAACTCAGTCCAATCGGTTCGGGGAAAAATCGAACTGGCCTGTTGTTCAGAAGACATCGCCTGAAATTCTAGTGCGGTGACCATCTGTTTAACTCAAGCCACTGTTACCCGGCAAGCCATTTCGCTTGACCTTCGTCGATGACATAACTCCTCCTGGCTATTACACATTCGGGTTCTGGCTTCCCGATGCGCCGCTGGATCGTATGGGCGCCCGGCCGCAATCAATCCCGCGCCACTGCTCGCAGCGATTTACGCTCGCGGCCACGACGGGTGCGGGGCCATATTACGTGGAATACAACGTTCGCAAGTGCGGAGGTGGCTGTACCGGATTTGATTCAGTCAGACCCGAATGAAATCATCTCTTGCTTTTGTCCGGCGAATATGAAAAAAAAGTTGACATCCAGATGGGTAAAAATCTCAAGATTGCTGTCGGTTCGGATCATGGCGGGCTCGATCTGAAGAATCAGCTTCTTACTTACTTGCAGAGCCGCGGCTATTTCGTGCAGGATTGCGGCACGCATGGCAAGGACGCGGTCGATTATCCGCGCATCGCCTATACCGTCGCGCGGCTGGTGGCCAGTGGCTCCTGCAACCGCGGCATAATCGTGGATGGCGCCGGCATCGGTTCGGCCATGGCCGCCAATAAAGTCCGTGGCGCGCGCGCTGCGGCGTGTTACAGTGTCGCCCTCGCAAAGAATTCGCGGGAACACAACGATGCCAACGTGCTCACTCTCGGCGCAGGCCAGACTGACGTGGAAGCGGCGAAACAAATCGTTGAAACTTTTTTAGCGGGCGAATGTGTTGAAGAGCGGCACCGAAAGCGTGTACAACTAATCAATGAAATCGAGGATGGACCCATTGGAGTGGGAGCGCATCAGGCAACGTTGCTGGCTGCGATTGGAGATCCGCGCGTGAACGCCTCCCAGACCGACCTCGAACGCATCGCCAAACGCGTCCAGGAACTCCTCACCGCGCAGGGCAATCCGCCCATCGCTGCCACCACGCCCAAATCACGGCTGTCGCCATCGCAGATTGCGCAACTGATCGATCACACCGTGTTGCGGCCCGACACGACTCGCGCCGATATCGAACAGCTCTGCCGCGAGGCGCGCCAGAGCAAGTTCTACTCGGTCTGCGTGAACCCGACCTGGGTTTCGTTCGCCCGTCAGGCGCTCGACGGTACCACCGTGAAGGTCTGCTGTGTCGTCGGTTTCCCGCTCGGCGCTCAGCCGCCAGAAACGAAGGCCATGGAAGCGCGCGCCGCGATCCGCCAGGGCGCGAAGGAAATCGACATGGTCATCAATGTCGGCGCCCTCAAGAGCGGCGACGACGAACTCGTGCTGCGTGATATCCGGGGCGTGGTCGAGGCCTGCCGCGACGGCAGCGCCAAAACCAAGGTCATCCTCGAAACGTCACTCCTCACCAATGAAGAGAAGGCGCGCGCGTGCGAATTGTCCGTGAAAGCCCATGCTGATTTCGTGAAAACTTCCACCGGCTTTAGTTCGGGCGGCGCGACGGTGGAAGACGTGTCCTTGATGAGCCGCATCGTTCGTGACAAGGGACTCGGCGTGAAGGCGTCGGGTGGTGTACGATCGCTGGCGGATTTGCTGAAAATGGTCGCTGCGGGTGCCACGCGCATTGGCACGTCCGGCGGCCTGAAAATTTTGAAGGAAGCTGCCGGCGAAGTGATTTCCGGCGAAGGCGCGAAGTATTAATTGAAGAAGAAAGGAATGCATCATGGCCGATTTACGCTCGTATATTTTTCTCGATAGTTTGCAGCCGCAGGTGGCGTCGTTTTTTGCCACAGTCTCGCAGGGCTTTTTGCCGATCGCCGGCCAGGCCTCCCTCTTCGTCGAGATTTCGCCGGGGATGGAAATCAATCGCGTCACCGACGTCGCGCTCAAGTCCACCAAAGTCACGCCCGGTATGCAGATCATCGAGCGTTTGTACGGAATGCTCGAAATCCACTCTGAATCACAGGCGGATGTGCGCCAGGCCGGCGCCGCCATTCTCCAGGCGCTCGATCTAAAGGAAGAAGGGCGTTACAAGCCCCAGATTTTCAGCAGCAGCGTCATCCGCCGCATCGATGACTATCATACGATGCTCATCAATCGCACGCGCCACGGCAACATGATCCTGCCTGGCCACACATTGTTCACCCTGGAAGTTGCCCCCGCCGCGTATGCCGCGTTCGCCGCAAACGAAGCGGAAAAGTCCGCCGAGATCAACATTCTCGAAATCCGCGCGTTCGGCAGCTTCGGCCGCATTTACCTCGGCGGTGAGGAGAAGGACATCGACGTGGCTGCCAAGGCCGCCGAGGCAGCGATCAACAGCGTCACCGGCCGCGAGATGAAGGGTGGCGGCGGCAGTTAGAGCAGCGATTTTAAAACGATCACAATAACGTAAGGAGACACAGACATGGCAGATGCATTAGGTCTATTGGAAGCGCGTTCCTTCGCCGCGATGGTGGAAGGGGCTGACGCAATGGTCAAAGCGGCAAAAGTCGAGCTCGTCAGCTACGAGAAGACGGGCGGCGGTTACGTTACCGCCGTCGTTCGTGGCGACGTCGCCGCGGTCAAGGCCGCGACGGATGCCGGCCGCACCGCCGCCAGCCGCGTGGGCGAAGTTGTGGCGGTCCACGTCATCGCACGTCCGCACCAGAACGTTGACGACGTCATCCCGCTGGGACGCGGCGCCAAAGCTGCCAAGAAGTAAATCGAACAATTAGCCGCAGGGGCGGGGCTCATGCTCCGCCCCTGACGGGAGGTTCTGTTTATGAATCTTGGCAAAGTTGTCGGCACCGTCGTCGCCACGCGCAAGGAATCCAGCATGGACGGCCTGAAGTTCATGCTCGTCAAGCACGTGGACACCGAGGGCAAGGAAACCGGCGGCCAGGTCGTGGCGGTCGACGCCGTGGGCGTCGGCCCCGGCGAGCTGGTTTTGGTCGCCACGGGCAGTTCGGCCCGCCAGACCCTCGCTACCAAGGATCGCCCCTGCGACGCCGTCATCATGGCGATTGTGGACACATGGGAAATCGGCGGCACTGAGAAGTACCGAAAGGATTGAGGCCATGGCCCTCAGCGATCAAGAAATCGAGTTAATCGCGCAACGCATCGTCACGGACCTGACGGGACGCGGCGGGGCGTCCGCGCCGGCATCATCATCGTCGGGGTCTTCCCCGGCTCCGCTACGCGACATTGGCATCTTCGATACCATCGACGAAGCGGTAAAGGCCGCCAGTATCGCCTTCTGCCAGTTCGACCAGTTGGGATTGAAGAAACGCAACGACATCATCGCGTCCATCCGCCAATCGATGCGCGAGCACGGCAGCGCGCTGGCGCGCATGGCCCACGAGGAAACGGGCCTCGGTCGTTACGAGGACAAGATCCTCAAGAACCAGCTCGTTGTGGACAAGACGCCGGGCACGGAGGATCTATTGTCGAACGCTGTCACCGGCGACGACGGCCTGATGCTGACCGAAGCTGCGCCGTTCGGTGTCATCGCCGCCATCACGCCGACGACGAATCCGACTTCGACAATCATCAACAACACGATTGCGATGCTCGCCGCGGGTAATGCCGTCGTGTTCAACGTCCACCCGAGCGCCAAGCGCGTGTCCTGCCACAACGTCGCGCTGATCAACAAAGCCATCGTCGCGGCTGGTGGACCACGCAATCTGATCACGTGCGTCGCCAACCCAACCGTCGAAAGCGCGCAGGCATTGATGAAACATTCCGGCGTGCGCCTGGTCGTCGTTACCGGCGGCGGTGCGGTCGTGAAAGTCGCGATGGCCAGCGGGAAGCGGGCAATCTGCGCCGGGCCGGGCAATCCGCCGGTCGTGGTGGATGAGAGCGCCGACATCGATAAGGCGGCGCGCGACGTCGTCTTCGGCGCGTCATTCGACAATAACATCATCTGCGCCGACGAAAAGGAGTGCCTGGTCGTTTCGAGCGTTGCCGACAAATTGATCAAGGCGATGACCTACAATGGCGCGTACCTGATCACCAAGGAGCAGTTGCCCGCCGTGGAAAAAGTCGTGTTCACGAAGACCTACGGCCCACGACAGGAAGCGGATCTCGATCGATCGCTGATCGGCAAGAACGCCAGCGTCATTCTGCAGAAGGCGGGAATCCGCTGCGACGACAGTATTCGCCTTGGCATTTGCGAAGTGGACCACGATCACCCATTGCTGTGGACCGAGCAGATGATGCCGATCTTCCCGGTCACGCGCGTGCGCGACGCGGATGAAGGCATCGACTTTGCGATCCAGTTGGAGCATCCGCGACGGCACACGTTCGTCATGCACTCGGACAATCTCTCGAACCTCAGCCGCATGGCGCGGGAGTGCAACGCCAGCATTTTCGTCAAGAACGGGCCGGCGCTCGCGGGTCTCGGCTTCAAGGGCGAAGGCCCCACGTCGTTCACCATCGCCAGTCCGACGGGCGAAGGCATGACGACGCCGAAGAGCTTCTCGCGCTGGCGCCGCTGCACACTGGTTGGGGCATTCAGGATTGTGTGAAGAAATATTCTGCCATCGCGGTTGTCGAGTTTCGCAGTATTGCCGACGGCATCTTCACGACCGACGCGATCCTGAAGAAGGCGCCCATTGCGATGATCAAGGGCGGCACGGTCAGCGGCGGCCGCTATCTCATCATTTTCGGCGGCACCACGGGCAGCGTCAGCGAGTCGCTCACCGAAGCGCTCACCATCGGCTCCGGCAGCGTGCTCGACCACGCATTCCTGCCGGACGTTCATCCGAAAGTGCACGATGCCGTGCTTGGTCAGCGAGCCAAGAGCGAACAGCAGACGGTGGCGATCTTGGAAACCGATACCATCGCCGCCAACGTTCGCGCCGCAGAGGTCGCGGTGAAAGGCACCGAAGTGGAGTTGGTGGAATTGCGGCTCGCGGAATATGAAATGTCGGGCAAAGCCATCAGTGTGTACGCGGGCGAGTTGCACGAGATCGAAGCCGCCATGACCATCGCCAACGACTTTCTCCGCGGTCGCCAGGCGTTCACGCACCACCGCATCATTGCGCGTCCGCACGAGGTCATTTCCCAGCAACTCGACCAGACGACGCGCTACAACGACGCGAAGCTGCACGAACTCGAAGGCGAGGAGGCCTCGTAATGCTTCTCGGCAAGGTCATGGGAACGCTGACGCCGTGTCGCGTGTATCAGGGACTCGAAGGCGTCCCGATGCTCTGGATTCAGCCGCTCGACAAACAGGGCAACCCCAAGGGCGAACCATTGGTCGCGTGCGACTCGACGCGGATGGCCGGCCCCGGCGAACTCATCTACTTTGAAGGCGGACGCGAAGCCGCGCTGGCGCTGGAACCGTGGTTTGTGCCCGTCGATCACACCATTATCGGCATCGTCGACGAATTGTACAACGAATCATGATCCTCGGCACCGTCAGGGGTAACATCGTCTCGACGATCAACCATCCGTTCTACGACGGCAAGAAGCTGCTCATCGTTGAGAAGGAAGATTTTGCCGGCAAAGCGGGCGGTTATCTCATTGCCATCGACGGCGGCGTGAGCGCGGGCGTTGGCGAACGCGTGCTGGTCATCGACGAAGGAAATTCCGCCCGGCAGGTCGTGAAAAACAAAGATGCGCCGCTCCGCTCCATTATTATTGGGATAGTTGACCGCGTCGACTCCGAGGCGTAAGTTTCTGTCGGCGTGAGATTCGATGTAACAGTGGAGTCCAGCAGCGATGGCTTTGTCGCCGAATGCGAAAGCATGCAGTGCAGCGCGACGGGCCTCAGCCCCACCAACGCCCTCGATTCTCTCCGCGACGAAATCCGCTACCGCCTCGAACTCTGCCCCTGCACCACCGTCAACGACGACTACGTCGAACTCAACGTCGTCTCCGCACTATAGCGCCCCCTGCAACACTATTGGGCGCGCTTGACGCAGGCGGGTTGGTTCAACTACAAAGTCTGACATGAGCGCGAAAATCGTGCACCAAGAGGCGTATGAACGGGACGGGATAGCATACGAGATTAAAGTTGAGAGCGAGGAGGGTGGATTGTGGGGGAACTGGGATTGCACTCAATGCGACGAAGGCGGTGGGAGCAGCAAGAGATGCTCGTTGATCAACGAAGCAGTCTTGGCGGCCAAAACCAACTTGCGTCTCCATCACGCGGCCAGACACGCTAAGTCGAGATAGTTAATCGCTTGGCTGACGGTCTCAGATAGGTGGGCACACGGCAAGGGCGACGAAAGGACGCGTGGAACACGTGGATGGATCATCATGCACGCGCTATGCTTAACCGCACAGCGTCCTGAAACACTGCAGACGATGATTCACATCCGTCTTGACGGGGAATCTCCTCTTGGCGAGAATTGAAGGCGGAGGCGACCGTATGACTAAATCGCGATCGTGAGTCGCATCGCGGGGTTGTAATCCGGTTGCCGGTCTTACCGCTGGATGCGGGTGTTGGAAAAGTAGCTATAACGGCTAGGAGAATTGGCGTGGACATCACGTTTTCATGTCCCAAGTGCAATCAATCACTTACGGTTGATGAATCTGGTGCTGGCTTAACCGTGCCGTGTCCCAAGTGTCGGCAAAACCTCACGATTCCAGCCGCAAAACAAGAGCCGACCCGCGTTAAATTGGCACCCGCACTCATTCAGGCGAAGTGGCCTTCCGCTCAGTCAGAGAGCCATCAGTCAAAGCCAACCGTTCAACCACCCAGACACCCACTCTTGGACGACTCATACACAGGAACGGCTTCGAGAACACTAACCGTCACGTCAACAGCTACAAAACCAGTTTCCGCCAAAACGGAAGTCCGTAAGTTAAACTGGCTTTCCATATTATCACTTCTCCTGAGTTCCGCCCCCTTGTTGAGCCTCTGGTACTCGGCTTCGCGCTCCGTTTTTTACTGTTTTTTGTTATTCTGTTGCTTCATGTTGGGATGTTTGATGGCGTATCTAGCGGCTCGCTCGGCAAGCGAGTCCGATTTCCTCCCAGTTGGGGCCCTCTTTGTTAGTTATTTCGGCATGTTTGTATGGTACAAGCGTTGTTTTTATTCCCTCCCCGATGGACTCCAAGGATTAACCGTTGCTATCATAATTCTCGCTATTCTCGCTGTAATCTTTGTGCGGGACACGCTAAATAGGAGGTCTTATGCGTCACCTTGGACTTGGTCAGTGTTTTTTGGAGTGTTGGCATGGGCTGTTGGTATCTGTCTGATTTTGGTTCTGCTTGGCTATTTCGCTTTCAGTACCTATACGTGGCTTGGGGTGGGTGAATGGAGGAACAGTCTTGAAGGAACGTATGTCTTCCACACGCAACTATTGGTGGGAGACCAAGTATTGGGGAGAGACCTACACTTAAAATACACGTTCCGCCCTGACGGAACACTTTACTACGACGGGATAGGTACATGGACGGGGACGTATACAGTGAATGGAGGCGTTGTGGACATAATTCATAACAAGCTGGTGGAGCGGCTTAGAATTGAAGGTGACGCTCTCGTCAATATCAGTGATGAAGGTTCACATCGCCGTTTTGTAAAAGAGAAAGCGAATCGGGCCAAGAAGGAAGAAACAGCACGACAGAAAGACCCGGTGTTTCAAATGAAACAGAATGTGGCGCACATATCGACGTATTATTTAGAGACTAATGGCTACACGATTGACAAGTGCACTTATGACGTGCAAAAAACCGACTCTCTCGTCTCGCCGTATGTCGGGTATGTGAATTACACTATCAGTAGCGCCGGTATAGTGGAAAACACAAAGGCTTCTTTGGCATTTCAAGATGGTCAGTGGGTTCTTCAGAAGGTGCAACAACAACACTTTGACCTTGAGGATGGACACGCTGTTTACGGAAGTGCTTGGGAGGACATTTCGCCCGATGATGAACATTTCGTACACGTAAAATGTGCACTTGGGTTGTGCGATAGGAATCCCGATGAGTAGGACAGAGCCATTTAAAACATCCCGGTGGCGTTCGTGTTGATAAATGCAAATGTCAAAAAGTCACGTTGCCCCTGAAATGAACTGCCATCTGTCACACTTGATTAATCGGAAGTCCCTCTGTTGAGAAAGGACAAACGCGATGAACCTTCACACGGCTTTCAAAAGCAACTCGCCAGGTTCGCGTCGATTTATTTTTTTGGTCTCCTATGGAAGCAGACTTTGAATATCTTAACAATGTCTCGGACGAACGACTCGGTCTGGAAGGCTACTGCAAGGTCTTTTGCGAGGTTCTGCTCCAGTATCTCCCCAACGCGGAGGTTTGGGCGTTTCCCAATCCCGATTACGACTCGTGTGAGCACGTATTCTTGAAGCAGGATGAAAAGTGTATTGATTCCAAGGGCGTCCGGTCAATTGATCTCATAAAGGCGGATCCAGATCTCAAGCTCAGAGGACAGCCGAAGCGGATCACGCTTGAACAAATGCGGGCATGCAGCATGATTTCGGACGAGGATACTGACGAAAGCGCTGAGGCCACAGCGAGGATTAGGCGACACATCCTTGCCAACCGCAGCAGATACGGCATTGGGCATTTATAGGGGGCCGAAACGGCACGGCCTGTTTGCGACTTGGGATACTACGTGGCCGCGTTTGTAACCTAGGCACGATGTCGTTGCGTCTCGCGGACTCGGCTCCAGTGCCACCCTCGCGCTTCGGCTTGCTCCACCAGAGCGGGGGCGGCGGGTTTCCATTGCTCATTGTTCATGGCAGTTGCTACACTCGCTGACGTGAAGTCGGTCCCATTGCCAGACAATCGATCCGCCAGCGAATCCGGGCCAATTCCCCGACGCGTCATCATCGCGGCGACGGTGCTGGGGCTGCTGACCATCGCGCTGTTCGCGGCCACGTGGAACCACCACATGTTGTACTGGGACGACGACGAGAACGTGTTGCACAACCCGCTCGTGGTCATGCCTCCGGCGGCGGGATTGAAACAAATCTTCACCGCCCCGTTCTCGACGGACTACTATCCGCTCACTTATATCAGCCTCGCCATCGATCATGCGGTGTGGGGAGGACATTTCTTCGGCTATCACGTGACCCAAACCCTGTTGCATGGGGCCAACGTGTTCCTCGTGGTGTTGCTCGTATGGCGGTGGACGGAAACGCTCGGCGTGGCGGTGTTGGCCGGGGCGTGGTTCGGCTGGCACCCCGTACAGGTCGAAACCGTTGCCTGGATCGCCGAGCGCAAGAGTGCGCTCGGGACATTCTTGTTCCTGCTCGCCTGGCTGGCCTACTTGAAGGCGGGTGACTCGGAGCGCGGCAAACGGTGGCGGTTGGCGGCACTGGGATTGTTCCTGCTGGCGGCGTTCACCCACGCGCTGATCATCGTGTTGCCTGCCCTCCTGATCGCCTACGAACTCTGCTTGCGCCGCACCCGATTCACCGAGGCGCTCCGCCGAACGTGGCTGTTTTTCGTGCCGACGGCGTTCGCGGCGGTCCTGCGCGTGCTCGGCCATGCGCAGTCGGGACAACTCGTCCGGCCCTTTCGCAGCGTGATCGAGGGAATCCTGACGATGACCAAGGTCGTGGGGCAGTACCTCAACACGTTGTTCTGGCCGACCCAACTGAGCAATCATTACACGGTCGTTACGGCCAACAGCCTGATGAACAAAGGTGTGGCGGTGACCGTGTTGTGGTTCATTGCCTGGGCGGCGATCCTGTGGCGGGCGCGGTCGACCCGCCGGTGGTCGGTGTTCGCACTGGCCTGGTTTCTCATCTGTCTTGCGCCCGTGCTGCAACTCGTGCCGCATCCAACCGTGCGCGCGGATCGGTATCTGTACGTATCGGCGCTCGGGATCTTCGTGCTGGTCGCGCTGCTGTTGAACAAGAACCGCGCCGTGTTCGCGGCCGTTGGCCCGCTCTCAGTGGCCTGTCTGGTCGGACTGACGCTCGCGCGCATTCCCAACTGGCACGATCCAAAAACCTTGTGGACCGATTGCGTCAGGAAGAACCCGCGGTCAGCCGTCGGCTACTACAGTCTCGCCGGTTGCGCCATTGGCGAAAAGGATTGGCCCACTGCCGAGCTGCAACTGCGGAAGTGCATCGACTTGAAACCCGACTTTGCCGACGCGCAGGCCCGGCTCGGCGCGGTGTATCTGCTGGAGGGAAAGAACGCCGACGCGCGCGAGCATCTGGAGCGGGCGCTCGCGTTGAACCCGCATCTGACCGAGGCGCAACACAACCTCGCCATCCTAGAACAACGGCCGTGACCAACCAGTTTCTCACCCTCCCGGATGGCGAACACCTGCGCATCGCCTGGCCGACCGCGAACCGTTTTCTTTTTGATGCGCCCGAAAAATTCTTTGCCCGCACGCGCGTCAATCCGGATTACGGCAAACCCGGCTGGACGCGCGACTGCGGGAAACGTTTCCATCGCGGCTGCGACATCGCGCCCGTCAAGGTCACGGCGACGGGCCGGCTCACGCGCGTCATTTTTACCGATTGCGCAACCAACAAAGATTTCGAGAGCGAGGAACCCACGTTTGTCCCGCACGACGATGTCTTCTGCGTCTTCGATGGTATCGTCGCGGAAGTCGTCGCGGATGAAGGCGTCTCCGATTTCGGAAAATACATCGTCATCGAACATGTCTGGCCACTGGGCGGCGCGAAGTTCTTTACGCTCTACGGGCACCTTTCGGAAGTGCTCGCTTCTCGCGTATCGTCACGGATTCTGCAAGGCGCCAAGGTCGGTCGGATGGGACAGACAAGCCGTAGCGCCGACGCGCGCAACTGGATAACCATTGCCCCCCACCTGCACTTTGAAGTCAGGGACGCGGACGGACGATCCTACGATCCGGTAGAATTCCTGACGCGGTTTTTGCCGTTCGCACCCTGAGCCGAAGCACCCCATCACGCCGTGCTGAAAAGTCGGTCGCAAATCTGGCGCGCAGCCGTCGCACGACCTTTCGTTCCGTTCGGCATAACTCCCAGCAGTGGCGTATCGCACAATTCGGGCACGGTCTTGACGTTGGTCATCGCCGCCTGGTTGCGTCTCCCGCCGACTGTATCGTTCAGAACGATTCCGCGCACCGTCAAGCCGTTGGCTCGCGCCTGACGAACCGTCAGCAAACTGTGATTGATCGTGCCCAGACCCAGGCGCGCGACCACGAGCACCGGCAGCTTCAGCGATCTGGCCAGATCAGCCACGAAATAATTATCGCGGATCGGGACCATCAGACCACCCGCGCCTTCCACCAGCACGACGGAGTAACTGGATATCAATTGCCGGTAACAAGTACGTATTCGCCGGAGATCGATGCCTTTGTGTTCCAGCCGCGCCGCAACGCTCGGCGCGAGCGGGCGACGGAGATAGATCGGATTGATCATGTCGAGGGGTTGCTCGTGCTTCATGATCGCCGCGTAAATTTCGGCGTCATGTCGCCCGCCTTTGCCGCAAGCAATCGGCTTGAACGCTGCCGCGCGCACGCCGCGACGCCGCAGCTCGGACAGCAAAGCCGCGGTGACATGCGTTTTGCCGACGCCGGTGTCGGTTCCCGTGATGAAGATTCCCGCGCTCACGTCTTCTTTCCCGGTGCGCATGCGCCCGCCACGGCCAAGACCGCTAAGAAGGGCGTGATGGGCACGCGATACCGGCTGTACGACACCGGGCCTCCTGCCAGCGCGACAAAATACAACAGCAGAATTCCCGGTAGTACCGCCGACCGCCCCAGCTTCCAAATCCCAACCACGCTCAGCACAAGCACCACCAGCAACGCGCCACAATACAGCGGTGGCCACCAACGCGACGCCGGCTCCGGCTTGAGCAAGGAGGGTTCCAATGTCCGTTGCCCGGGGCCGAGCAGGAGTTTGCCCCATCCCAACGCCGCTTCTTTCAACGTGATTAGCGGGGCCGACAATAAAATCTGGCGGGAAGTGCGGAGAGAGTCTTGTAGCCGGCGCGCGAACGATTCGCGGTCATCGAAGAATTCAACCGTGCCGACTTCATGTCTCAATTCGTTTTGCACGGTGACGACATCGACCCCTCTCCGGTCGGCGTCGACACCCGCGGCCCACGAGACCAGCAAATTCTCCGTCGGGTTGCTCGAGAAGAAGTATTGCCCGGTCAGCGCGGCGTTTCGCGCCGCCCAAATCCCGATGAGCGGCAGAAACCCAATGAGAAACATGGCGAAGCATGCCACTCGCCGATGCCAAACAATTGTCAGGATCAACGCGACGCCCCACAACCACACGGCAATGGGTCGGCACAGACTGGCCAGCGACCAAAGCAGGCCGGTCCAAAACCAGTCCCATGGTCGCTCGCTGCTCCGCGCCAGCACACACACACCGCCCAGCAGCACGAGTGTGAACAACGTCTCCGTGCGCAAATCCAGTCCCCGCATGACCGCGTTGGGGTCAAGAGCAACCAGGCATCCGGCGATCATGGCACGGTTCCATGGCAACCACCGCGCCGCGAGCCAGATCGTCAGCCAGGAGATCACTCCCCACAGGATGCATTGAGCCGTCAGAAAAACGCCCAGACGATCACCACTAAATTCAATCAAGCCAGCCAAGAACAGCGGATACAAAGGTGTCCGTCCCACGTCGGGCATTTCCCGTCCATCCGGGCCGGCGGCGACGAAGCCTTTTCCCGCAACCACACTGCGCGCCAGAGAACGGTACGAGTCCATGTCGACATCGGGGTTTAGCTTCGGCATCCAATACGCGAGGCAGAGGAGCCGCACCACCACCGCCACGCTGAAAACCGCGAGGCACGTTTTGGTACGATGGCTCATAGAAGCGAAATTGGATCGACGTCCACGGCGACGTTGACGTCGTCCGGAGGCTTAAGGGATGCGAGAACCTGATTGAGTGTTTCGACGACTTGCATGATGTGTTGGGTACGCAGCATGAGTTGGAAACGATATTGATTTTGCACCTTCGCCAGCGGCGCGGGTGTCGGGCCGGCGACGACACCCAGTGTGTCGGGGACACGCTTCTGCAGTTCGCGCGTCAAAGCCTGGGCATAAAAACTCGCCTTCGTTTCACTGCGGCTACGTGCCGTGATGCAGATGAGGCGCGACACAGGTGGATACTTCAATTGCTCGCGAAATTCGATTTCCTCCTCGTAGAAGCCGAGGAAATCGTGCCGGCGAGCGTATTGGACGGCGGAATGAAACGGCGTAAAGCTTTGCACCACGACCTCGCCCTCGACGTCGCCGCGGCCGGCGCGGCCCGCGACCTGCACAAGCAATTGAAACGTTCGCTCCCCGGCCCGGAAATCTGGTAGATGCAATGCCATGTCCGCGTAGATGATACCCACGAGCGTCACGTTCGGAAAGTGTAGTCCCTTCGCGATCATTTGCGTGCCAACCAAGATATCGATCTTGCCTACGCGGAACGCGCCGAGGATTTCGCGGTACAGCGTCTTACGCGTCATCATGTCCGAATCCATCCGCTGCACGCGGGCCTTTGGAAAGGCGTGTTGAATGGCCGACTCGACCTTCTCCGTTCCCATGCCGGCGTACCGGATGGCAGGGTCGCGGCATTCGGGACAGGTTTTCGGCACGCCGCCGACGTACCCGCAGAGATGACACAGAAGCTGCCCAGCTTTGCGATGATAGGTCAGCGACACGCTGCAGTTCGGGCACCTGGCAATGTGTCCGCACTTCGGACAGAACATGTGCGTTGCGTACCCGCGACGATTGAGGAAAAGAATGACCTGTTCGTGTTTGTCGAGCCGCTTCTGAATGGCGTCGCGCAATTTGCTGGAGAGAACGTGCAGACCCTTTTGGCGAATCGCCTCCTGTCGCATGTCGACAATGCGCATGACCGGCATCTTTTTGTTATCGACACGCGACGGCATGGTGGTCAGGGCGTAGCGTCCACGCCTGGCGTTGTAGAACGATTCCAGCGAAGGCGTTGCGGAACCGAGCACGACGGCGGCGCGCTCGATCTTGGCGCGCATCACCGCGATGTCGCGGGCATTGTAGCGCGGCGCCTCGTCCTGTTTGTAGCTGGTCTCGTGTTCCTCGTCGATGACGATCAGCCCCAGGGCTTGCACGGGCGCGAACACCGCCGAGCGCGCGCCAATCACGATGTGCGATTGGCCATCGCGAATCTTGTGCCATTGATCGTGCCGCTCGCCTGCGCTGAGATTGCTGTGCAACACAGTGATCTGCTGATTCTGAAACCGCGCACGGAACCGCTCGACGGTCTGCGGCGTGAGTGAAATCTCGGGCACCAGCACGATTGAATCTTTACCCTGATGCAGTGCGTGCTCGATGGCTTGGAGATAAATTTCCGTCTTGCCGCTGCCGGTGACGCCGTGAATCAATATGGGTGATGTGGAGAAAGGCTGATCAATCGCCGCGTTGCAGAGTTCCAATGCTTTCTGCTGATCGGGCGTGAGAGTCAACGGCGTCGTGGGAAGGAAGACCTCGCCGCCAAACGGATCGCGATCATCGATCTGCTCACTGACTTGAACGTAACCCTTCCCGGCGAGTTTCTTGACCGTGGCGGCATCCGTGTCCGCGAGCTTCAACAGCTTGAACACGAACATGCCTTCGGATTTCTGCAGAATGTCGACCACCCGGGCCTGTTTCGGCGCGCGTTTCCTGAGTTTGGCGAGATCTTCCGCTGAAATCTTGCCCGGCTTGACGTACTGGCGTTCCTTCCAACTGATTTTCGCCTTGCGCACGACCTCGGGCAGCGCGCACTTCACGCACAACTCGACGGGACAGCAATAATATTTGCCCATCCAGCGGGTGAGTTCGAGAATCTTGTCGCCGAGCAGCGGTTTCTTGCCGATGACCTCCGCGATCTCTTTCAAATGCGGATACGTCGAGCTATCAGCCAGACCGACCACGTAGCCTTGCGCGGTCGTTTTGCCGAATGGCACCGCGACGCGCGAACCGATCTGCACCGCGCCCGTCAATTGTGACGGGATGCGGTAATCGAATTCGCGGTCCAACGCGAGATCGACCACGATTTTGGCGACGGAGTTGGTCACACCGATAGCATACTACAGGAGGTTGGGAACTGTCAGGCGTTTGTGGTCGCGTGAGGGACGTGCGCCGCGGACTTGGACTGGACTTCACTTTTCGATTGGTCTGAGTGCGTACTTGTGGTTGGTTGTCCCTGTGAGACGATGGAACTAACGGCTCCCGGACGAACACATTCGTCGGCTGGACCCGTAATTACAGTGAACGCGAAGCTGCGATTCGTAGTATTTGACTGGGGTGACACATTGATGTCCGAAGCGGGACCGCTGGACATTCCCATGGCTGATTGGCCGGAGGTTCGCGCCATCGACGATGCCAGCGACGTCCTTTCACTCTTATCGAACACCTACCGCATCGAGATCGCCACGAATGCGACCGTGTCGAAAAGGTCCGACGTTGTGCGGGCGCTGGAGCGGGTCGGGCTGAACGCGTTCATCGACGAGATTTTTTGCTTTACCGAGTTGGGGCATAAGAAAAGCGAGCCAGAGTTTTGGGACGCGGTGCTCACCCGGCTCGGCGCGCAGAAGAACGAGTTGGTCATGATCGGTGACTCATTAGAGCAGGATGTCCTCGGGCCGATGCGTGTCGGGATTCGCGCGATTTGGTTCAACTGGAAGCAGGAGAATTATTCAGGACCGCTCTCGATTCCGTCGGTCCGGTCTCTCCGAGAGGTGCCCGCCGCCATTGAAGAGTTCGCCTGACTCGCCGTTGGGCCGGGGAATTCTCTTCGAAAACTCCACTGCTCCATCGCCACGCTTGCGTTATACTCCGCGCATGTCCCGGCGAAGAGCAAAGAGGCTGGAGCGGGTTGGGAACTGGCTGGCCCTGATATTGGTGCTGGGGGCAGTCGGGTCGGCTGCGTTTGTCTATTGGCGATGGGCATACCGCGAGCAACGATTCGACCGTCTCATCGAAGAAATCGCTCCCCAGTATGGTGTGGATAAATTCTTGGTGAAAGCGGTGATCCGACGGGAAAGCAAATTCGATCCCTTTGTTTTTGGCAGCCATGGGGAAATCGGGCTCATGCAGGTAACGGATGGCGCTGGTCAACAATGGGCGCGTGCGGTCAAGCGGCGCGATTACGGGCGAAGCTTGCTGTGGGACCCCCGCGCAAACATTGAAGCCGGAACCTGGTATCTCGCGCGGGCGCTGGATCGGTGGCCGGACAAGGACCCCGATGACCGCATTCCGTTCGCATTGGCGGAATACAACGCTGGTTACGCCAATGTCTTGCGCTGGCTCCCCCACGCCCAGCAGACGACCGCCGATGAATTCGTACAAGCGATCACGTATCCGTCCGTGCGCAATTACGTTACAGACGTGATGGAGAATTACCAATTCTACAAAGCGCGCGGCCACCTCTAAAAAAACTGGCGGGTGCCCGCAAACTAACGGTGGTGTCCTGGGTGAGGCCAGGTGAGGCTAGGAGAAGCGCAGCCACCATTGTGGATGTTCACGGGCACCCACCTAATTCCCATCTCTCCTCTCATATGATGAGACACCGCCCCGTTTCGTTTCGTTCAAAAAACATTTTCCCCTGCAACCGCCAAAACCCCTGCCTCCCCCGCCCCTCCCCCAAAACCCCTATCCCCCCTCCGCCCGCACCCTCCCATCCTTCCCCCGCGACTCCTCCGCCAACCGCGCCTTAAACTCCCCATACCGCCCCCGCAACCGCTCATCCCCCACCCCCAGCACCTGCACCGCCAACAACCCCGCATTCCGCCCCGCCCCGATCCCCACGCTCCCCACCGGCACCCCCGCCGGCATCTGCACCATCGACAACAACGAATCCAGCCCCCGCAACGCCCCCGACTCGATCGGCACCCCGATCACCGGCAACACCGTCCACGCCGCCACCACCCCCGCCAAATGCGCCGCCCCACCCGCCCCCGCGATCAACACCCGCAACCCCCGACCCTCCGCCTCCCGCGCATACACCGCCACATCCCCCGGCGTCCGATGCGCCGACAACACCCGCGCCTCCCACCCCACCCCAAACTCCGTCAACGCCTCCCCCGCCAACCTCATCACCGGCCAATCCGAATCACTCCCCATCAAAACGCCCACAAGAATTTTATCCGTCTTGCTCATAACCGAGATTCCCCCCATCCGACCCAACCAAATAATCCGTCATTCCGAGCTTGTCGAGGAATCTCGCCACGCCCTCGCAATGGTTGCCCCTCATCACCGCGTGGATTTCTACCACGCGCTCCCAAAAACTTCCACATCGCCACGCGTGCCCCTTCGTCCCCCCATCTTGTCCGGTGTAACCACGGCTCGGAGCCTGCCCTGAGTCTGACCGAAGGGACCGTCGGCCGTGCGCCTCTCGTCTCCCCTGTTTCCCCCGTAGCCGCAAGCAGAGTCCGACGACACGCGACCACGTCGTATCCCCGGTCGCAACTTCAGCCTGCGTCCTCAGCGCCACCGCCACTCCAAGTGTGTCAAGTGGACTTCTTCGGGATCGACTAATCAGTAACCACTATCGTGAACAGGGGAACAGGCCAATCCCTCGGATGCAGATGGTACACGCCAGCTATCTTTGGAAGTGTCACGGACCACGTATGGCTATCGTAAACCTTCGTCTCCGCATCCGCACTTTCTGACTGCACAACTTTTTCGTCTTTGGCGCTCTTTATTCGCCAGATTATATGCTTCGCCGCAAACACGATCGGCTTCGGCACTGCGTAGGACGGCGGTTTTCCTCCCGCGCCATTCGGCTCGACAAGCCCATCCATACTCTCAGTCTCTCTCGTGAGATTGTTCACGGTGATTCTTATCGTCGGGTCGTGAACACTGCATTCGAGCCGTGAGACTGTCCAATCTTCGTCGCCGCATCGATAGCGGATGCCGCGCCTGTTCAGCCATATGATGTATCCCCATGCCAGCAATGTAGATGCCGCAAGCACCACCCCGAGAACGCACCAGTGGCAACCGCATAAACTAAACCACCCTAACACCAACACGCCGAATACAAATAAACAGTAAAGCAGCAACACATGTGCGGCTATTTCACCGATGCCATACCGGTAGGCAATTACGTCCGAGAGTTCCAAATTCAGCCTTCTTTCTAGGACGAGCGCACGCGTGGCGGTGGCCTCCTGGAACACTCGATAGTTCGTATCCAAAAGATAAAGAGCAACAATCAGCAGCAAGGTCACGCAAAGCACCGCGAGCTTAACTGCATCCGTCGGTTGGTTCGTCCCTGTTGCCAGAAACGATTCCGCCGTCAACAGGGCTGTCAAGAAAGAGAAACCATACTTCCTGAGGTCGTGCAGTTTATCATCGAAGAATTGCAGCACGCTTCGAGCCTGCTTCCACTCTTCTAGATAGTTTGGGGTCATCTTGTCGGAGGTTGTGTCTGTCGTATTCATTTTCACCTCTGTGTAGGTTATGAGTTGGGCGCTAGGGGTCCGTGGGGTGTGACGGGAAAAACTCGGTCGAAAAGGACCGCAGGACTTTCGAGTCCGGAGTTCCGGTCCCAAGGCGAATGGTTGCCGCGCTCGTTGTATTGCTCAGCACAATAAAGTAACCCCCATTCGTGGATGGATCCGGATCCCTCACGACCCGGAGTTCGGGAAACGGGTCTTCTCGCTGTGGAATGGCCGTTTCGGCAGCCTGGTGCGCCTTGGCACGGATTGCCCTCGCTATCTCGCCTTGCAGCAATTGCAGTGTCGTGTCATCGAAGCCGCTCAAACGGACTGGAGCCGGCTCGTAGATTCCCGCCGACGGGGAATCAAAGTAGAGTTGTTCGTTGCCGTCCTGGATCCCGGGATCCAACTCCTTTGCGTAAACTCCATCCAGAGTCACCGGGGACGTCCAAAGCGTAATCCGGCTGGGACGCGGCAACCCAACGATGAAGTCCGTATCGGCTGCGTCGTCCGGACTGAGACCGAACATATCGAGATGTGAACGGCGGAGTTTTGTGGGATGCCGCACAACCGCGACGCTGACAACAATCGCATCCACTCGCCGGTAAAGCGGACGCGCGAGCGACCGGATTCTCAGCCCCCATTGGGGGGCCGCTTTAACTGTTGGTTTTGCCTGCGACGGTATCTCCTTCGTTTGGGGGGTGACATTCGTTGACACTCCGTCCGGCTCCTTATTTGTCTTGCCTGCGTCTTCCACCGACTCGGCTTGGATCACCAGCAACGGTTCGGAAGCCGCCGGAATGTGAAGTGTGACCTGCTCGTTGTACCGGCCTGGCACATTCGCATTGATCATCCCTCGCTCCGTAATCCGCAGGAAACGCGCATCCGGGCTGAGGTAGGTGGCCAGTTGTTCTATTTGCCGAACCAATTTCGCTTGCGTCTGCGATGTTTCTTTGGACGCCATGCTCACGTTGGGAGTGACGCTGGCGGGGGCCACCGGAATTGTGGCTGCGATGGTCGCCGCAAGGCTGTCTTCAGTCCCCCGAGTCACCGTGCCGAGGTCCTCATCTTTGGCCACAGCCGTCGTCTTCACGTTCCGGAAGTTGACTTGCATTGACTCGAAGGCCTCCCGCAGGTCCGTCTCAATTGAATTCGTCGCGTTTGCGAATCCCTCGCCCCTCCCCTCCCCTCGAACCAGGAGTCTTTGCGACTGAAGCGAGAAGAAATATCTCCAAAATTCTGTTTCCAGGGACACGGAACTATCGGAATAGGACGGATATGGATAAATAGAAATGTACGTGCTGACATAATCGATGCGATCCAACCCGTCGGCGCTGTTCAGCGCTGCGGAAAGAGTCAGCGTGACATCTTGGTCTGGTTTGAAATCATTGTCATCTGTCGGAGGCTTGCTCGTTGTCGCCGGCCCTGCCTTATTCGTGCCGTTCCCCGCCGTGTACGTGCTGTTGACCATTATGTTGTTGACGATGCCCTGCGCGGCGTTGGTATTGACCTTGGCGGGCGGGACTGCGGACCCTCCCGTCTTTGCGTTCGTTTGATCTTCTGGATAGACGCGCGAAACAGAAACGCCCACCGGATAACTGCGGCTCACCATCCTCGGTGATGGGCCCCGATCAGTGTAACTGGGGAGGTTCGCCAACAACAGGGTCTCATGCTCCTCGTCGATACGCGTGAGCATCTCAACTGCCCGTCTCGCCAGATTCGACCGCCCTCGCAACGGTAATGTGCTATTGGTCAGGCCCTGATCTTGGGGGAAGAATTTCGTCAGGACCTTGACTTGGCACGTCTCAGTCCGATCCAAACGGAAATACGATTTGATGTCACCCAGACTGTCGTCACTCGTAAACTTCTCGGAGACGGCTTCCACATACTTGGTTGACAATCGAAACCCATACTCCAGGGCGGCCTGCTCCATGGCCGCATCCGGCAGCGTGCCCGACTTTGTGAACCATTGCTGGGGAGGTGCCCATCCATCCATTCCCATCAATTCGGTACGGAAAAGGGGAACCCATTGATCTTCGTTCCTTACCTTCTCCGACTGCGTATATTTCTTAATCCTCTCGGTAAAGGAAAGGGTGGGAACAACTTGGTTGTCGGGACGGTTGCAGAATGACGAACATCCCGCCAGAAGTAAGAGCACCCCTGCGCCAAATCTTCTCATATCACTCCTCCACTGAATTTCTAAACCAATCATGATCTTGACTCCTTTCATGATGTTGCTTCTCATTTGGCTGGTTTGATAACGGGAAGGCTGTCGGGAAACCATCCTGCGTCGGCGGGATCGTGGCCGATGGTTTGCGAACCGGGGGGGGCGACGCGGTGCGACTCTCCACGGAAGAGGTTTTGAGATCTGCGGGTATGGACCAACGTCTGGGCGTTGTGCGTCCTGGCGCGCCCATGGGCGTCCCCGATTCCCCAGTGCTGCCTCGCTCGCACTTGTTACGACTCACAGACAAGAGCTACTGGAAACGTAACCGCAGACGAGCCCTTGGCTTCTTCTCTTCTCCGAAGCGCACTTCTACCAAGAGCGCGGTTTCCCGTCAATCATCAATTCCAGAAAAGGGGTCAGGGATGAATAATTGCATATGATGATCACTGAGCGGATCGGACTGTGTTGGCGGCGCTACTTCAGTTGTGCTGTCGCAGTATTGACCGCCTCACCGCTTTCCAATTCACGGACCAGTCGTTGCGAAGCGTTTTGCCCGATCTGGCCCCTCCACCGTATCCGGCTGACGGAGTACGCTTGTTGAGGTCGGTATTAGCGCCGCTGCTCTTGTGAAACCGTAACGTCCCCGAACACGCTTTACGAAGCCCTTCTTGAGCCGCCCCGGAAACCCGAATTTGTTGGACAACGTGCGAAGATTGGGCTTGACAGGCCGTCGAGTTTGTGAAATTATTCACAATCCGTTCTACGGAGACGCAGCCACGACGCTCGCCATCCTGTTTTGGGTTCGAGTCGGCGCGTGAATGGACTCGAACCATAGTTCCGTCGTAACCGATGGGGTATGAAACGTCATATGGGAAATGTCGGATTACGGTTGATTGCGAGAACAGGCACTTATCGAGGCAAATTTCTCGGAGAAGCGAGGTGCGACATGAGTAAACGAATTGTGTGCGGACTCATCCTGGGCGCTCTGATCATGTCAGCTGCGGTCGTCGCCAGAGCCGATCCATTTATATACCCGCCCCAAAACTACTTTCCGGGCTGGCAGACCGCCTTCCCGTATCAGCGAAACATCTTCATGAATTTCCCCAGTAACCCGGTGGCCGCGCCCGGCAGCGGCATCCCCGGCGCGACCTACGAAGGCACGCTGGATTCGTCACTGATGGGGTCGGACTACGTCACCCTATCCGGTGCTGTGAGTTGGCCCATGATCAGCAATTATTGTATCGGAATCAATAATACGGGACCCACCAACCTCACCGGCACGGCCGTCTTTCACATCGACAACACGCCGGAGGCGGACGAGGTCAAACACGTCTGGGTTGAGGAGGAGTTTTTTGTGTACGGGTTCGGCTCCTCCGGCACGATCACGGAAACGGTCACTGACCCCAACGGCAACCCGTTCAGTTTGGTTGCGTCGAACCTTACGACATATAGCTTGGGCGAAAACGGCCTCACCAATTTATTCGACTTCGGGTGGCAAACCTCGCCCAATCCATCCTACGAGACAATTACCGAGACGTTCATCGCCGGTCCAAATAGTGCCGTCGTCCTGGGGGACTTCCATATCGCCACGGAGAGTGTGCCGGAGCCGGCCACCGTCGGTCTGGTCGGCTTGGGTGGATTGGCTTTGTTGGGGTGGTGGCGGAGACGACGCTAGAACGCCACGGGCTCAGGTCTCAACATAAAACATTTGATCGCCGCCTCACCGCCTCACCATTCACGGACCAGACGTGGCGAAGAGTCTTGCCCGATTTGGCCCCTTCCTTTTCCCCTGCGTTCCAAATTTCCCCATCCGGATTTCGAGTTCCGCACGTAGGCACTTGGGCACTTCGGCACTTAGGCACTGTTGCCTTCTCCGCCACCTAGACACTTGGGCACTCCGGCACTTAGGCACCCCGGCACTTGTCCCACCCCTCCGCACTCAGCCACTTGGGCACTCCGGCACTTAGGCACTGTTGCCTTCTCCGCCACCTAGACACTTGGGCCTTTAGGCACTCAGGCACTGTTGCCTTCTCCGCCACCTAGACACTTGGGCCTTTAGGCACTCAGGCACTTAGGTACTTGGACACTTAGCCACTCAAGCACTCGGGTTCTCACGGGCAGGCGTCGCTCAAATTGTTCAGATTCTCGTGATCAATTGTAAACGCCACCGATTCCCGTCCCGCGCTCCGGGTGATCTTTACAACAAATATGCTGTCAAAATCCTCGTGTGGCCAGGGAGGAACTTGCGTCGCGTCTCCGCCATGGGATTTGATCAAATCCTTCACAAAATCATCGAGCAGATAATGCTCCCAGGCGACAAAAATGGTGGCGTTCTGGTATTTCGGTCTCCCTAGTTCCCTTTCAAGACCCTTGATTTCCAAGTAACCGAATTGCGTGTTGACCGGCAGGCCGCAACGTATGGCGATCGGCTCGATGGTCGCCAGTGGCCGCACATAAAAGTATTCTTTGTGGTCCTTGCCATCCACCTTTTGGGTGGAATTGGGCGCAAACACAAACTGGGGCGCGCCATATTTTGCCAGCAACACCGTCGGTAACGCCAGCGCCCGATTCAGGCCGCGGCACGTCAATTGCCCAAGCCCACCGGGCGGCTTTTCACCATGCCGAATGGACACAATTGTTTCCACGGTTTGCGTGGACGTCGCGGTCGAATTGGTTTGCCCGTCAACGCGAGCGCAAACCGTAAATCCAATCACCACGATGATAAGAAATTGCCGAAGTCGTTTCATGTCCAGCAGTCTAGGCAGGCGGAGATTCCTCGACAAGCCCGGAGTGCCAGCGAGGTGCTTAAGCGGACCCGGGTCACAGCTCCCAAACACTTCGACATCAGAACCGATACGTGTACGTCAGCGAGCCGTAGGCGTCGTAGAGGCTCTGTTCTTTGAATTCCCTGTTGAGGTACACGTAGGTGTAACTGATTTCACTGTGGCCCAGTTCGAACACCACACCCGCGCGCAGTTCCAGTACGCCGGGTTCCGGGTCGACGCTGTGGCCGGCATGAAAGATATCGCCGTTGAGAAATTCGTTGTACAAAACCCCGCGACCGCCCACATCCGAGAAAACATACCAGCCCTGCCGGGGCGGAATCGTCGCCGCGAATTCGTCCGGAATGTGGCAGCCGAGCCGCACCGTCGCGCCGATGCGCGCGGAGGTCTGGATGTTGCCGAGCGCGACGCCGGCGCGGGGCAACAATTGCAGATGCACGCCGTCGGCCTCGCCCCGGTCCACGATGCGCCACCTGCGATCCAGCCGCAACAGCACGCCCGGCTCGTTCTTGAGTTGGTGGCTCCAGCCGTTGGCCAGGCTGTTGCCGATGACTCCATGCCACCAGTCCTGCTCGTTTGCGCCAAGCGCCCACGGACCGACGACGCCCAGTTCGACCTCGTAACGGTCGAGCGTTGGAATCTGATTCGCGGTTAGCCCACGATCTTCACGGAGGGCGCCGAGATAAAACCACCCCGCGTACGGCCGATCGTTCATGACGAGAGCGGAGGTCGTAAGGTTGATGGGCGTGTACAGGTCCTGGCCCAACTCGAATCCGAATTTCTGTATCGGCCCTTGAAAACCCAGCGGCGGTGTCAACGCCAGCGGGCGCGCCAGCCACGGCACCTCGTCGTCCGGCCACAGCAGGTTGAAGTGGATGCCCTGCGTATAGTGTTTGTCCGTTTCCGGGATCGAGAAGAAATCGTTTTCCTCGTTGGCCGTGAACACAAAATCCTGCCGGTTGGTGACCTCCGCCCGTGCGGATGTCACCGCCGCCATCAGCAACGCCCCCGCGATTGTTGTACGCATCTTCACTCACCGCCGCGTCTTCTGGCGGTAGTTATAGCACATAATGGAGCACGCGTGTTCATTCATATACGCTCTCTTCGTTTCTAGCTGTCCGCGTCCGGTGTCATTCTTCTGCCATCAGGACCGGTCCTCCGGACTACTTCTTGGTGAGTTCCGCGCTGCTCCACGAGCTGCGACGGAAGGCTCACCGGCAATTCCTGTGGCAGTTGCAGACTCGACAGATCGAAGTCCCCGGCCGGACCCTGGCTGGGGAAGTCACCGCAAAGGGCCGCCAAGAGATCGTGTTGTTGAACATGTACGAGGACTTCTGTACGAACCATTCCTACACGGCGCACCGAATCTTCACTCCGACAACGTGCGCCAATCCCTGCCAAATCGCATCCCTGTCCTGGTTTTCAGGAGATTGTTGATTGTCACCAGTCTTGAAGCCTGGGTGTTCAAATTGCCACTTCGACTTGAAAGCGTCCCCTCTTGGTGTACCGTCCTTGGAAACGAAAGGCTTTGTCTGCCGCGTTACCAGCCGAACCTGGCACGTGTAGAGGATTTACGGATGACCAAAGAAGACGAGATAATGGTCTTTTTGCATGAGCGAGTTTTCGACCCCATCTTGAAATCCCCGGAAGCACCGCAGAGTCTCAAGCAAGGCGTACGGTTGACCATCGCGAGAATGTGGGAGCGTGATGCGGCTGGAATGATTGAATTCTATTATTCAGCCATTGTTGGGACCGACCGGAGTATCGCTTTTGCCGCTCAGCTTCGGAAGGCGGGATTTATTCGGTTCGAAGAGGTCATGGGCGATTTTCGCGAACGCTTTACCGACGAGTGGCTCAAAAAATGATGGATTGCAAAGCAATTCTGCGAAAGTTCGGTAGCAACCTGTCCACCAGCCAGACCACGATGACGTAAACCGCTGTCAACACGGCCACGTTCCAAATCGGAACAAACGAACTGGAATAATGCGCGCCCGCCGCCACGTCTCCTGCCAGCCAGATGGTCACGCTCAACACCGAAACGATCACGCCGAACCATTTGCCGACGAACCATGCCGCCAGCGCCACGGCCACGAGATAAAACGCCGAAAAGAAAATCTCATAGCCGCTCAGGTAATCCGCCACGCCCACCACGGCGACAATCACCAGTACGCCCACAACCAAAGACGGGCGGGATCGCCTCTCCAAACTTCCAATAAGACTCATCACGTTTCTCCGCCCGATAATAACACAGTCCCGCTTGACCCCGACTCCGAGGTCGGGACTTGTCCCCGACCGCTCACTCCTTCATCCCGCCAACGCCTTCAACACATTCTCCAACTCCACCCGCTTCCTCTCAAACTCCTCATCGCTCAACCCCGCCGCCACCGTCATCGGCGCCCCAATCCGCAACGTCGCCCGCGCAAACGGCAGTGGCACCACGAAATTATCCCAGCTATTGACCACCACCTTCCGCGTCACATCCCACGACACCGGAATGATCGGTGCCTGCGTCAACTGCGCCAGGCTGATCACCCCGCTCTGGCACACATACTTCGGCCCCCGCGGACCATCCGGCGTGATCCCCGCGTCATACCCGCAGTTCACCATCTCCGTCATCTCCCGCAACGCCACTCTCCCCCGCCGACTGCTCGACCCCCGCACGCAAATCAAATTGAACTTGTCCAGCACCCCCGTCAGAAACTCCCCGTCCTTGCTCGCGCTCACCAACACCGCCACCCGGTCCCGTTGCCGCGAATGCCAATGTTTCCGAAACAGGTACGGCAACAGAAAAATCCGATTATGCCAGAACGCGAAAATACACGACCGCTGCGGCGTGTTCTTCAGCAACCCCGACGGGTCCTCCACCCGCCAGCGCAACGTGCTGCCGATGCACGACACCAAAATGCGCAGCACCCACCCGATCATCGCCCGGATCCTAAATGGTCGCCCGTCATCATCACGTGCGTTTTACCACACGCACCCCAACAACCTCCACCCGGAAACTCTCGCAGGCTCCCCTCCAAATTCTCGGGTACGCGCGCCGCTTGCCTCCGCCCTGTAGCCACACCCTCAGCAGAGGTCCCCCACCTTGGCACATGGAAGCCACAGCGCCTCAAGGAATGTACCGCAACGAGATTCCTCGTCCGATAGAACAATCGACGCCGTCGCGCCGCATTCCGTTCGCGGCGGGCGGGCGGGCAGGGACACCTGCAGAACCGAGCGCAACCTTGCTCGACGGCCTTCAGTCTTTGACGGCGAATCCGATTTTGAGGGTCACCTGCCAGTGATGCACTTTTCCCTTGATGATGTTGCCGCGCGTTTCGACCACCTGAAACCAGCACAGGTCCTTGACGGTTCGGTATGCACGTTTTATGGCCTTGGCGACTGCGTCCTCAATGGATGTGGTGGAGGTGCCGGTCAGTTCGATTAGTTTATAGACGGGATCATTCATGTTTGCTCCACAGCGGTTGCTGACGTTGATTGTCGTGAGACCCAGAATCGCACCGCCACTGGCGATAAGCAAGACCGACGGCCTTCACGCCAATTCGGTCCCGCCGGCGTACGACGGCCACAATCGGCTCCTGTCGCGGGCGCGGTCCGGTTGCGAGTAGCGCTGAACCACACCCACAGCGAACCCCTCAATGTGGCTCCCCGCCTTGAACGATTTGCGAACCTTGCGGTTTGAACTGCCGAGGGCTGCCATTGCGCCGCCGGCACATCCTCGGCGCGTGTCGTCTGACTCCGCTTACTGGCGAGCTTGTAGTCGCACCAACGCGTTTCGCGCTTGGGTGAAATCGGGCTTGATTCGTAGCGCCTGCTCATAGTGTCCGATGGCGTCTTGGAGTCTGCCGGCCCGTTCCAAGGCGACCCCAAGGTTACAGTGCGCCTCGGCGAGACCAGGTTCAAACCCTAGCGCTTGCTCGTAGTGCGCGATCGCGTCGTCGATCTTGCCCCCTTGCAACAGAGCATTTCCGAGGTTGTTATGCGCGTCGGCGTAATCAGGCTTGATCCGTAGCGCCTGCTCCCAATGTCCCATCGCTTCCTGCAGCCTGCCCAACTGGGCTAGAGAGACCCCCAGGTTGTAGTGCGCCTGGGCGTAATCGGGATTGATCCGCAGGGCCTGCTCGTACTCTCCGATGGCCTCCGGCACCCGGTTTGCCTGCAACAACGCGTTACCCAGATTGTAGTGCACCTCGGACATGTCGGGCTTGATCCGTAGCGCCTGCTCGTACTCTCCGATTGCCTCCCGATTGCTGCCGATTTGCGACAACGCAATCCCAAGGTTGACATGCGCCTCCGTATAATCAGGGTTAATCAGCAGTGCTTGGTGGTAATGGCCAATCGCTTCCGGCACGCTGCCTAGCCGGGCCAAGGCGAAACCCAAATTGACGTGGGCCTCGGCGTAATCGGGGTCGAGCCGCAGCGCTTGCTCCCAATGGCCGATGGCATCCTGCGGACTGCCCAGGCGAAATAGGGTAGTGGCCAAGCCGTTCTGTGCCTCGGCATAATGCCCAACGGTCACCAACACGTTAAAGACCACTGAGAACCCCACAAGCACGCTCCAACCCCAGCGCACCGCGCGCCGCCAGACCGGCCGGTCAGCCTGCCCCGACTCCGAGGTCGGGGCCAGTGCGCGCTCGCATCCGAGAATGCCAATCACCGCCAGCAGGATCAGAGCCGGCAGGAAGTCCACCTCGTAGCGGCTGGCCGCGCCACAGTAGAACCCGAGTGTCAACGCGCACGCCGCAAAAAGCAAACACACGGCCATCACAAACCACCGCAGAGCTCCTCGCTTCTGACCCGAGTACCCTAGCCATGCCAGCGGTACAGTCAGTGCCAGCCACGCCAGCGGGACATTGCTCAGGACACCGAACGGGTCTTGCGCGTAAAGATAGCCCGACGGCAACGGCGGCAGGACTGCGCCACTCACGAAAGGCGAACGAACGCTCCAACGGGCCGGCTGAAGGAAATACACCCGCAAATTGAACCAGACATAATGCAGACTAAACAATTGCCGTAACTGCCGTTCCACAGACACCTGGTAGTGCTGCCCGAACTCTAACGGACTGTCGAACCGCAAGACGTTGTAGAGCATCAGCCCCAACCCAACGAGTGTGATCGGGATGGTCGCCGCCATCAGCGCCGCCCAAATCGGTCGCCGCTCGCGCCACGCCTGGGCCACCGGCACCAGCAGGATTAGCGCGCCGAAGAGCAAGGAGGGACGCGCACCCACCGCCAGCCCGTAGGCCAGGCTCGCAGCGGCCAGCCACCAGCCCTTTCGCTCCGGCTCATGCAACGCACGCCAAATCGCTCCCAGCGCCAGCGCCGTCAGCATATACCCGCAACCGATGGGCACTTCGTAAACGTCGCATTGCGACAACAATGCCGGAATTCCCGTCGCCAAGCCGAGCGCCAGCACGCAGGCCGCCACCACCACAATGCTGACCTCGGCGAAGTAACGCCGCCACAATGCGCACAGCAAGCCCACGTTGACCAGAAAGCCCATGCCGCAAAACATCGCCACGGCTTGGCGATGAAACAAGTAGTGGCCGGTCAGCACGATGTACGGCCAGAACAGGATCAACGCTGGGGTAATCCCCCAGTAGAGATAAAACTTCCCCTTATAGTAACTCAAGTCGAGCAGCCGGTACGGTGGACGCTGATAGACAGGATTCGAGGCCGGATCGTAGGGGTCGGCGAGTTGCGCGAACCCGGGCGGCACCTCTTTCTTCAGGCTGAGCTGACCGGCGCGAAGACCCTGTACTAATAAATTGTAGTAGGCGTCAGCGGCATTCGGACTGACCAGTTCCAATACGCCCGACTGGGCCATGTACGCGTACACCCCGATGACCAGCGCGGACACGGCGGCCAGGACTCCGCGCTGCATCCATCGCGACTTTCCTCCGGGCCCTCCCGCCTCGCTGCCATCTGACTTGCTGTCAATCATCTTTGGACTGGGATCCACACTTCTGCAGTTACCATTGGTCGGAAGTTAACACACCGACCCCGTCAGCCGAAGCGGCACTTGATCCTTGAGATGCAAGTCAATTCCGCCTTCCCGTGGTCAAACAGCTTCCGAATAATAGCCCGGCGGTGTTGTTCCTGCAATTCCTCCTCAAGTATGACTCGAACCGGTAGGGGACGCGACGTGCGGTCTTGTCGGCTTCTCCGATTTCACCGGCTCTGACGGTTCTAACGCTTCCCGCCTCACGCACTAAATTGCAGCTCGTACAGCCGCTTGTACACCCGCCCCCGCGCCAGAAGATGGTCGTGCGTCCCCTCTTCCACCACCCGCCCCTTCTCTAGCACGATGATGCGGTCGGCGTGTTGCACCGTCGACAGCCGATGCGCAATCACCAGCATCGTGTGCGCCTTATGCGTCTGACCGCCTGCACCGCCGAAGCCACTTCCTTGCGGCGAAGGCGTGCGTGTTGCGCCGTAGCCCGCCCCGGCGGGCGAAGGCGAACCCCACATCAGTTCATCCAGCGCCGCCTGCACTACCCGCTCGCTCTCCGTGTCCAGCGCGCTCGTCGCCTCATCCAGCAGCAAAATCGGCGGGTTCTTCAGAACCGCCCGCGCAATCGCCAGCCGCTGACGCTGCCCGCCCGACAACCTCATCCCCGCCTCGCCAATCACTGTGTCGTACCCGTGCGGGGTTTGCATGATGAACTCGTCCGCGTGCGCCCGCTTGGCCGCGCTGATGATTTCCTCCTGTGTCGCACCGGGTTTCCCGTACGCAATATTGACCCCCACAGTGTCATTGAACAAAAATGTCTCCTGCGTCACCAGCCCGATCTGGTCCCGCAACGATTGGAATGTCCCCTCCCGAATGTCCACCCCGTCGATCTTCACCGCGCCGCTCGTCGGATCGTAAAATCGCGGCACTAAATTGAACAACGTGGTCTTGCCCGCGCCGCTCGCGCCCACCACCGCCACCACCGTGCCCGCCAGCACCTCCACATTCACCGACTCCAGCGCCGCGCCGTTCTCCCCGTAGGAGAAACTCACGTTCTCGAACCGGATCGACTGCCGCAACGGCGGCAACACGCGCGCCCGGGGCGATTCGACCACCGTCGGCTTCGTGTCCAGCAACTGGAATATCCGTTCCGTTCCACCCATGCTTTCCTCGATTTGCAAATGCACGCGGCTGAGCTTCTTCACGGGTTCGTACAACATGAACAGGCCGAGCCCCATGCTCACCAGCTCGCTGCCCTTCACCTGCACATGGTACGCGTACAGGAACGCCGCCATACCCCCAAATCCCGACACCACTTCAATCATCGGGGACGATAACGCCCGCGCCCGAATCACTCGCATCCGCTGGGTAAACACGTCGCGGCACAGCTTCCGAAAATCGGCCGCCTCGCGTTCCTCCATGCTGAAGGCTTTGATGACCCGCAATCCGACGATCGCTTCGTGCAACACCGCCAACAGCGACGCCTGATCTCTCTGCGACGCGCGGCTGGCCTTGCGCGTTTTGCGTCCAAAAATCGTGATCGGTATCAGGCAAATCGGGAATAGAACCAGCGCCGCCGCCGTCAGCTTCCAATCGGTGTACACCAACCACGCCAGCACCGAGATCAGTGCCACGGGCTGCTTGACCACGTCCTCCACCACCGTGGAAATGGATTGTTGCACGAGCCCGACGTCGTTGGTGACCCGCGAAATCAATTCGCCCGTCTGCGCGTCGGTGAAAAAATCCAGCGACATCGATTCCAAATGCTCGAACAGGCGCACCCGCATGTCCATCACCACGCGCAAGCCCACCCAGTTCAGGAGATACGTCCCGAGAAAATCGAACGTCCCGCGCGCGATCATCGCCACGGGCAACAACACCGCGATTCCCACCATCTGCCACCACGGGTACGACCAGTTGCTCTCAAACGCCCAAGCCCACGCCTTTCGCACCACCTGCAGCACCGCCCCGTTCGCCGGCCCGTACAACACACCAAACACAATACCGCCAATGAGACGCGCGCGGTACGGTTTCACGTATACAAACAGCCGCTTGTAGAGCGCCCAATTATCCCGCGATTTATCATTCAACCACGCAGTATACCACCCACTCACGCGATGGTGAACCACGAATCACGGGGTGTCCGGCGGCGGGTCGTGTCGCACTAGATTGTCGCGAAAGCAGCAGGCGGAATCATGCTGTTAAAGCGCAGGGGATCATCTCTCTCGAAGCCGAGCCTCCACCATGAGGGCATAGAGGATTACAAACAGCAGCCAAACCGGTGCCAGAACCAATTCAACATGGATGTTGTGCCTCGCAAAATTCCTCAAGTCATAAACGAGCAACGCCGCGAAAACGACATGGGCCAACACAGCCATCGAAATCATTGCGGGGCCGCGGACAAATGAGAGGCAACTCAGAAAGCACAACAAGAAATACAGTGCCATCATCCCCATGCCAGCGACCGCGGCCCACCGTCCGGAATCACTGAAAATGGCAGCTTCAAGGGCCATGACGGCAGCAAGAAAGAGCCCCACAAAGCTGAGACTTGCCACAATTGGTTTTAGCTGATTCATAAGCATCCGCTGCCGATTGCACAAGAATAGCGCCACCTACCGATTAGTCAATTGAAAGGCAGCTTCCAAGGTTAGTCCGTTTTCGTGCCCTTCGTGGTGAACAACTCGGACCTCTGTGCGCTAGCGTACCCGAACCCGTATCATTCGCGTTATTGACACCACCGCGCAGGGTTTGCTACAAACTGCCCCACCGAGTTTCAGTCCGAATCCGAAATCGAAAACGACTCATTATGGCAAAGGTCCTCCTCGAAAACGTGTCCAAGGTCTACCCCGGCGGCGTCAAAGCTGTCGATACCGCCAACCTCGAAATCGGTGACCAGGAATTCGTCGTGCTCGTCGGCCCGTCCGGCTGCGGCAAATCCACCACGCTCCGCATGGTCGCGGGCCTCGAGGAAATCTCCAGCGGCAACATTTTCATCGACGGCAAGCGCGTCAACGACGTTCCGCCCAAAGACCGCGACATCGCCATGGTCTTCCAAAACTACGCGCTCTACCCGCACATGACCGTCTACAAAAACATGGCGTTCGGCCTGATGTTGCGCAAGTACCCGAAAACCGAGATCGATCAGCGCGTCCGCGAAGCCGCCCAGATCCTCGGCATCACCGATGAACAGCTCCAGCGCAAACCCAAGGCGCTCTCCGGCGGCCAACGCCAGCGCGTCGCCGTCGGCCGCGCCATCGTCCGCAAACCGAAAGCCTTCCTCTTCGACGAACCGCTCTCGAACCTCGACGCCAAAATGCGCGTGCAGATGCGCGCCGAAATTTCCAAGCTCCACGACCGCCTCAAGTCCACCATGATCTACGTCACGCACGATCAGGTCGAAGCCATGACCATGGGCGACCGCATCGTGGTCATGAAAGACGGCGTCATCCAGCAGGTCGCGGATCCCATTGCCCTCTACGACAATCCCAGGAACATGTTCGTCGCTGGCTTTATCGGCTCGCCGCCGATGAATTTCTTCAAGGGCGCCATCGAGCACCGGCCGGGCGGACTCTGGTTCGTCGAGCAGGCGTCCGGCAACGGCAAGGGGTTTGCCATCCGCGTCAACGACGACATGGCGAAGAAACTCGCCGCCGGAGGCTACGCCGGCAAGAGCGTCGTGTTCGGCTCGCGTCCCGAGGACATCAACGACCAGCAGCACGCCTCGTTCGCCAATCCCGACCAGACCGCGGCGGCCACCGTCGAAGTCGTCGAGCCGATGGGCGCGGAGATTTACCTCTACCTCAATACCGGCCGGCACACCTTCGTCGCGCGCGTCAACCCGCATGAAAAGGCCGAGGTCGGGCAGAAGCTCGACATGGCGTTCGATATGCGCAAGTGCCATTTCTTCGATTCCCAGACCGAGCAGGTCATCGTATAACCGTTTGTGGAGTGCGTGACGGGTCGACGCCTGCCGATCCGCCCCCAGGACATGAACGACAATCGCGACAAGTTGCCCCTCTCCCGCTGGCAAATCGCGCTCCGCACTGTCGGCGCGATTCTGCTCACCGTGTGCGCGCTCATGGTCGTTCTCGGCTCAACCGTCCTCGCCCCACAACTCCAGGGCCCGCAGTTCCTCCTCTACTGGACCTGGTGCACCCTGCTCACCCTCGCCGCCATCATCATCGCCTTCTGGGACATGCTCCTCGTCCGTCGCGCCTCCAAACGCACCCACCGCGAGATTTTCCACAAGCAATTCATGTCCTCCAACCTCGGCGAAAAATCGCGCAAACGCCCCGAGCCGTAGCCGAGTCCGACGGAGCCGAAAGCGGCACTAGCCGCTGAGACGCGAGCATTTCGTGCCCAGCTCGCAAACGCGACCATGTCGTATCCCAGGTCGCAAACGCCGCCCCCACTTCGAGGCTGACAGCGGGCCATGGATTGCCCCGAAACACTGAAAGCGTTCTCGATTGCGTGTGGGTGGGACGTGTGGTTGGATTCGTTTGCATGAATGTCAGCCGGACAAAGTTGGTGGGAATAGCTCTGGTGATTTTTGCGGTCACTGTCTGGCTCTTCTGGCCGAGCGTCCACAACGGGTTTCTCACGCGCATGGACGACGACGAGTATTTGCGACAATCGGTGCGACTGAATGGGCTGACGTGGAATGCCGTGAGATGGGCGTTTACAACCACCCAACCCTACTACCATCCGTTGCCGCGGTTGTCGCACGTTCTCGACTACCAGATTTTGGGGAAGAATGCGGCGGGACATCATGCGACCAGCATCGTCGTACATGCGCTCAATGCGGCACTCGTGTTCGGTTTCCTGTGGACGTTGCTGGGCGCAGCGTCGTTGACGCCCGGCGAACGGCTCACGATGGCCGCCTCTGTCGCGATGGTGTTCGCGATTCATCCGTTTCAGGCGGAGTCGGTGGCCTGGATGTCGGGGCGAACGCAATTGTTATGCACGACGTTCGGGATCGGGTGCTTGTGGGCGTACGTAGCGGGTGCGCGCCGATGGGTAGTGTGGGGACTGTTCGTGGCCGCGCTGTTGTGCAAACCGATGGCGGTATCGCTGCCCTTTGTGATGCTGGCGATTGATTACTATCCCCTGCGACGGCACGAGCAATTGGGCTGGGGCCGATTGCTGCGGGAGAAGGCAGCGTTGGTGGCGCTCGGGGTGTTGGCGGCCGCCGTCACGATAACTACCGAGTCGCAGTCCGGCGGCGTGTTGGTTCCCTTGGAAACGATCTCTCCAACGCAACGCGTGCTCTTGATGTTCCAAAGCCTGACGTTTTATCCGTGGCGGCTGGTGTGTCCGATGCATCTTTCTCCGTTCTATCCGTTGCGTCTGGGCCTTTCGCTGGACCAGTGGCCGGTCCTTGCGTCTGTGCTATGCGTTGGGATTGTAACGGCACTGGCCGTGTGGGGCAGGTCGCGTTTGCCGGCGTTGGTGGCGGGCTGGGGAGCATATCTGGCGTTGGTTCTTCCCGTGTCCGGGCTGATGCAAAGTGGTATGCAGTCGGTGGCGCCGCGGTACGCATATTTGGCAATGCTGCCGCTGTTGTTGTTGGGGGGCGGAGCGGTGGTCTGGGCGTGGCGGCGGTCGACGACTGTTGCGCAGGTTGGACTTGTCGGCCTGCTGGTATGCGAACTGTGCGTGTTCGGATCACTGACCCGCCGTCTGATACCCGCCTGGCATGATGACGAAACGCTGTGGCGAACGGTACTGGCGAAGTTTCCGGACTCGCAGGTTGCCAATAAGCTGATATTAACGGTTTTGCTGGACCAACACCGCACGGACGAGGCGCTCGAATTCGCACAACGGTATGCCGGACTCATGCCCCAACTGTGCCAGTCGCATTGCGATCTCGGACTTGTTTTGGCAGTGCTGGGACGGTTGCCGGACGCAGTCGGGGAGTTCGAAGAGGCCCTGCGGCTCAAGCCCGATTACGCCGAGGCGCACTACAATCTGGGAAACGCGTTGGCGCAAACGGGTAAGATCGAGGAAGCCATCGCCCACTACCGGCAGGCCCTGCAGCTCAAGCCCAATGTCGCTATGGCACACAAGGGTCTGGGGCTTGCCCTGGAACGAACGGGCAAGGTGTCGGAGGCCGCTTGGCAATACGAGGAGGCGCTACGGATCAGGCCTGATGACGCGGAGGCTCATAATTATCTGGGGCTCGCGCTAAAGAGGATGGGTAACGCCCCGGAGGCAACGGGCCACTACGAGGAGGCGTTGCGGATCAATCCCGATTATGCCGAGGCGTTGAATAATCTCGCGTGGTTGCTGGCGACGCGTCCGCCGACGGAAAGTGGCGATGCTGTCCGGGCGGTGGCCATGGCCGAGCGGGCGTGCAAACTTTCCGACGACCGGGTGGCCAGGTATTTGGACACCTTGGCGGCGGCATACGCCGCCGCCAGTCGATTCAACGACGCCATCACCACTGCCGAAAAGGCCGTCGAACTGGCCCGTGCGGGCAACGAGTCGAGCTTGGTGGAGAAAATCGAGGGTCGGTTGCAACTGTATCGCGCCGGACACGCCTACCGCGAAGCCACCGACGTGACGTAGCGTTCATCCGGACGATGAATTGTCTTTACGGCTTTGGACATTCTTAGGAGTAGACCGCTTGGTGCGAGAAAGGCCGACGTGAGCCTCCCGCTAGTCGCTCGAAGTTCCCTTCTCCCCGTTTGACGGAGAAGGTCAGGATGAGGGGTCCCCTCTAGTAGCAATGCCGTTAACCTTTTGATGACTTCTTGCATGGCGGTTTCCATGTCTCCCACAGCCCGGCAAATCCAAACGGTTCTCTTGTTTTCAACACGATGCGAACCGGTTGTTTCACCTTGCCCAGCTTTTGTCATTCGTAAAAGCCGTCGGCTACGATCAAGCAGCGGCGTTTGCGGATTGCCACGCCGAAAGCGGGTTACGGCATCAGCGTTCATCAGCCCCGAATGCCTTCGGGGTAAGCCGCGGATTGGCGGTTTCTGCCGTGCCGCCTGTCCCGCCTCGCGTCAGTACAGGAGGCTGCTGTAGTCGAAGCCGCCACCGCCGCCCTTGGGCGAGGTAAGGCCGGTGTAGTCGCCCACAACTTTCGCGTCGCAAGGCGCGTTGAGCTGTGTGTCGGCATCGCCGGCGACGCCCATCGTTCCATGGACGAAAACTACGGTGCCGGTGGGATCCACTTCGATGACCTGCTGGTTGAACTGGTCGGTGATCAGTGTGTTGCCTGTCTTCAGGCGCACGGCGCGGTTCGGATACGGTTGCTCGACGCTACCGGAGCGGTCGGCGGTGACGTACGTGAAAACGTTGCTGACAACGTTGCTGCTTGGTTCGGTGATCTCAACGATGCGGTTGTTCAACGAATCCGTGATCAACGTGTGGTTTTTGCCGTGGGGCAGTCGGCAGGCGTACGTCGGACCGCTAAGGATGTTGGTGTCAGCCGGGTCGCCATACTGCCAGAGAATCTCGTACTTTTTGTTGACCTCGATGACGCGGTTGTTGCCTGTATCGGCGATCAGATAATGACCGCCACCCAAGTACTGGGCGCAGGACGGACTGCTGAGTTGGTTGGTGTCGGTGCCGCTGACGACCGTGGTGCATTGCCAGGTGATTTCGCCTTTGCGGGACACGAGTATGACCCGATTGTTCCCTTGGTCGGTGATCAACACCTTTTTACCGGGCAACATCATCGCCGCGACGGGATCGTTCAACTCGTTGTCGCCCGCGCCGGTAACGCCCTTCTGGCCGTACTGCCAGACAATCTTGCCCTTGCGGTTGACCTGAATGACGCGATTGTCGGAACAATCGGTGGAGCAAACGTTCGTCGGCAAACCTCCGCCGACGATCAGCGTCAGGTCGCCCACGCGTTCCGCATCTCGCGGCCCGACGATCGCATTCGTTACAGAATCCTTTGTCACGCTAGCTTCGTATTCCCAGACGATGGTCTGCGTGTTTGTATCCAACTCGATCACGCGGTTGTTGTACTGGTCAACGATGAGCAGGTTGCCTTTTTTGCTGAACCGTGGATGATCGGCCCCGTGCGCCCCAGGTGCCCACGCCACGAAACCGCCGATCAGCAACAAGAAAATCAACAAGCCGTGGCACCCAACGACGTGCCGCCGAGCAAGCGACCCCTTCATTACCTCAAGATGCGTCATGACCTGACATTTCCCATACGACTTACGCCCCGCGACCATCGCGGACAATTAAGTCTGACGAGCGCTCATAGTATCACCTGTGACAATGCGGACAAGCCGATTCTGAGCTTGTGCCTTCGCTCCAAGACGGCCTTGGGATTGCCATCCCCGTCTAAGCCGCCTGCTCAGGAACCAATCTCAACACACGTGCTCCGTCATCCGCATATGTCGTGACCACCGGGACTGTCAAAGTTTATCGGCACTTTTTGTGCCAACCGGCGGTCTGTTTTGTCACTTCGCGGGCCGTAGTGCTTTCACTATCTCCGCGAGGAACCCGTAGACGGGTTGGGCGACGATGGGGCAACGTGCGGGTGTCTATCGTCAAAACTTCGGAGTAATTCCAAGGTGACGGGATTGCGAGGATCCCGCCGGAGAGACATTTCGTACGCATCGCGGGCGGCGCCAAGATCGCCGCTTTGCTCCAATGTCTGCGCCAGGATGCCATAACTGATGGCGGGTGCGATGCCGTGCTGGATGTTGTGCTCACATTGCGCGCGGGCCTCCTGGGTCATCCCCAATTCATGGTACAGAATCGCCAGGTTCAGGTTGCTCTCCGGGTCGCGCGGGTCTGCTTCCGCTATCTCGCGACCGATATGGAGCGCCTCGTTTTTCTGGCCGGTATTGAGATAGCACGTCATGAGCAGTTTCTTGACGTCCAGTAACCCCGGCTCTTGTTGGAGAGCGGTCTGGAAGCACGTGATCGCGTTCGGGTAGTCGCCCTGTCGGGCCAGACGAGCTCCCTGGCTGGCGTAGGTTTTCGCGCCGTTCAAGGCGTCTGGGTAGGCGACAAATTGGCCGTTCTTGCGGCAGTCGAAAATCACATAGCCGGGGAACGCTGGTTCACGAACCAGGGAAAAGTGGGTGCCAGCATAGCGGTACAGCCCGTCGGCGTAGATCGTCGGATCGTCCACAAACACCAGATACGTGATCTTATTGGCCGGGTCACGGAGGAGTTCACAGTCGGAGATGGCACTGTGATAGCGGATACCCTTCCGTTTGAGTGAAATCACAAATGCGTCGGTGTAGCCCAGTCCCGTCACGAGCAGTCCCTCGTCGGGCGCAAGGTGACTCGCCACCCAGCTTGAAATGGCATGGGAAGGCCACCCCGGGGGACGATCGGGAACGGCGGTGGAACGGCCGGACCATGAAGAGTCACTGTAGTTGCGTCCGGGCACTCCGATCAGCGTTAGCGCCAGGTTTGCGGCCACCACGACCACAAGCGTCAGCGTTCGCAGAAAGGAACCGGTGAAAAACGCGACTGACAATCCCAGGAGTGGCCACAGGCTGGGCACGAGGAATATCACATCCCGGATGTGGCTTCGAAAGTAGGGCGCCACAAACACCAACGCCAGCGTCGCCAGACATAACGGAAGCAACAATGCGGGCAACTCACGACGTTTTCGTATCGCGATCCAGACGCCCACTCCGGCCAAAACCGCCACGTCCGCATAAAAGCGCCAAAATAGACCGACTTGAGATGCGATGCGGTCCAGACTAAAACCGAATTGGGCCCGTTGTCTCTCTTCCTCGAAAAAATGGATGGGACTGCCGTTCCACTTGGCAGCGATGATCATGGCGACCACGGGCAGGAGCGCAAGAAACAGTGAGAGATACCCCCACACGCGATTTCGTTTGTCCGGGATGACAAACGGGAGCGTCAACAAGACGAAAAACCACAGACACAGGGCTGTCAGTTTGGCCAGGATGGCCAGCGCCATAGCGGTGCCAAGAAGGATGAAATTCGATGTTCGCGCCCCGGGTCTTGAGAGATCAACGAGTGCGATGAGCGCGCAGATGAGAAAGAAAACCGAAATCACGTCCGGCGTGGCCTTGGTACTCAGGAACACATGCAGCGGAAATACGGCCAGTACACCGGCGGCCCAGAGGGCGCTGCGGTAACAATGCGTATAATGCCACACCAACACCGCGATGGCGGCGATCGAGAGCGTGCCGAACAGCACCGGCCAGATTCTCATCCCCAATTCATTCGGCCCCAGAAGATGGATGGAGGGAATGCAGAGCAACACATACAAGCAGTCGGGTCGAGCATGGGTCGGGTAGTCCGGAACAACCAATAGACTTGGGCGAAGCGCGTGGATCAGGAAGTGACTTTCGTCGTTGTCCATAATCCATCCCGTGATCCGGTAGCTGCGAAGCACCAATCCAAGGAGGACGATTGCTACAAGCCCCAAGAGATACCAAGCCGGGGTCCGCTTCTTCTCGGCAATAATGTCTGGCATACCGGTCAAAGATTCAGGCAGCGCCTGATTGTAAGGTTGGTGCCCGCGAAGTCAACACCTACTCCGGGCGGGGGGTGTCCTAACTTGAGATTCTGAGCTTCGTCGCCGCAACTTCTGCGCCGTGGCGCTTGCGTACTCCCTGCTCACCGCCAGATGAACACGCTGAACACGCTCGCGTAGTCGTCGGTCCACAGCCGCGCTTGCAGATGGGGTGGCGGACGTTGCCAGCGCGGATCGCGGGTCAATCCCGCCAGCGTCTCCGGACGCCGCGCCATGACCACCCATTTCGACGAAATCTTTCCCGTCGCCAACAATTCGCTTTCGCCGCCTCCCGATTCGTTCTGGATCACGCACGCCAGCCCGGCGTTCTGCGCCAGCACACCCAGCACGCGCTCCAGCCGCAGATGACGGTTCGAAATATGGAAAATCAGCACCCCGTCCGGTGCCAGCTTCCGTAAATACAGCGCCAACGCCTCTCGCGTGATCAAATGCAGCGGGATCGTGTCCGACGTGTACGCATCCAGCACCAGCACCCCGTATTGACCATCCGGTGCCTGCTGCAACGACAGCCGTGCGTCGCCCATCACAACCTCCACGTCCGCCGGGCAATCGTGCAAGAACGTAAAGTATCGTGGGTCCTCCGCGATCTCTTCCACCGCGGGATCGATCTCGTAAAACGTCCATCGCTCGCCGCGCTGGCCGTACCCCGCCAGCGATCCCGCGCCGAGTCCGATCACCCCCACGCGTTTCTTCAGTGAGTCGTCCAACGTTGCAAATGCCTCCCCGAACGGTCCCCGCCTTGTGAAATAGGCCAACGGCTCGTCGCGCTCGCGACGATCGACGTGTTGGATGCCGTGGATCGTGTTCCCGTGCATCAACCAATGATACCGTCCCGCCGGGTCCAGGCTGATCCGGTGGATGCCGAAAAAATTGCGCTCCACCAGCAGCGTGCGGTCCGCATACCCCGGCACGAACGCGCAGGCCACGAGCACTCCCGCCAGCGCCAACGCAAACCGCAACGGTCGTCGTACAAACAGCAGGCACAGCACCGTCGGCACGCCGTACATCACCATCATCGTGACCGATACCGGCCACGTCGTTCCCCCGCGCAACACTTCCAGGAGATTCGCCGCGAACAACCCCACCATCAGCGGCAACGCGAAATCGAAGACGCGCTGCCGCCGCGTCGCCGGCGTCTTCGTCCAATTCGGCATCAGCGCGCACGCCAGCACGAGCGTCAGCGGGTATTCCACCACCGTCGAAAACATCACCGGCGCCAGCATGGCGTTGAATATCCCGCCGAGCACGCCGCCCGCCGACAGCCACAGATAAAATTCCGTCAGGTGCGCCGTGGATGGCCGGTCGTCCGCCAGTTCGCCGAGGCATACCATCGACACAATGAACAAACACGCCAGATGCAACCCAATCAGCAGCCCAATCGGGTGCACGATGCGCGCGATCAGCGTGGCCACGACCGCGGCCACCGCTACGGGTAAGGCGCACGCCATCCACTGACGCGGCAGCACTCGTCTCCGGGCAAACACGAGTATGAACGCCAGTAGGTAGATCCCCAATGGAATGACCCACAGCAACGGTATCGGCGCGACCTCCGACGTGATGTACGTCGTCACGCTCAGCATCAGGCTGCACGGCACGAATGCCAGCACCACCCATCGCCACCGGCGACGCGCGGTCAGATTTTCGACGGAAACCGCCGTCGGCACTTCCGCGACGGAAGATTCCGTCGCACCGGAAACGCGACCCTTGCGAGCAATCCACAAGCCGCACACCGCGGTCAGGCCCGCCAACAATTCGTACCCGACCGTCCACCACCGGCTTTGTTGGCTCAATCGCAGGTGCGGTTCGATGAACGCGGGATAAACCACCAGCGCCAGCAGGCTGCCGCAGTTGCTCGCCGCATACAGAAAGTACGGGTCGGCGGCTGCGCGATGTCCACTCGCGGAGAACCAGCGCTGCAACAGCGGGCTTGTGGCCGACACGACGAAAAATGGCGCGCCGACGGTCATCGCCAGCACCGCCAGTAACCAGGGAATCGGATTGTGCGTCGTGGGCGGCGCCCAACCGTGCGGGATCACCACCGGCATCGCCAGAAACGGAAGTACGAGCATCACGGCGTGCAGCGCGGCCTGACGACGCACGCCCAGCCATCGGGTTGTGAAATGCGCATAGGCGTATCCGGCCAGCAGCACCGCTTGATAAAACACCATCGCCGTGTTCCACACCGCCGGCGAACCGCCCAGCAATGGCAGCACCATCCGCCCGACCATCGGCTGCACGACAAACAGCAGCGCCGCGCCGGTAAATATGGTTATGCCGTAAATCAGCAACATCGATTTTGCCCCCAAACCAACCATTAAACAGCAGACTTTGTGCCCAAAAAGCGGCTCTGAATCTGCCCAATCGCCCACGCAGCGTGCTCACGCACCAGCGGTTCGGGGTCAGCCGACGCCCGCTCCAGCGCGGGCAGGGCGGAGGCGTCGCCGATGTTTCCCAGCACAACACAGACATTGCGGAGGAAACCGCGGCGTTTGATGCGGTAGATCGGGGTGCCATGGAAGAAATCGCGAAATCGTTGTTCGTCCCATGAGAGAAACTCAGTCAATGGCGGCATCTCGCGCCGCTGAAACTCGCGCGTGGACGAGAGCTTTGCGAACCGGTTCCACGGACACACTTCGAGGCAATCGTCGCAGCCGAACACGTGGTCGCCGATCAGCGGCCGCAACTCGGCGGGAATCGCGCCTTTCAACTCGATTGTCAGATAGCTGATGCACAGGCGCGCGTCGAGTTGGTACGGCGCGACGATCGCGCGCGTCGGACACACGTCGATGCAGCGCCGGCACGTGCCGCAGTACTCGCGCTCAGGCTCATCCGGCGGCAAGGCAAGAGTCGTCAACACCTCGCCCACGAAAATCCAATTGCCCAACTGTCGGCTGATGAGGTTCGTGTGCTTGCCGATGAATCCGATCCCCGCGCGTTGTGCCAAATCGCGTTCGAGAATCGGGCCGGTGTCCACATACCAGAGCGAACGCGTGCCCGGTCCGCCACACTCATCGATGGCCGCCGCGAGTTGCTTCAACTTTTCGGACATCACATCGTGGTAGTCGCGCGCCCCCCACGCGTAACGCGCAACGCATGCTTGAGTTTTCC
>JBKQMH010000094.1:0-19833 GCA_052146795.1 Verrucomicrobiia bacterium
TTGGCTTGTGAAGCGAATCCGGGAGATCTGGGTTTACTCAGTCAGGCGAAATCTTTGCCCCCCACCGGGATCAGTCGGAACAGCGGGGGATTTTGGCGCAGCCGCGTCAAGAGCTTCTGCAATCCAAGCGCGGCGACACCGGAAGCGCCAAAATCCCCCGCTGTTCCGACTGATCCCGGTGGGGGGCAAAGATTTCGCCTGACTGAGTAAACCCAGATCTCCCGGATTCGCTTCACAAGCCAATGTCATTGACATATATTGGAGCCGCGTGAACAAGGCCTGCATTTGATGGTTTTTCTCGAAGTGCTTAACCTGGGCCAACCATTCGTCCCGAAATCTGACTGTTGATATGAGCAAAGCGATCTCGACCGAGTTCATCCGTCGTGTTCCGAAAACCGATCTGCATGTGCATCTTGGCGGCTCAATGCGTCTTCCGACGCTGATCGAGTTGGCGAAGAAACATAAGGTGAAGCTGCCGTCGTACACGGATGACGGCATGCGGCGGCTGGTCTTCAAGGATCATTACGCCAATCTGCCGGAGTATTTGAAAGGGTTTGCCTACACCCACGCGGTCATGCAAAACGCCGACAACCTCGAGCGTGTCGCGTTTGAGTTGGCGGAGGATAATCTTGCCGAAGGCGTCCGGTACCTCGAGGTCCGGTACGCCCCGCAGAATTATATCAATGATCGGCTCGACATCGAGGATGTCGTGCGCTCCGTATGCCGGGGACTTCAGCGCGCGCAGAAACGGCACAACCAAACCAGGTTGGTAACCTCGGGCGTGGATATCCCGTTCCATTTCGGCATCATTGTGTGCGCGATGCGGTTCATTGTGCCGCAGATGTCGTATTATCACCGGCGGCTGTTCGAGATGTTGCCTTCTGCGTCGCCGAAACAGGTCTGCACGACCGCATCGATGGAGCTGGCGCGCAACGCGGTCGATCTGGCGCGCAAGAAAGGCTTGCCGGTCGTCGGATTCGACCTGGCCGGCCCGGAAGCCGGTTACCCCGCCGACGACCACAGCCCGGCCTATCAATACGTACACAACCATTTCCTCCGCAAAACCGTTCACGCCGGCGAGGCCTACGGACCGGAGTCGATCTTCCAGGCGATCACGAAGTGTTACACGAACCGCATCGGCCACGGCACGTGGATGTTCGCGCACCACATGGTTCAGAATCCGGGCATACTGGACCCCGTGGCGTACACGCAACGTCTCGCCGAATACATCGCCAGCCAGCGCATCACCATCGAAGTGTGCCTGACCAGCAATGCCCAAACCTTGCCGCACATGCGCGACCTCTCCCGGCATCCCCTCCGCCAAATGCTCGATCATGAACTTTCCGTTTCCATCTGCACCGACAACCGGCTCGTCTCCAACACGACCGTCTGCAAAGAATTGCAGATCGCCATCGATAAATTGAAAATGACCCCACGCGAACTGCGCCACGTCATCATTGCCGGATTCAAGGGCAGTTTCTTCCCGGGCACGTACAGCGAGAAACGTCACTTCGTCCGACAAGTCATCAACCGGTACGAAGCGCTCGAGCGCCTGTTGGCGACGCCCTGACCTCTGAGCCGAAGGACGCTTGGAAATCAAGCCCCTTGGCGCAGGCGCGTCAACAGTTTGTCGTGGATCCCATCGAATTTCCCATTGGAAAAAACCGCGACGACATCACGGTCGTGGAGATTGGGGACGAGCCGGTTGACGATCTCGTCGGCGTTGGGCGAATATTCCGCGACCCGTCCCTGGCTGCGTAGCTGTTTGATGATCGCCTCGGGGTTCAATCGCTCGTTCTCGCCCAGTTCCTGCAATCGGTCCACGCGCGAAATGAACACGCCGTCGGCCAGCGCGAGCGATTCGGCCAGTTCCTGCTGGAACACGTTGCGTCGCGTTGTATTGCTGCGCGGTTCGAACAGCGCCCACAACCGCCGTCGCGGATATTTCTCCCGAATCGCGCGGATCGTCTCGGCAATCGCCGTCGGGTGATGCGCGAAATCATCGAGCACGGTGACTCCCGCCGCTTCCCCGCGCACTTCCATCCGCCGTTTGATGCCCGTGAACGTCGCGAACCCGCGCTGAATCTGCTCGCGCGACAAGCCCAACTCCGTCGCGCACACCACCGCCGCCGCGGCATTGTGCTGGTTGTGTTCCCCGGCCATCGGCAACGCAAACCCAGCCGCGTCGGCCTTGGTGAAAAAGCGGACCCGGCAATGCGCCCCGGCCGCCACTTCCCGCACCGTCGCGTCCTCGCCGTTGGCGATGATCACTCCGCGTCGTGGCACGAGGGCCACCAATTGGCGAAACGCCCGCTTCACCGACGCCAGATCGCGAAAAATATCCGCGTGGTCGAACTCAATATTATTCAGGACGACCGTGTCGGGCAGGTAGTGGACGAACTTGCTGCGCTTGTCGAAAAACGCGGTGTCGTACTCGTCGCCTTCAATAATAAAGTGTTTCCCCTTCCCCACCCGCGCCCCACACCCAAAATTGTTGGGAATGCCGCCAATCAGAAATCCGGGCTCCAGACCCGCCGACTCCATCGCCCACGCCAGCAGCGAGGTCGTCGTCGTCTTGCCGTGCGTGCCTGCGATCACCACGGAATGTTTGCCGCGTAGGAAACGATCCCGCACCAGTTCGGGCAACGAACACATCGGCAGCCGCTCGTCGAGCGCGCGCTCAATCTCGGGATTCCCGCGCTTCATCGCGTTGCCGATGACGATCAGGTCGGGATGATGGTCGAGATTCGATTCGTGAAAACCCGACTGGATGCGGATGCCGCGCGATTCGAGAAACGTCGACATCGGCGGATAGACGTTTTCGTCGCTGCCGGTGACTGTGTGGCCGAGTTCGCGGCACAGCGCGGCGACGGACGCCATCGCGGTGCCACAAATCCCCACAAAATGCATCCCGCTTCGAGCGGGACAAGCAGTATTGACCTCCTCGTTCAACATCACTAGGGTTCCCCGTGCGAGCTTGTACCAGAAATGTCGAACGCAATCAATGTTTCTGATTTTTCTCTCGCCACCACGCTGGAATGCGGCCAAGCCTTTCGCTGGCAGCGCCACGCCGATGGCTGGTTCGTCGGCGTCGTCGGCCAGGAAATCTGGCGGTTGCGACAAACTAACCACGCCCTTGAATGGAACGTCGTTTCCCCATCCACCATCGACCATCGACCATCGACCATTTCCGTCGAGCGCTACCTGTCTCTCGACGTTTCCCTGCCGAAAATCCTCAAAACCTTTCCCCGCGACCCCTTGCTCCACCAAGCCGCCCGCGACCATCACGGCCTGCGCGTCATCCGCCAGGAACCCTGGGAATGTCTCGCCTCGTTCATCGCCAGTTCGTCGAAACAGATCGTCCAGATCCGCCAGATCGTTCGTTTGCTGGCCCTGCGGTTCGGCGAGCCGATTGACGCCGAGCACCACGCCTTCCCGACCGTTTCCGCCATCGCCCGCGCTTCGCACCAGCAACTCTGGGATTGCAAACTCGGTTTCCGGGCCAAAAACCTCCTCGCCGCCGCCCGCCTGATTGACAGCGGCCAGCTCAACCTCCACGCCTTGCGCTCGATGGAATACGACCGCGCGCTGGAAGAGTTGATCAAATTGCCCGGGGTTGGCGAGAAAATCGCCAATTGCGTGTTGCTGTTCGCCTGCGGATTCGACCACGCCTTCCCCATCGACGTGTGGATCGAACGCGCCCTCCGCCGCATCTACTTCCCCGGCAAGAAACGCGTCACCGCCCGCGAGTTGCGACAGTTCACCCGCTCCCACTTCGGCCCCTACGCCGGCTGGGCCCAGCAATACCTCTTCTATAGCGAACGCTCGCAGAAGCGAAGCCGCAGATGAACTCAGGAACAACTCCGGCCAACCATCCAATCGCGAATAGATGAAATACTCGCTTACAAAGCACACGAAAGAGATGTTGGAAGAACGCGAAATTTCCATCACGTGGCTGGAGCGGGTGCTGAATGCTCCGCAGCGAGTCGAACCTGATCCCGAAGATGCACAATTGGAGCATCGTTTGGGACGCATCGCGGAACACGGAAACCGGGTCCTCCGCGTGGTCGTGAACAAAACTATTCGACCCGTGCGTGTTATCACGTTATATTTCGACCGCACGATGAGGAACAAACTGTGAAACTGAGAATTGACCGAGCAGCGGACGCGCTTTACTTGCGGTTTGATGACTCCAAGGTTATTGAGTCGGAGAGAGTTGCGCCCGGAGTCATTGTGGATTTTGGCAGTAAGAACAACGTCGTTGGCGTGGAAGTGCTCCATCTTTCTGAGCGCGCGCCGCAAGGAAGGCGTTCCTCATCAGTAGTTGCGAGACCTGCTGTTGTCCGCGAAAAACCTCACAAGAAATACCGCACCTAAATGGCGCGCGTCTAAGAATCACTCCGGGGGGCGCTGTAGGCTGTTAATGGCGTGTTTTTCTGATCGGCTGCAATTCCGCGGATGCGCACCGCTAGGCACAGTCCACCGGTCAGCGAAACGGCGCACCCATTACGCCAGGTCCCGCTTCACGCCAACGATTTCATGTCGATCACGAAGCGGTATTTGACATCGCCCTTGACCATACGATCGTACGCTTCGTTGATCTTTTGGATGGGAATCAGTTCGATGTCCGACGTAATGCCGCGTTTGCCGCAGAAATCCAGCATCTCCTGCGTCTCGCGTATCCCGCCAATCAGCGACCCCGCCAGTTGACAACGCTTGGCGATGAGGCTGAACGGTTGCACCGCGTGCGGCTTCTCGGGCACGCCCACCAGCGTCAGCGTGGCGTCGTGCTTCAATAATCCCAGGTAGGCGTTGATGTCGTGCGGCCCGGCTACGGTGTCGAGAATGAAATCAAAACTGTTCGCGTGCTTCTTCATCTCGGCTTCGTTCTTGGAAATCACCACTTCCTTCGCCCCGAGACGGATCGCATCCTTCGTCTTGCCCGGCGATGTCGTGAACAACACCACCCGCGCGCCAAACGCATTCGCCAGTTTCACCCCCATGTGCCCCAGCCCGCCGAGGCCGACGATGCCCACCTTCTGCCCCTTGCCCACCTTCCAATGGCGCAACGGCGAATACGTCGTGATCCCCGCGCACAACAACGGCGCGGATGCCGCCAGATCGAGCCTCTTGGGCATCCGCAACGCAAACGCCTCGTCCAGCACGATCGCGTTGGAGTAGCCGCCATAGGTCATCCCACCGTGCCGCCGGTCCTCGCTGTTGTATGTCCACACCGGCCCGACATCGCACAGTTGTTCCTCACCCGACTTGCACATCTCGCACTCGCGGCATGAATCCACCATGCATCCCACCGCCGCCAGTTCGCCTTCCTTGAACTTGCGCACCTTCGAGCCCGCCTTCGCCACGCGCCCGACGATCTCATGTCCCGGCACGCACGGGAACGTCGTGCCCGCCCACTCATTTCGCGCCTGGTGCACGTCCGAGTGGCACACCCCGCAATACTGGATCTGGATTTCAATTTCTCCCGGCTCGGGATCGCGACGGTGAAAGGAAAACGGAACAAGCGGCGTGGTCGCGCTCAATGCCGCATAGCCTTTGGTATTGTGCATAAAATTCCTCCTGAATTTTAACTTCGCCGTCGTGAATCTACGACAGAACCGCCGATTGTCCAATCAGGAAGCGACCAGAGAAATGTCCGCGCTCACTCCACCGGCGTTGTGTCTTGCGGCGGCCGGTCACCGGGAGCGGATGACAGAGAGATGTCCCTTGATGGCGTTGCGCAGGGACTGTTCGCGGTCCGTCGTTGCGGCCAGGGCGGCCCCGAACGCCGTGGCCGCTTCGTCGCGCTTGCCCTGTTTGAGGTAGACCGTCCCGAGTGTGTCGAGGAAATACGCCTTGCGGGCCGGAAACAGCACCACCGCCCGATCGCACAACTTCGCCGCCGCATCGAGGTTCTCGCCCATCTCGCAATACGTGTAGGCCAGATTGTTCATGGCATCGGCGTTTTGTGGATCGATTTCAACCGCCCGCGCAAACGCCTTCGCCGCCTCGGCCAGGCGATGCTGCTTAAGCAGCGCGTTGCCGAGGTTCATCCGAAAATACGAGTTCTGTGGGTTCATTTGCGTGGCGACAACGTACTGCCGCGTTGCGGATCCTGGTTCGCCTGCCCGCTCGAAGAACACGCCCAGATCATTGTGTTCCTCCGCCGATAACCGCCACGTCGCTTTCTCCGGCGGACAGACCAGCAGCGTCCAGTTGCCGGCGCGGTCCCAATGCCGCTGAAAATCCTCCAGCCGCATCTCGAACCGCGCGCGCGCGTCCGAATGCACGGTCACGATCTGGCGAAAACTGTCCCAACCCAACACCACGAAGTAGTGCGGCTGTTCCCCGAACCGGCCGAGCACCAGCAGCGGCACGCCCGCCGCCAGTTTTTCCCGGAGATCGTCGAGCGTGCCGTGATACTGCCGCACCCACAGGTGGAACCGGCGCGCATAATCGCCGAGTTCGCTCGTGAGCGTGCCGCCGATATCCGGTAGATAAATCGCGCTGGCAATTTCGTCCTGCGACACGGGATGGCCGTAATAGTTCGCCAACATCGCCAGCGCCGCCGGCCCGCAATAGTTTGGTTTCTGCGCGATAAACGGGACCTTGAGGACATCATCGACGGCGAGCGTGACGCGAGGAATACAAACGAGCGCCCACAAGAACAGGAGAACGGCGCGGCGCATCATCCGATGCGGAAACATATGTCGCGGACGGCCTTCTTGCCGATGCGCTCCTGAACTTTCTGCAACATCAGCGGCTTGTGGTACCGCGACAGTTCCTGCAACCAAATTGGATGATCGACCGTCACCACCAGCAACCCGTTGCGCAGGCTGACGGGCTGGGCATGGCGCGCGATATCCGACCCGACGATTTCGGGCCAGAGAAAGAACACCTGGGATTGCTGGAGTCGTTGTTCGAGTCCCAGCTTTTTCATTACCTGCGGGACGAGCTGGCTGGCGGGACTGCCGGTGGGAATGTTCGGACTGGCGCCGAACGGCTGCCATTCGCGAAGCACCCGGGCTCGCAACGACGGCGTCATCAGGTTTGCGGCTGCGGAGCTGGTTGCGCGGGGGCGGCGGTGGTTTCAGCAGAAACCTGTGCGCCATCATGGCCAATGGCTTCGACAGGACAACCCTCCATGGCTTCCTTGCAGAGGGTTTCCTCGTCCGGCGACGTCGGTTGTTTGTACACGAAGCTGTAGCCGCCGTCTTCATTGCGCGTAAAATTGTCCGGCGCCGTTTCGCGGCACAGATCGCAATCGATGCACTGGTCGTCCACATAGAACTTCCCAGGCACGTTGTCGGAATAGCGATTGGTAAATACTGCCATGTTCCCCACTCTCCGTGACCACAATCACTATACCAGACCCACAGGCGGTTTCAATAGCATTCTTGTCCCGCAACAATCGGGATCGCAACCAGTTGCGCCTCAGGCTTGAAATCGCAGGATGGCGCCCATGCGGCCGGCGTCGCGCAGCGCGGTCGGCCCCCGAACATGCTCGATCTGGCAATTCTTGCGCAGCGCCAACTCAATGGCCTCGTCCACGATATCGGGACACGGATCGAGCGCCTGGTGGCACTGCGGACACGGCTCTCCGCCCAGACTCGTGTAATGGCAGTGATGACAAACGAAGCCGGGCATCTCGAAGCCATCTTCGACCAGCAGCGTCTGCGCCTCGCCCCGCGTCAACGCCCCGAGCGTGGCGCCCACCCCACTCACGGCGCGTTGGCCGGCCCCCGCCTTCTGCACCAACTCCTCGGCCATCCGCTTTTCGTTTTCCCACTCGGTCTCGTCTTCGATCTCCAACGCGCGCGCCAGCACCTCGGCGGGCGACGTCTTGCATGGCTCCGCGTGGAAATCGCCGCCCCATCTCTCCTTCAAGTACGGATGCAGGTGTTCCTTGAACTCGCGCAACAGTTCGCGGTGGCCGCCGAGAACCAGGTAGTCGAACTTGTCCCGCTGGAACAAGCCGAACGTTTCGTCCGCCAACCGCTGGAAGTGCTGGTGAACCGCCTGCTCGTGACGACGTTCGATGTTTCGTTCGTCGCGTCCACCGAGGCCGCCCTCCTTCACACGGCGGGGGATTTGGGCGATCACATCGGCGCGCTCGACAATCTCGCCCATGTAGACCTCAAAGACCTGTCCCATCACGCGATCGACCAACACGACAGCGTACCGGTGGTATTCCGCCAGAATCGCGACGAGCGGGCGGATGTAGGGGGACCGGTCGGCAATGAGGATGTTGCGACCGATCCGGGGCAGCGCGTACGTCTGCCAGAACTTCTGCGCCGCGCAGGAAAAAACAGCCAGACCTTTGTGTAAATTGGTCCCGATTTCCCGCAGGACAAATTCTTCGATCCGGGCCAAATCGCCGCGCAAGGATTCCCGCTGGGCGTGCCCGCCGGCTTTGGCCGCGAGTTCCTGCTGGGCGGACCGAAGCAGGTCTTTAACGCGAATCTTCAACACCTGCGGCAGCCACTTCGCGCGGTCGAGATTGAGGTAACAACTGGTGATGAGATAGTCATCATTGTCGCGGAACTGCAGCAAGCGATCCACCTCAGCATGAGTGACCATAATGACCTCCCTCGGGGATGAGCACAACAATCCAGCAGGACGCTTTCACGAGCGCGACAGACGGCTTCCGACGTGATCCTCGACGGTTCATCAACGCAAGAAAACGCAACTGGTTTTCGCGGCAATATCGCAGAGTTCGCCGCGATTTCAAAAACTTTCGTTCGCCGGCGCGGGAAGACTAAAACGTGTAGTTCGCGTTGATCGTCACCTCGTTCTCGTCGTAGCTGTTGGCCGGGATGTTTGACGATCGCGTTTGATACAGATAGGAGAACGAACCCGTCAGGTGTTTGGTAAATGTCCGCTGCACGCCGAAGCCGACCTGGACGAGGTCGGCGACTTCACCAGTGCTGTACAGAGACACCAGATGCATCCAGCCGACCTGGGGCGAGAGCGTGAGGTAGCGGTTCAGACGATGCGAAATCGTGTAGTTGACGCCGGTCGCTTGCGTGATGCTGGAACTCCTGAGCAAGAGCGCGACGCCGGGACTACGGTAGAACGAAATGCTATGCGTCGTATTCGGGCGGAGCGGGTGGGTGTAACTCAGCGTGACGTTCGAATCCACGCCGTCAATATTATGGACGGTGTTGGTCCCGCGGGCCTCCAACTGCTCATGGCTAAAGCCCAGGCTGATGACGCCGTTCAGACTCGGCGTGATCTGGCCATTGACGCCACAGTCGATCGAGTAACCGTCGGAATCCTGCAAGGCCGTGTCCGCCAGATAGCTCAAGCCGTACGAAGTGCGCACGAACACGGAATAGCCTTGCGCCAACATGAACGATGGCGTGAACGAAAACTGACAATCCGTTTCCTCCTGGGTCGAGTCGCTGGGATAAATGTAGTCGGTGCGCTGGACCGCGTACGTCGTGGAGAACTTTCCAAATTGTCGCGTCGCGCTCGCGCCCACCAGGTTCAAATACTCCTCGACCGTGGTGCGATTGACGGCGAACGTGTTCGCCAGGGGATCGTTTGTAAAATTGAACGTGTCGGACACGACCACATTCCATTCCGCTACGTACAAGGGCAGCGTCAACGCCGCGGTCAACGGCGCCCCGAAACTGTCCGGTGTGACGCCGAAGAGGGACTGGGTGTACGTCGCCGCCATCGTCAATGTGAATTGCTCCCCGCCGGCAAACGGCAGGTAGATGCCCCCATTGAGGGTCGGTCCCAGCGTCAGCAACACATCGGCTTTCGGGTGATTCGGGCTGGTGTTCGCGTTATCGAGGAACTCCGCGCCCGCCTGGACGCCTCCCGTCATTTGCAATGGGCCCCATTTGATGTTCTGCGCCTGCGCCACGCCACACGCCCCGGTCACCGACCAAGTCAGGGAAACGAATGCAACACTTCGCAGAAGTCTATGGTGCGGTCTCATTCGCTGTTACACGGTGCGGCGAAGGTGTGTTGCATCAACCGTGCCCATCGTATCGGGCGGGGCCAACCCTGTAAATTAAAAAAGGCCCACCTGCGTATGTATTTGCGCGCCTGCGGTTACCAAAAGAAGCTTGGGTTACCGCTTTTTCGGCGGGCGTGGCGGAGGTGTGGGACGAACATCTTCTTCTGTCCAATGATGAAGCACCTCTTGGTAATTAATGTTCAGCGTCGCGCCGAGGCCGATCATGCACAAAATCGCGAGGCTGAACACGATGTACCCCGAATAATCGTGGTATACCTTCATCGCCAGATCCTGCCCAAACCCCTGCGCCACAAGCGCTACGGTCGTGATCCGCGCCAGGTTCCCCACCACTGCCAACGGTATGCTCGACACAAACAGCACCCACTTCTTCCACGTGCCGTTCATCGTCACATACCCATACAGCGACGTCAGCGCGATCAACGCCACCAGCGACCGTATCCCGCTGCACGGGTCGGCCACCTCCAGCGGCATGAACCGGTTCAACTTCGAATAAATCCCCGTCCCTTGCTGGTACACCTCCACCCCGATCAGGTTCAGCGTCACCGTCGCCACATGCGCCACGAACAGCCGTAGCGGGAACGACACATACGCATCCAAAAAGTTCAGCGGGATCATGAAAAACAAAAACGCGCACGGGAACCACAACTCCTTCGCCCACGCCCACCCCGCCAGATACAACACCAACCCAAAAATCAGCACCACCAGCGACCCCGCCACCAATCGCGCATTCGCCGCCTTCACACCCGCCCAATAAAGCGTCACCGCCGCTACGATCACCGCCACCCCCCAATTCGCCGTGCTCAGCGGCACCCGATGCAGTCCCTTCCGCCACTTCCACACAAACAACCCCCCCGCAATCACCGGCACCACATACCCATGCGCGTAGTCCGCTCCCCGCCCCCAGTACACCCACAACCACGCGAACAACGACAGCGGATGCACCCCCGACGCGCACGTCTTGCTCACGAAATACGCGTAGAAAATCAGCGCCAACCCCACGCCCCCCAGTACCCATCGCCGCCGCTCCTCCGCATCCGACGGAAATGCCATGCGCGGCACGCCTTCCGCCGCGCCAGCGCCCAGCCACCGCCTGATCTCTTCCAAACTCATGTCAATTCAATGCGCCCAATACGCGTAATTACTCCTAATATCTTGAGTCCGAACACCATAAAAGTCAAACCGCCCGGCGAGTCGTTGTAGGCCGTCCGCCCTCAGCGGCACGAACCTACCCCACAAGATCGTGTACCAGTAGATTGTCGCCGCTGGGAGGCCTAAGGGCACGAAAACAGCAACCCAAAGCATTACGGCTGGTCGGGGAAACGGTCATAGATGGGTCCGACATGGCCGCTACTGGTCCGTTCGTCATACGTGAATCCTGACGAGTCCTGCTGCGGCTTGTGGCTCGTGGGCGCCACATCGGCACAGCCGACACTCAGCAGCAAGCCCGTGACAAGAATCACCGTTCTCACAATTCGGCTCACAACGAGAACGTAACCCCACCTCTCTCACTGGTCAACCGGAGTCCAAACGCCGACCCTCCCGCAGAAGATACCGGTCCCTACTGCACCAGCCCCCGCCGACTCGATGACGTGCTGGACGAAGTCGCCCCCGACTGTCATCGCAAACGGATCTTCCTGAAAATGGATACGCAAGGTTACGATCTCAAGGTGTTCAAGGGACTCGGCAACAAGCTGGACCATATCGTCGCCATCCAATCGGAAGTCTCCCTCATCCCCATCTACGAGAATATGCCGCATCGGACGGATTCCATTTCGTTGTATGAACGAGCGGGGTTTGGAGTCGCCGGCTTGTTTCCCGTGACGCTTGATGCCTGCCGGGTGATCGAGCACGACTGTTTGATGGTCTGAATTTAACCGCTCCGCGCACGCGCCAATTCCGTCCGACCCGCCGCCGGCCGGCTATTCGACGTGTTCCCACGCGTGGTAGGAGCTGCGGACAAGGGGGCCGGATTCGACGTGGCGGAAACCGAGCCGCAAGGCGTCCTCGCGCAATTCGGCAAACGTCTCGGGCGGAACGTAACGGACCACCGTCAATTGTTCCGCGGTAGGCTGCAGGTATTGGCCGAGCGTCAGGATGTCGCAGCCGTGCCGGCGCAGATCGCGGAAGACTTGCTGTAATTCTTCGCGCGTCTCGCCCAACCCGAGCATCAACCCGGATTTGGTCAGGATGTCGCGGCGAAATTCCTTCGCCATTTCCAGCACGCGCAACGAACGGTCGTACACCGCGCCGGGCCGGACCGGCTTGTAGAGGCGCGGGACGGTTTCCATGTTGTGCGCGAGCACAGTGAGAGGTGTGTTCACGACGCGTTCGAGGCACGCGGCGTCGCCGCGAAAATCCGGGATGAGCATTTCCAGTTTGCACGACGGCAACCGCTCATGAATCGCCTCAATCGTGCGCGCGATGTGGTCGGCGCCCTGATCGGGCAAATCATCGCGCGTGACCGACGTGAGGACACAGTAATCGAGCTGCATCGCGCCGACGATGGTCGCCACGTGGTCCGGTTCGGCCGCATCCAGGTAGCCGGGTTTGCCCTTATCGACCGCGCAGAAGTTGCAGCGCCGCGTGCAGACGTCGCCCATGAGCATGAACGTCGCCGCGCCGTGTTCCCAGCACTCGCCCATGTTCGGGCACTTGGCCTCTTCGCAAACGGTGTGGAGCTTGAACTCGCGCAGGACGTTTTTCAGGTAGGCGTAGCGTTCGCCGCCGGGGACGCGCAGCCGAATCCATTCCGGCAACCGCCGCCGGGGCGCGGTCTCAACGGTGACGTGTGCTGTGTCCATGTTTGCGCGTGAAAGAATACATCACGATGGGGCGTTTGTCATGCGAAGGGCGTCGCGTCGTGCCATTCCTCGCCGTTACGGGAGAAGATCGTCGTCCTCAGACGGGCGGTCGGAGTACAAGCGACGCGATACATAGAAACAGCCGAGCGCAACCAGGCTGGAAGCCGCCGCGATAATAGTGGCCAGCGATTCGGGCTGATGAAACGCATCCGATAATTTGAGCGCCAACATCCCCAGTTTGCCGTCATACATTTCCAAGTCGTGAGAGGACGCCTTCGAGTCCTCGATCGACAGGCTGTTATCCTGCCAGTCGCCCGACGTGTCCGCGGCGTCTGGCGCCTTCGACCGGCCTGCGCCCGCCACCAGCACGATGCTGGCGATGCTGAGGCCTAACACCAGCACGGTCACGCCGACGATGTTGAGCGTCGACTGCCGTCGAGATGACAGGCGTGGCATGGATGACTTGTCGTTCACTTCGCTGTCCTCGTTTGGTTCACGCTCTTTCTATCGTACCGAAACCACGAACCTTCCTGATTCCAGAGTACCAAAGATTCTTCCTCAATCCAGCATCGGACGAGAATTCGCGGGAAGGCCGATCGCTAGCGGATGGGTGAACGGTGAGGCGGGGAGGCTGTATCTGGTTTCGCCCTAATCCTCAGCTTTCGCCTCTGCGTCTTCACGTTTCGCGTCATCGAGATAACCGTCCCTCACTCGCATAAGAATCGCGCTAGTTCGGGGATACTGGCTTCGGCACGCCTTGGCGTACGTCTCGTACTTATCCGCAAGTTCTCGCTCCTGTCGCCCCCCCTCCCGCCGCGATCTTGAGGTGACGCCGCGCTTATTGTAAATCCCTATTGCAAACCCATTCTCTAGTTTTGGTGACTCAATCTCCTCTAGAATCGCGCGTACGGGAATGCAGGGCCAACTCCCGTCCGGTTCGCCCGAAGCGTGGGCAAAGACCCCGCCTACGGTCACATCACAAACTTCCAGTCTATCTGCTGCTGCGGCTTTCTCGCGGACCGCGTGAATCCATTCCCGTAGCTGGGCCATGTCGACCGTACCGTCGTCCTTAGCCCCTGGCACACGTTGCCATTCGTGAAGCAGTCTCCAGGCGCGCTGCGCCTGCGAACGCTTGAATTCGTCGGGCTTCGTATCGTCCCCCCGAGGCTCCCCTTCGTCAGAGCGACGATGCGGCGCATAAATCAGGGTGAGAAGCTCAACAAAAAAAGAGGGGTCTCGAGCGAGCAGTTTATGTAGCGTCTCCGGCTGAAGCGTGTGGGGACCCAATATCGGGAGGAACTGCCATTCGAGCCGTGCCAATCTGGTTTCGTCAACATCGGGAGCCGCCTGAAGTTGTTTGAGCAATGTTTCAATGTAGTGCGCTCCTAGCGGCGACTTTCCTTCCTCTGGCCGCACCCCCATCGCTGTCTCAAGAAGCTCAAGTTGAAGGATCGGCTTCACTCTGCCCGGTTGATCTGCCGTCATTGCCAACAATTCGATCGCCGAGAGCGGTCTCCCCGCAGCCATAAGTTTCCGCGCGGCTTGCTCCACCTCGTCCGCAGACAGCCCCGACCGGTAGTTTCGGGTGCGACGCCAGTATTCTTTTTCCACCGGCTCTCCCAAACCTCTAACAAAATCCCATGTTCGACAGTCGAAGGGCATCTGGGTCGCAAGCGCTGCCGCTTCTTCCATTCGCCAATTCACTACCGGCAGTCTTTCTGCCCAGTCACGTCCGGCCTGATAGATACGGTAGGCCGCGAAATTTCCCGCGAATTGCTCAATGGGCTTTTCGTTGGAGCACAACAGAGAGGGAAGAATCCGGGATTCATGCTCACTTCCCGTCGCCTCGGCAAGGACCGCCCCCACGGCATAAGGTTGTTTCGCACTCCTGGCCAGCCGCAGAATCCCGTCAAATCCGCTGCTCGCGAGAACTCCGCGCACTGCCTCCAAACGGTGTTGCTGCCGAAGTTTCTCTTGTTCCTCCCATGAAAGCGACTTGTGGCCGGTCATGTCAAACCCGGCGTGGAACACGGGAACAGCCAGCTCAACGGCATCCTTCGGCTGCAATTCGTCACGCAACCCCTCCAGCCGCGTTGTCACTTCGACCGGGAATGCCCATCCGGCATCCGAAAAATAGCGATGCCTCTGAGTCTCCTCGCGCAGGACTGTCCAGAGCTTCTGGCGTAGATCCTCGGAGAGTTTCCCGTGCGCAGCTTGTTCAAGTGCGTCCACAGCGCGGGTCAAGTATTCTTCGGGGAAATTCGAGATTAGCGGGAGCAACTCGATCCATCGTTCGGGGGAACGCTCCGCAGTGGAGAGAACCAAACCGGTCAATGCGTCAACGGTACTCCAATACTCCGCATGCGTGATGCCCCGCTTCCACTGTTCCGCCCAAAACCGCCACTCCGGCGTGTGATGCTCCATTATGGTATCTGTAGCACTCGGGAGTAAGCCAATTATGAGGTTCCATCCGGAATTGGGATGCCGTTCGAGCAGAAGCTTTAAAACATCTAGACGTTGTTCAAGGTTGGCGGCGGTGTGAGGCATCCACGAAAAAAAAATATCCCGCAGGCTTGCGTTCGGGCGATTTAGCCAGCGCCCCCCGGGATCGTGCTCGTCAAGCTTCGCGAGCACAATAGAAACGCGGGGAAGAAGCTCCGGCGACCATGCCAATCTTTCCAGTGCCCACAGAAGGCCAGTGTGCTCGGCGCGTCCCGTAATTCCTCCGCGCTCTTCATTAAAGAGCCGCGCCAGTTCAGGTTGTGCCCCCTGAAGACCGGATTCGACCGCACCGAGAAATGTTTCAGGGGCGGCTTCCGCAATTAAGGGGAGCAAAGTTCCGAGCGAGGCCCATCGTTTCCAACTGGCACCTTCCGGTAATATCGCGCCTACGACACGGTTCACTCTCGTCTGAAGTGAGACCAGGTCGGTAACTTCGTTCGCATTGCTCCGGGTTGCCAGTAGAGCCAATGTCTGCGCCAAGCTCCGGCGTAGCGGGTCCGAGTGGTCGAGCTTCTTGCCGTGTATATTCGCGAGCCAGCGCTCATCGGGCGGCAGTTCGAGTCGCGGGTCATCCACCCCGAGCACTTCACATGCAGCTTTTTCGACGGCGTCCAGCTGATTGGGGCTTACGGCTATGTGTAAAAAACTCCATGCATCGAGCGGCGATAAGAACTCCCAAACCCCGTTTACCCACCGGACGGGTGCGTCCGGTTCAGAGTGCCACCGGCTGACAATCTTGCGCGCTTCCGCGTATGCCCCGCCGGCAATTTTGCCAACGATGTCTTGGTCCGCAGCGCACGTGTCCTGCCAGGCTCCGCACAGCAACAAGGGCGCTAATTCTCCCGCTTCTTGACCTTGGCCCCACTTCGGTTTCGAGATGATTGGTAGTGAAGAGAATTGACGCTTCAGCACTGAAAATGAGCCGCCGGACTTTTGGGCCAGCGAGAATGATTCCTGTTCGGATAATCCGGCCGCTCTCAATACTTTTTCCAGTTCGTACCGATCCAGCCGCTCCAGCCTAAGCACGCCACCGCCCTGAGTTTGAATTGACGATGCCGGCAGCAACACGTGGTGCCCCTTGCGGCATGCCTCTGCGATGGCTGCTTCGTCGATGTCCAATTGCTCGGCACAGATCAGGATAAGTCTTTGCTCCGACTGCGCCAAATCCCGCCAGACATCTGCCCTCTCAACGATGATGCCCCGACTCGCAACGGGGGCCTGTTCGGCTTCGGGCAAGGATGAGACCCAAGCCGCGAACACATCCACCACCTCTCGCGGAGACTGACAGGCGACGGTCAGTACGCTGGGTGATCCGTTCAGCCACTGTTTGAATCCTTCAATGGCAGTCTGGCGATTAACGAGGAGGGCGGCGGCGGGCAGCGCCTTCTTCAAGGAGGCTTGCAGATTCTCCCAATGCGTGGACAGGTCCACCAGCCCCTCGGGCGAGGTCGAGACGTACCGGGCCAGCCACAGCGCGACGCCGGGCGCCATCTCAAGCCACTGCTCAAGGTCATCCGAGTCGTAGACGCGAACTTCTTTCCACTGCTTGAGCGCATTCTTGTCTTCTGACCATTCCTTTTTCTTCTGATAATCGCGCGGTGTAACGGCGATGTAGCTCACCTTTGTGAAATCGCCGTCACCGCGTTCCTCCGCGCGCTTCTCGTAGTCCCCGTCCAGTTTTTTCTTTACGCCGGCGTCCGCGCCAATCTCCCAGTACGTAATGCCCTCTGGAACTTTCGCGTTGCCATGCTTTGCTTTTGTCACTCCGTCATAACCGGGGCGGTGGGTTTCTTCGCCCGAAGGGAAATCCACATGTTCTAGGTCTGATGGCTCAAGAGTGCCGTGGACGAGGCGACGAAGCAATTCGGGCAAGCGCGACTTGGCGTCGTTGGTGTCAGCCCAACGATCAAGCTGTATCGCGGAAACCCATTTGAAATATCTCATCAGACACGACAGTAGCACTTTGGGCAATGTGGTCAAGGGTCGCCCCAGGGGATGCGGAATCTAAGTGGGATCGCCCCTCAACCTGTCCACGTTTTCGAGCGCTGGTAGCCGCTTCGGCTATGAATGCCGTGCGGTCGCGCTTTTGCCGCTCGCCCCTGTTGCGTAGGGTGCAATCGTTTCGCGATTTTAACGTTGACTTGTGCATCGGCCTGCGATAGGCTTGTCGTGTGATGAAGGGATTGTTGTTTGGCGTTGGATCGACCGGGTGATTGAGAACCGCCACCCATTGAATTCGTAAAGGGGCCGTCAGACGGACGGCTTGTTTGAGGATGTGGGGTCATTGGGGGAATTCTCCGAATGATCGATAGTATTGTTGTAACCATGAGCAGAGGAGAGAGAAGCAAAAAGGTGTTTTGTGCAAAACGAACCCAAACTTTTTTTGCGCACTTTTGAGCGCCAACAGCTTGATCCTCTGAGACTTGGGATGGAGAGTCACGGTCGAAAATCGTTGGGTTCGTCCCCCCTAGACGAAGCCAATTTGACGCGCGGACGAACTCGAGTTGCCCCTCCCGGGACACGCGAAATGGGTTCGTTCGAAAGGGCTTGCCAATACGGCGTGGGGAGCCCTATACTGCTCCGCCTTTTCAGCATACCGCACCATCGTCGTGCCTTGCCAAGGGCAGGAGAAAAATCACTGTAATGCAGAATGCCATGGAGAAACTCTTTTCTGAGGTGAAGGAATTCACCGAGGGAATGTTGGTCAAGGGACGCATCATCGAGGTGCGCCCGAATGAAGTGTTAGTGGACATCGGCTACAAGTCGGAGGGGGCGATTTCGCTCTCGGAGTTCGAGCAGCCCGATGCCGTGAAGGTGGGCGACGAGATTGAAGTGCTGTTGGAGCAGATCGAGGACGACGACGGGATGGTCGTGCTGTCCTACGCCCGGGCCGAGCAGAAGAAGAACTGGGACCGGATCGTGAGCATTTGTACCGAGGGCGGCACCATCGATGGCAAGGTCCGCGGCAAGGTGAAAGGCGGGCTGATGGTCAACATCGGTGTCGACGCTTTCCTCCCCGCCTCGCAGATTGACGTAATCCCTCCCCGGAACCTCGACGATTTTCTCGGCAAGACTTTCAAGTTCAAGGTGGTCAAGATCAACCAGGAACGCCACAACATCGTGCTGTCGCGTCGCGAGTTGATCGAGCAGGAACGCGAAGACAAGCGCCGCAACCTGATGACCAGCATGCAGGTCGGGCAGATTCGCACGGGCCTCGTGAAGAACCTCACGGACTTCGGCGCGTTCATCGATCTCGATGGTCTCGACGGACTGCTGCACATCACGGACATGAGTTGGGGCCGGATCAATCATCCGTCGGAGTTGCTGAAGGTCGGGGACACGATTGAAGTGATGATTTTGGAAGTGGACCGCGAAAAAGAGCGCGTGTCGCTCGGACTCAAGCAACGCAATCGTAATCCGTGGGACAACGTCGAGGTGAAATACCCCGTCGGCAGCAAGGTCCGCAGCAAGGTGGTGAGCGTGGTTCCCTACGGCGCGTTTGTGCAACTCGAGGACGGAGTCGAAGGCATGGTGCACGTGTCCGAGTTGTCGTGGACGAAGCGCGTGGCGCGCGCGTCGGATGTCTTGAAGGTGGGCGACGAAATCGACACGATCGTGCTGGAGATCAAGCGCGAGGAGCAGAAGATTTCCCTCGGCATTCGCCAGTTGGAGGCCAACCCGTGGTCGCATGTGCCGAAGAAGTATCCGCCGGGCACGAGGATCAGCGGCAAGGTGCGGAACCTGACGAATTTTGGCGCGTTTGTGGAGATCGAGGAAGGCATCGACGGAATGGTGCACGTGTCCGACATGTCGTGGTCGCGCAAGGTCACCAATCCCGCGGAGCTGTTGAAGAAGGGCCAGACCGTGGACGCGGTGGTGCTGGAAGTGGACAGCGCCAACCAGCGGATTTCGCTCGGCATGAAGCAGGTTGAGGACGACCCGTGGAAGACCATCGAGCAACGGTACAAGATGGGCGACCTCGTGAAGGGCAAGGTGGTGAAGCTCGCGTCGTTTGGCGCGTTCATCGAGTTGCCCGACAAGCTCGAGGGCCTCGTGCACATCTCGCAGATCAGCGAGGAGCACATTGATAAGATCAAGAACGTGCTCAAGGTGGGCGATGAAGTCACCGCGCGCGTGATCAAGGTGGATGCGCCCGAGCGCCGGATCGGATTGAGCATCAAGGCCGCGAATTACAGCAGCGAACAACTCGAAGCGGAGAAGGAGCAATACGAAGCCGCGCTCAAGCCGGGCGAAGCCATCGTGGACCTCGAACACGCGTTCGAACAGGCCGAGGAAGAGAAAAACCAGTAGCCGTTTCCTCCTGAATCTAGTACAAGAAGCCCGGCCCCGAACGTTTTCGGGACCGGGCTTCCGTTTGGACACGCAATGAAGACTGCCGACGAACAATTGAATCTGCTCGCACAAGGGTGCGAGACTGTCGTCACCCGCGACGAGCTGAAGAAAAAGCTGGAGCAGAAGCGCCCGCTCCGGGTGAAACTTGGTTGCGATCCCACGGCGGCCGATTTGCATCTTGGCCAC
>JBKQMH010000095.1:0-20798 GCA_052146795.1 Verrucomicrobiia bacterium
TTTATCGGAAGCGACTGCCTGTTGCGCGATACCATCCTGATGGGGTCCGACTTTTTTGAAACCCAACATGAGATGCTGGAGGAAGATGCCATGGGGATTCCCCACATGAGCGTTGGACGCGGGTCCAGGATCGAGCGGGCGATTATCGACAAGAACGTTCACATCGGCGAAGGCGTGGTGATCGCCGACAAGACCGGCGCGCCTGATTTTGACGGCCCGAACTATTACGTCCGCGACGGCATCGTCATTATCCCCAAAAACGCCGTGATTCCCGGCGGTACGAAGATTTGAGATCCTCCACTCTGAATAGTGGTAGGAATGCCCATTCGGCCCCCTCGCCATATGGGACGAATTCCGAGAAATTTTCTTTTAAAGCAGTGTTGACATGTATTTGGAATCTACTATAGTCGCCACACCCCATGGAGGGGTGATACAGTAGACAAGTTCATAGGGCGAAGCGGAACCCGCCGACTGTTTCCTTAGCAAAAGGGCAATTGAGGAAGCGGAGGGGGGTTTTACCGTCTTTTTGTGTCTAGTGTAATCGGCGATCTTGGGATTGCCAGGGGAAGCTTTTGGAGGCAGTTGCATGGCAAGGCCTTCGGGATCAAATATCGCCCACGTAGCTCAGTTGGTAGAGCACGTCCTTGGTAAGGACGAGGTCATCGGTTCAAACCCGATCGTGGGCTCCAGAAAATGAATAGGGTTTGGATTGACGGAAAGCATGATAGCAAGGCGGAGACATCAGGCCACATAATCTAGAGAGGCAGACAGGAGGAGAGCATGGCAAAAGGCAAATTTGAACGGACAAAACCACACGCCAACGTTGGCACGATTGGTCACATCGACCATGGCAAGACCACGCTGACGGCAGCAATACTGCAGGTGTTGTCGAAACAGGGCAAGGCCGAGATCAAGAGCTACGCCGATATCGCCAAGGGCGGTACCGTGCGTGACGAGACCAAGACGGTAACGATCGCCGTGGCCCATGTCGAGTACGAGAGCGAGAAGCGCCATTATGCCCACGTTGACTGTCCGGGTCATGCCGATTATGTGAAGAACATGATTACGGGCGCCGCGCAGATGGACGGTGCGATCCTCGTGGTCAGCGCCGCCGATGGTCCCATGCCGCAAACCCGCGAACACATTCTGTTGGCCCGCCAGGTGGGCGTACCCGCGATTGTCGTGGCCCTCAACAAAGTTGACCTTGTCGACGATCCCGAACTCCTTGACCTCGTCGAACTCGAAGTGCGCGAGTTGCTCTCCGCGTATCAGTTCCCCGGCGATAAGACGCCCGTGATTCGCGTCAGCGCGTCGAAGGCGCTTGCCGGCGATCCCGAAGCGGAAAAGCAGGTTTTGGAATTGGTCAAGGCGGTGGATGACTTCATCCCGCAACCCACACGGGAAATCGACAAGCCGTTCCTGATGCCAGTTGAAGACGTGTTCTCAATCACGGGCCGCGGCACGGTCGCCACGGGCCGTGTCGAACGCGGCACGGTCAAAGTCGGCGAAGACGTGGAAATCGTCGGCTTGCGCGACACCGCGAAAACGGTCGTCACCGGTGTGGAAATGTTCCGCAAGATTTTGGAGCGGGCGGAAGCGGGCGACAACGTCGGCCTGCTCCTGCGCGGCATTGAAAAGGAAGGCATCGAACGCGGCCAGGTGCTGGCGAAGCCGGCCTCAATCAAGCCGCACAAGAAGTTCAAGGCGGAAGTCTACGTCCTGAGCAAGGAAGAGGGCGGCCGCCACACACCGTTCTTTAATGGATACCGCCCCCAGTTTTATTTCCGCACCACGGACGTCACGGGCGTATCGAAGTTGCCGCAGGGCGTCGAAATGGTGATGCCGGGCGACAACGTCAATATGGAGGTCGAATTGATCACGCCCATCGCCATGGAAAAAACGATGCGGTTCGCCATTCGCGAAGGCGGACGCACGGTCGGCGCGGGACGCGTGACGGAGATTGTGGAATAAGGCGAGAATTCGGAGCTGACGCACAATGCCCAGAGAGTTGATCACACTGGCCTGCACGGAGTGCAAGAACCGCAATTACACGTCGACACGGAACAAGCGGGCGCAAGGTTCCGAGCGGCTGGAGTTGCGCAAGTTCTGCCCCAAGTGCGGGAAACATGTCTCGCACCGCGAAACGAAGTGAGCGGGAACGGAGGTTCGGCGCGGACGAGACCGCAGGCGGATACGCCAGTAGCTCAATTGGCAGAGCGACGGTCTCCAAAACCGTAGGTTGGGGGTTCAAGTCCCTCCTGGCGTGCCAATCCTGAGGGATCAGGCCGGCGCCAAGGAGACCGAAAGCGGCAGGTTGACCGAAGCGAGGAAACGGGCAGGCGGACAGGAATTAGCGACACATGGCGAACCCATTTCTAAAAGTGCAGGAGTTTGTAATTGAGGTCTGGGCGGAACTGAAGAAGTCGTCCTGGCCGACGCGCAAGGAACTGGTCGACTCGACCATTGTGGTCATTGTCACGATATTGGTTCTCGGCATCTTCGTGGCGCTGGCTGACCTGGTGTTCCTGCGGATCGTCGCCCTGCTGACGCGACGTTGACGAAAGAAACGAGATGGACACGACGACGACAAAATCGGAGTTTCAGTGGTTCGTGCTTCACACGCTTTCTGGGCAGGAACAGAAGGTGAAAGACAGCATTGAAAAGCGAATCAAGATTGAGGAAATGACCGAATGGATCAAGGAAGTGTTGATCCCCACGGAAAAAGTTGCGGAAGTTAAAAAAGGCAAGAAGACAACCAGTACACGGAAGTTTTATCCCGGCTACATCCTGGTCCACATGAAGTTGCTCGACGAAAAGAACCAGTTGCAAGAGAAGTCGTGGTACTTCATCCGCGAGACGGCGGGCATCATCGGATTCATCGGCGGCGACCGACCCGTCCCGCTCAAGCAGGACGAAGTCGACAGCATCCTGGCGCAAATCGAGGAACGCCAGGAAAAGGTGGCCCCGAAGGTCGCGTTCGAGAAGGGCGAGACCGTCAAGGTCACCGATGGACCGTTCCAGAACTTCACGGGTGTGATCGACGAAATCGATCCCGATCGCGGCAAATTGAAGATTTCCGTGTCGATTTTCGGGCGTTCGACGCCGGTCGAATTGGAATACTGGCAGGTCGAGCGCGCCTAGCGAGGGAACATGGCAGGAAAACCAGTCACAGGCATGATCAAGTTGCAGATTCCGGCGGGTCAGGCGAACCCCGCACCGCCGGTTGGCCCCGCCTTGGGCCAGCAGGGCGTCAATATCATGGAGTTCTGCAAGCAGTTTAACGCGGCGACGCAGAAGATGGCGGGAACCATCATTCCCGTCGTGATCACCGTTTACAAGGACAAGACATTTACATTTATCACCAAATCGCCGCCCGCCAGCGCCTTGCTCAAGAAGGCCGCGGGCATCGCCACCGCGAGCGCCGAGCCGAACCGCAACAAGGTCGGCAAGGTCACGCGCAAGCAGGTCCTGGAGATTGCCAGGACGAAGATGGCCGACCTCAATGCGGGAAGCGAGGAGGCGGCTTGCCGCGTCATTGCTGGCACGGCGCGCAGCATGGGCATCGACGTGGTCGATTAGCGGAGATCGAGGTTTTTATGGCTACACACGGCAAACGCTACAACGAGGCAGTCAAGCAGGTCGACGCGAAACGGCAGTACAAGATCACCGACGCGGTGGATCTGCTCAAGAAACTGCCGAAGACCAAATTCGATGAAACGGTGGAACTGGCCTTCAAGTTGGGGGTTGATCCCAAGCAGAGCGACCAGATGGTCCGCGGCACGGTCGCCCTTCCGCACGGCAGCGGCAAGAAGGTGCGTGTCGTCGTCTTCGCCAAAGGAGGAGCGGCGCAGGCGGCGAAGGATGCCGGGGCTGATTTTGTCGGGTTCGAGGATCTCGTGAAGAAGTGCCAGGAGGGATGGATCGATTTCGACGTCGCGGTCGCGACCCCCGAAGCCATGCAGGAAGTGCGCAAACTCGGCAAGGTGCTCGGCCCAAAAGGTCTGATGCCCAACCCGAAGACCGGCACGGTCACGGATGACACGGCCAAAGCCGTCAAGGAAGTCAAGGCGGGCCGGGTCGAATTCAAGATGGACAAGGCCGCCAATCTGCACGTTTCGTTTGGAAAACTTTCGTTTGAGGGCAAGGCGATCGAAGAAAACGCCCGGGCCGTCATCACCGCCGTGACACATGCGAAACCGGCGACGGCCAAAGGCCATTTTATTGAGAGTTGCACGCTCTCCAGCACGATGAGTCCGGGCATCAAGATCGACCATCACGAGTTCTCGGCGAGTTGAAGTCGAGGGATACGGATTTTCATGAGACCAGAAAAACAACTGATTGTTGAAGATTTGAAGAAGCAGGTGGGCACGTCACCGTTTGTCATCGTGACGGAATACAAGGGTATGACGGTCGGGCAGTTTGCCGAGTTGCGCAAGCGGTTGCGCAAGGCCCGAGCGGAATATCACGTGGCCAAGAACACCATGCTCCGCCATGCGATGAAGGCCGCCGAACTTCCGGATTTCGACCGGAACTTTGGCGGGATGACCGCGGTGGTTATCGGCAACGACAAGTCCGACATCGGGGCCGTCGCGAAAGTGTTGAAGCAGTTCGGCAAGGAATTTGAGAAACCGAAATTCAAGGTTGGGTCGCTGGGCAAGAAGGCGCTGAGCGCGGACGAGATTTCCGCCGTGGCGGATTTGCCCTCGTTGGATGCGTTGCGGGCGCAGTTGGTGGGCCTGTTGCAGACACCGGCGACCCGGATCGCGGTCGTGCTCGGCGCGCCCGCCAGTCAGATTGCGCGTGTGCTGAAAGCGCACGCCGACAAAACGGGAGCAGCCCCGGCACCGGCCGGCGCCCCCGCATAGAAGCAAAAACAAAGGGTTCCTCGTCGCCCCGAAGGCTTTCGGGGGTAAAGGTTTCGAGGCTTCTAAACACGACGATACCGAGAAAAGGATACGAACATGGCAGCAAATCTGGATCAAATCGTGGAACAATTGAGTGGGTTGACGGTGTTGGAAGCCGCCGAACTCTCCAAGAAGCTCGAAGAGAAGTGGGGCGTCAGCGCGGCGGCCCCGGTCGCGGTGGCCGCAGGCCCGGCAGCGGCGGCGGCTCCGGCGGCGGAAGTCAAGACGACGTTCGACGTCGTTCTCAAGGAAACCGGCGCCAACAAGATTGGTGTCATCAAGGAAGTGCGCGCGGTGACCAGCCTCGGCTTGAAGGAAGCCAAGGATCTCGTGGAAGGCGCGCCGAAGACCGTGAAGGAAGGCGCCACCAAGGAAGAGGCCGAAGAAATCAAGAAGAAGCTCGAGGCGGCTGGCGCCAAAGTCGAGCTCAAGTAACGGTTGTTCGTTGGTCGAAACTCGGGTGGGGGCGCGGCAACCACCGTGCTCCCACGTTAAACGGTTGGCAAACAGCAGTCAGTGGGCAGCGATGCCCGGGAAGTAATTCATGGCTGAACGAAAATATTTCGGCAAATTGGGCGACGTAATCCAGCCTCCTCCGATGATCGAGGCGCAGACGGATTCCTACGCGGAGTTTTTGCAGGCGGAGGTGACGACCCGCCGTAAAAGCGTCGGTCTCCAGGCCGTGTTCAAAGAAGTGTTCCCCATCGCGAGCTACGATGGCCAGGCCACGCTCGATTTCGTCGAGTATTCCATCGGCGAATCGAAGACGTCGTGGCTGGATTGTCTGCGGGAGGGCATCAGTTACAGCGGCCCGCTGCATGTCACATTCCGTCTCAAGGACAAGAATGGGACGAAGGAAGAGAAAGTGTACATGGGCGAGATCCCGCTCATGTCCCCTTCGGGCAGCTTCGTCATCAACGGCGCGGAGCGCGTTATCGTCAGCCAGTTGCACCGTTCCCCCGGGATTTGTTTTGAATCCTCCATCCACACGAGCGGCAAGGTGCTGTTCGGCTTCCGCATCATCCCCGACCGCGGTTCCTGGCTGGAAGTGCAGTTTGACAACAGCGATTTGCTCAACATCTATCTCGACCGTCGCCATCGCCGCCGCAAATTCCTGGCCACCACGTTCCTGCGCTCGCTGGGGTACAGCACCGATGAGGACATTCTCAAGTTGTTCTACCAGATTGAGGACGTGAAACTGAAGGATGTCACGGGTGGCGAAGAGGCCGCCACCAAGGTGCTCATTGCCGACGTGATGGACAAGGAAAAACAACTGGTCGTGGGGCGCGCTTTCGAGCCCCTCAGCAAGAGTGTGGCCCGTCAATTGATCGATCTCGGCGTGGACAAGGTCAAGGTCGTGGACATTTCCGTGGACGACGGCTGCATCGTCAAGTGCTTGCGCAAGGACACCTGCAAGGACAAAGAGGAGGCTCTTAAAGATATTTATCGGCGATTGCGTCCGGGCGACCCGCCGACGATCGCAAACGCTCAAGCGCTCATTAAGCGGTTGTTCTTCGACGCTCGTCGCTATGACCTCGGCCGGGTGGGCCGCTACAAGATCAATCAGAAGCTGAACCGCAGTGCCGACATGGAGAACCGCGTCCTGGAAAACGACGACCTCGTCGAGGCGATCAAATACCTGTTGAATCTCCGCAAGGGCGAAGGTTCAGTCGACGATATCGATCATTTGGGCAGCCGCCGGTTGCGCACCGTGGGCGAATTGCTCGCCAACCAGTGTCGCATCGGCCTCGCACGCACCGAGCGCGTGGTCAAGGAACGCATGACGTTGTTCGATGTCAACACCGACACCATGACGCCGCAACAACTGATTAACCCCAAAGCGCTCTCGGCCGTCATCCGGGATTTCTTCGGCCGCAGCCAGCTCAGCCAGTTCATGGACCAGACCAACCCGTTGAGCGAGCTGACGCACAAACGGCGGCTGTCAGCGCTCGGGCCGGGCGGGTTGTCGCGCGAACGCGCCGGCTTCGAGGTCCGCGACGTTCACCCGTCGCATTACGGCCGGATTTGCCCGATCGAAACTCCTGAAGGCCCGAACATTGGTCTGATCAGCGCCATGAGTTTGTATGCCCGGATCAACGAATTCGGCTTCCTCGAGACGCCGTACCGCAAACTCAAGGACGGTCGTGTGACCGACCAGGTGGACTATTTGACCGCCGATCAGGAAGAGAACTATGTCGTCGCCCAAGCCAACGCCCCGGTCGATGCCCGCGGGCACTTCCTCATCGAAAAGGTTTCCTGCCGGTACAAAGGCGACTTCGTCGAAGTCGAGCCCGAGCGCGTCCATTACATGGACGTGTCCCCGAAACAGCTCGTGTCTGTCGCGGCGGGCCTGATCCCGTTCCTGGAACACGACGACGCCAACCGCGCGTTGATGGGATCGAACATGCAACGCCAGGCCGTGCCGCTGCTTCAGAGCGATTCGCCGCTGGTCGGCACGGGTCTGGAAGGCCGCATCGCGCGCGACTCGAAAGTGTGCATCGTCGCGGAAGAATCCGGTGTCGTGGCCAGCGTGGACGCGCGCCGCATTATCATTACCAAGGACGGCGATGTCCCGGAAGGCAAACGCAAGATCGTTACGGACCCCGAAAGTCACATCTGGGTGTACGAACTGCGCAAGTTCATGCGCTCAAACGCCGGCACGTGTTTCAACCAGAAACCGATCGTCAAACGCGGCGAGAAGATCAAAAAAGGCCAGGTACTGGCCGATGGTCCGTGCTGCGAAGACGGCGAACTGGCGCTGGGGCGCAATGTGCTCGTGGCGTTCATGCCGTGGTGCGGTTACAACTTTGAGGACGCGATTCTGGTCAATGAACGCCTGGTCAAAGAGGACGTGTACACGTCGATCCATATTGACGAATTCGAAGCGGGCGCTCGCGATACGAAACTCGGTCCCGAGGAAATCACGCGCGATATTCCAAACGTCGGCGAAGAGGCCTTGAAAGACCTCGGGCATGACGGCGTGATTCGCGTGGGTGCGGAGGTCAAGCCCGGCGACATTCTGGTCGGCAAGATTACCCCGAAGGGTGAGACCGAGCTGGCGCCCGAAGAACGGTTGTTGCGCGCCATTTTCGGTGAAAAGGCGGCGGATGTGAAGGACACCTCTCTCCGGGTGCCCAGCGGTACGTACGGTATCGTGATGGACGTGAAGGTGTCGGCACGCAAGGAGCCGAGCCGTCCGAATTTGACACCGACCGAGATTCGCCGGCAGAAGAAACAAATCGAAGAGGATCACAAGAAGAAGTCGACGGAGTTGCGCGAGGAACTGACGGAGAAGTTGAGCAACATCCTTCTTGGCGAGAAGATTCCACTGGATGTGGTCAACGCCGAGACGGGCGAGATCATCATCCCGGCCAACCGCAAGATCACCAAGACACTTTTGCGCAAGCTAGCGACCGTGTATGACCACATTGAAATCGATCCGTCGCCGATCCGCATCAAGATTCGCGAGATCATTGGCGAATTCGAGCACCGGTTCAGCGAACTGGATATGGAACGAGATCGCCAACTTGACCGCATTGAGAGCGGCGAAGATGTCGACCCGGGGATCATCAAGCAGGTCAAGGTGTACATCGCCAGCAAGCGCAAGCTGAGCGTGGGCGATAAGATGGCCGGTCGCCACGGGAACAAGGGTGTGATCGCCAAGGTCCTGCCGGAAGAGAACATGCCGTTCCTCGCGGACGGCACGCCTGTGGACATCGTATTGAATCCTCTCGGCGTCCCGAGCCGTATGAACGTTGGACAGGTGCTGGAGACGCACCTCGGCGTGGCCGCGAAGGCGCTCGGACTGAAGATCGCGTCACCGGTCTTTGATGGCGTCACGGAAAAGGAAATCGGGGAGATGATTGAGCAGGCCCGGAAGGTCGAAGGGTACTCCTGGGTGAAGGGCGATGGCAAATCGCGCCTGTACGACGGCCGCACCGGCGAGACGTTCGATCAAGAGGTCGTGGTTGGCTACATCTACATGTTGAAGCTGGGCCACCTCGTGGCGGACAAGATTCATGCGCGCGCCGTTGGACCGTACTCGCTCGTGACGCAACAGCCGCTCGGCGGCAAGGCGCAGTACGGCGGCCAGCGATTCGGCGAAATGGAAGTGTGGGCCATGGAAGCCTACGGCGCCGCGTATGCGTTGCAGGAGTTGCTCACGGTCAAGAGCGACGACGTGCAGGGCCGTACGCGGATTTACGAATCCATCGTCAAGGGTGACAATACGCTCGAGGCCGGCACGCCTGAGTCGTTCAATGTTTTGATGAAAGAAATGCAGAGTCTATGCCTCGACGTTCGCGTCGGGAAGAACGGAGGCGAGAGCAAGATATGATCGCAGCCAAACCTGGCACTTCAATCCCATCCACAGCCGCTGCCACCGCCGCCGCCCGTGCGGCGCTCGGTCTGGAAAAGGCGGATGTATTCGACCACGTCAGCATCGGCGTCGCATCGCCGGACACAATTCGCTCCTGGTCGCACGGGGAAGTGAAAAATCCCGAGACCATCAACTATCGGACGTTCAAGCCCGAGAAAGGCGGTCTGTTCTGCGAGCGCATTTTCGGTCCGGTGCGGGACTGGGAATGTAATTGCGGGAAGTACAAGCGGATCAAACACCGTGGCGTTATTTGTGATCGTTGCGGCGTTGAGGTGACCCTGGCCCGCGTGCGTCGCGAGCGCATGGGACATATCGAACTGGCTGTACCGGTCAGCCATATCTGGTTCTTCAAGTGTATGCCATCGCGCATGGGCTTGATGCTGGATATGACCGCCCGCGACCTCGAGCGCGTGCTCTACTACGAGGACTACATGGTCGTCGACCCGGGCAAGACCCCGTTGAAGGACAAACAGCTCCTGACGGAAATGGAATACCGCGAAGCGCGCGAACAGTACTCGGACGGGTTCACCGCCAAGATGGGCGCGGAAGCGGTGAAGGAAGTCCTCGGAAAGATCGACCTGCGCAAACTCGCGCATGAGTTGGAACATCAGCTCGATTCCACGAAAAGCAAACAGATTCGCAAGAAGATCGCCAAGCGGCTGAAGCTCGCGAAGGGCTTCCTCACTTCCAAAATGCGTCCCGAGTGGATGGTCCTCGAAGTATTGCCGGTGATTCCGCCGGATCTTCGTCCCTTGGTTCCATTGGAAGGCGGGCGCTTTGCCACCAGCGATCTGAATGATTTGTATCGCCGCGTGATCAACCGCAACAATCGATTGAAGAACCTGCTGCAGTTGCGCACGCCCGACGTCATTATCCGCAATGAGAAGCGCATGTTGCAGGAAGCCGTGGACGCCCTGCTCGATAACGGACGACACGGTCGACCGGTGACGGGCGCGGGCAGCCGTTCCCTCAAATCATTGGCGGACATGCTCAAGGGCAAGCAAGGGCGCTTCCGCCAGAACCTGCTCGGCAAACGCGTCGACTACTCCGGCCGTTCGGTCATTGTCATCGGACCCGAATTGAAATTGAACCAGTGCGGGTTGCCGAAAAAGATGGCGCTGGTGTTGTTCGAACCATTCATTATTCGTCGTCTGCGGGAGATGGGGTTGGTGCACACAATCCGTTCGGCGAAGAAGCTGATCGAGCGCCAGTCACCGGAAGTATGGGACATCCTGGAAGAGGTTAGCAAGGGCCACCCGGTCCTGTTGAACCGCGCTCCGACGTTGCACCGGTTGTCGATTCAGGCTTTCGAACCGCAATTGATTGAAGGCGATGCGATTCGCATTCATCCGCTGGTCTGTACCGCATACAACGCCGACTTCGACGGCGACCAAATGGCGGTGCACGTTCCGCTCTCGGTGGAAGCGCAGATGGAAGCGCGACTGTTGATGCTCGCGCCGAACAACATTTTCTCGCCCTCCAGCGGGAAACCGATCACAACACCGACGCAGGACATCGCGCTGGGCGTGTATTACCTCACCCATGGCGGCAAGAAGGAAACCGGTGGCAGTGCCCCTCGGTTGAAGCTGTTCTCGGACATGCAAGAGGTCTTCTTCTGTCGCGACGAGCGCGACGTGACGATTCACGAACGCATCCGGATGAAAAATCCTGATTACGGTCGTCCAACCGTATACGGGGATCCGACGTCGAAAATCATCGAAACGACGGTCGGCCGTGTGATCTTCAATGAAATCTGGCCGCCGGAACTGGGGTTCATCAACCGGTCTATCAACAAATCGTCACTGGGGGATGTGATCTGGCAGTGTTACCGCACGGCCGGCCATCATCGGACCGTCGAGGTGTTGGACAAGTTGAAAGCGCTGGGGTTCGAACACGCGACACTCGCGGGGATCTCCATCGGCATCGAAGACATGGTTGTCCCGAAGGAAAAGACCGTGGTGATCAACGACGCCCTGAAGGACGTGGCCGATGTGGAGAAACAGTATCGTCGCGGGATCATTACCGACGGCGAACGCTACAACAAGATCATCGACATCTGGACGCACGCGACGGACAAAATTTCCAACGTCATGTACGCGGCGATGGAGCACAACCAGGGACGGGCGGAGTTGAACCCCGTGTACATGATGGTGGACAGCAAGGCCCGCGGCTCGCGCCAGCAGATCCGTCAGTTGGCCGGCATGCGCGGGTTGATGGCCAAACCCTCGGGCGAAATCATCGAACGACCAATCCTGTCGAACTTCCGCGAAGGCCTGAGCGTGCTGGAGTACTTCATTTCCACGCACGGCGCGCGCAAGGGCCTGGCCGACACGGCGCTGAAGACGGCCGACTCGGGATATCTCACCCGCAAGCTGGTCGATGTGGCGCAGGACGTCATCGTTCTCGAAGAGGATTGCGGCACGGTCAACGGCATTTGGGTCAAGCCGATCTATGAAGGCGAAGATGAAGTGGTGAAATTGAGCGAGCGCATCATCGGACGCATTGCCGCGGAGGACATCGTTGATTCGGTGAGCAAGAAGAAGATTGTCAAGGCGAACACCGAAATCGACGAGGCCGCCGCCGAAGCGGTGAACAAGCTGGGCATTGAACGCATCAAGATCCGATCGGTGCTCACCTGTGAATCGCGCCGTGGCGTATGCGGCATGTGTTATGGTCGCAACCTGGCCACCGGCAAGCTGGTCAAGCTCGGCCAGGCGATCGGCATTATCGCCGCTCAATCCATCGGCGAGCCGGGCACACAACTCACGATGCGGACGTTCCATATTGGAGGCACGGCCAGCCAGGTGTTCAAGCAACCGCAGATCAAGGCCAAGAACGACGGTGTCGTTCACTACCAGGATTTGCGCGCGGTGCAACGTGCGGAAGGCAACTGGGTCGTGCTCAATAAAAACGGCCAGGTCGTCGTCAGCAACGAGGAAGGTCGGGAGTTGGAGCGGTACTCGGTTGTGGTGGGCGCTGAAATCGCGGCCGCTGATGGCGGTCGTGTCAAGAAGGGCGACGTTTTCGTTCAGTGGGATCCGTACAACGTCCCCGTGCTTTCGGAAGTCGCGGGCGTGGTCAAGTTCCACGACCTGATCGAAGGCATCACGGTCAAGCGCGAGCTGGATGAGGCCACCGGCCTCATGGGCACGGTCGTCATCGAACACAAGGAAGACCTGCATCCACAAGTCAACCTCGTGAACGATGTGGGCGAAGTGATCGCCTTCTACGCGATTCCCGCGGGGGCGCATATCGTGGTGGAAGAAGGCGTCCGCACCGAGCCGGGCGCGCTCGTCGCCAAGACGCCGCGAAAGGTTTTCAAGACCAAGGACATCACAGGTGGTCTGCCGCGCGTGGCGGAATTGTTCGAGGCGCGCCGTCCCAAGGATGCCGCCGAGATCGCCAAGATCGATGGCATCGTGGACTTTGCCGGCACCGTACGCGGCAAGCGCCGGATTATTGTGAAGGATCCGAAGACCGGGGCGGAGGAAGAGCATCTCATTCCGCACTCGAAACACATCATTGTGTTCCGTGGCGACTCCGTGAAGAAGGGGCAGCAACTAACCGAGGGACCCGTGGTTCCGCACGAAATCCTCGAAGTGTGCGGGCCGCAGGATTTGCAGGAGTACCTCGTCAACGATGTCCAGGAGGTCTACCGCCTCCAGGGTGTCGAGATCAACGACAAGCATATCGAGATCATCGACCGCCAAATGCTGCGGAAAGTTCGCATTGTTGATCCCGGTGACACTCGCTTTCTCTGGGGTGACCAGATCGACAAGGTGACGTTTGAGGAAGAGAACAAGCGAGTGGCGGAAGCGGGTGGCAAGCCAGCCGAAGCCCAACCTGTGTTGCTGGGTATCACCAAGGCGTCACTGGAAACAGAGTCGTTCATCAGTGCGGCATCGTTCCAGGACACCACGCGCGTCCTCACCGAGGCGGCGACGCTCGGACGGGTTGATCACCTGCGCGGGTTCAAAGAGAATGTCATCATGGGGCACTTGATTCCAGCCGGAACGGGCTTTGGGAAGCATCGGGGGCTCAAATTGGTGCCCTTGGCGGAGCCGGTCGAGCCGCCGCGGGAAGAGAGGATTGAGCCCCTAGCAGAGGAGGCGGCCATCTAGCGGGTGCCGCAAAAGGGCTTGCGTATGAGGAGTGTGTGTGATAGTTTTCGCGCTCCTTGCCTCACCCGCATGGAGGCGGTCAAAGGATTAAGAAATGCCGACAATTAACCAACTGGTTCGCAAGGGGCGGCGCCAACTAAAGGCGAAGTCGAAGGCGCCGGCGCTGGGGTCGTGTCCCCAACGGCGGGGTGTGTGCCTGCAGGTCATGACGCGCACGCCGAAGAAACCGAACTCGGCCTTGCGGAAAGTCGCCAAAGTGCGTCTGACGAATGGCGTGGAAGTGATCGCGTACATTCCGGATGAAGGCCACAACCTGCAGGAGCACTCGATTGTGCTCGTGCGCGGTGGACGCGTGAAGGATTTGCCTGGAGTGCGGTATCACATTGTCCGTGGCACATTGGACGCGATGGGGGTCGAGAAACGCCGGAGGAGCCGGAGCAAGTACGGCGTCAAACGTCCGAAGGACACAGGCGCGAAGGCCGCCTGACAGAATTGAGATATTTCGAGTATGCGTAGACGACGAGCAGATCGACGACCGAGAATCCGTGACGTTCGCTTTAACAGCGAGACGGTGACGCGGTTGATCACGTGTATCATGCAGAGCGGAAAGAAATCCGTGGCCGAGCGCATCGTGTATGGCGCGTTTGACCGCATTGCGGAGAAGGCCAAGGACAAGAATCCTCTCGACGTGTTGCAGACGGCGTTGGAGAATGTGAAGCCGAGGCTTGAGGTCAAGTCGCGCCGCGTCGGTGGCGCGAATTATCAGGTGCCGGTCGAGGTTTCGACCGACCGCCAGGAAGCCCTGGCAATGCGCTGGATGATCCAGTATGCGGGTGCCCGCAAGGGCACGGCCATGACCGATGCCCTGGCGGCAGAAATTTTGGACGCGTCCAATAATACGGGCGCATCCGTCAAAAAGCGCGAAGACACGCACAAGATGGCGCAGGCCAATCGTGCGTTTGCCCACTACCGCTGGTAGTCCGGAGGGAATTCAACTCTGTGGGACGAGTCACGGTTGTGCTTTCGTGTCATTTGGTAGAAAACGAAGAGTCGTACAAATAAAGAAACAATGCAGGCCGTGTTAGAACAACCGAAACAGACAGCCCAGCAGAAGGCGAGATCGACGCCGGACAGACTGGTGCCGTTGGAACGCACCCGAAACATCGGGATTTGCGCGCACATCGACGCCGGCAAGACGACGACGACCGAACGCATCCTGTTTTACACCGGTAAAGTGTACAAGGTCGGTGAGGTGCACGAAGGCACGGCGACCATGGACTGGATGGAGCAGGAACGCGAGCGCGGGATCACCATCACCAGTGCGGCGACGACCTGCTTCTGGCGCGAGCATCGCGTCAATATTATTGATACACCCGGCCACGTGGATTTCACCGTCGAAGTTGAGCGCAGTTTGCGCGTGTTGGACGGCGCCTGTGCGGTGTTCTGTGCCGTCGGCGGTGTCGAACCCCAGTCCGAGACGGTCTGGCGTCAGGCCAACAAGTACAAGGTGCCGCGCATCGCGTTCGTCAACAAAATGGACCGTACCGGCGCGGATTTTGAGGCTGCGGTCGCCCAGATGCGGGAGCGTTTGGCCGCCAATGCGGTGCCCATTCAGATCCCGGTCGGCAAGGAAGCGGATTTCAAGGGAATCATCGACCTCGTGAAGATGAAGGCTGTGACTTGGTCGGGCGAGGAACTTGGTGCGCAGTTCGACGTCGCGGACATTCCGGCCGATCTGAAAGCTGCCGCCGATGCGGCGCACGCCAGGCTCGTCGAGGCGGTCTCCGAAAAGGACGAGGAGTTGATGCACCTGTTCTTGGAAGGCAAGGAGATCAACCAGCAGCAACTTCAGGCGGGAATCCGTCGGCTGACGATTAAGAACGAATTGGTACCCGTGATTTGTGGCGCCGCTTTCAAGAACAAGGGTGTGCAACCCCTGCTCGATGCCGTGGTCGATTACCTGCCTTCGCCCCTCGATATTCCTGACATTGTTGGCACCAATCCAGATTCCAAACAGCCGGAGACGCGCTCGTCCGATGACAACGGCCCGTTCTGCGCGTTGGCATTCAAGATTTGGACCGATCCGTACGCCGGCCGATTGATTTTCTTCCGTGTGTATTCCGGCAAAGTGACCAAGGGCATGACGGTTTACAATCCGCGCAACAATAAGCGGGAGCGCATCGGCCGCCTGCTGGAGATGCACGCCAACCATCGCCAGGAAATCGACGTGTGTTACTCCGGTGACATTGGAGCGCTCGTAGGCCTGAAGAACGTCACGACGGGCGACACGGTTTCGGACGATGACCATCCGATCCTACTGGAGTCGATCACGTTCCCCGAACCCGTCATTTCCATGGCCATCGAGCCGAACACGAAGGCGGACCGCGACAAGATGTCCACCGCGTTGCAACGACTCGCCGAAGAAGATCCCACGTTTCGCCTTACGACCGATCAGGAAACCGGCCAGACCATCATTTCCGGGATGGGCGAGTTGCACTTGGACATTATCAAAGATCGCATGTTTCGAGAGTTCAACGTTGGCGCTACCGCAGGCAAGCCGCAGGTCGCCTATCGCGAAACCATCACCAAATCCGCCGAAGCTGAAGGCAAATTTATCCGCCAATCGGGTGGTCGTGGGCAATACGGACACGCCGTCGTCACCGTCCAGCCTGGTGAAAAGGGCAGCGGCATCGTAGTTGAGGATGAGATTGTCGGCGGCGCAATTCCGAGGGAATACATTGGTGCCGTTGAAGACGGCATTATCGAAGCCGCGCAGACAGGTGTGCTGGGCGGGTATCCGATGGTGGATATTAAGATTCAGATTATCGACGGCACATTCCATGAAGTCGACAGTTCCGAGATTGCGTTCAAGATGGCGGGCAGTTTTGCCTTCAAGGAAGCCGCCCGCAAGGCGGGCGCGATCATGCTCGAGCCCATCATGGATGTCGAAGCCATCACGCCCGAGGAACACATGGGCGATGTGGTGGGAGACCTCAACAGCCGTCGCGGGAAGATCAGCCATATCGAGTCGCGCGCGACCTCGACAATTGTTCATGCGACGGTTCCGCTGGCCGAGATGTTCGGATATGCCACGGCATTGCGATCGTTGACCAAGGGGCGCGCCAGTTATTCGATGGAGCCGGCCGCCTTTGAAAGAGTGCCCGAAAGCATTCTCGCGCAGATCCTCGACCAGAACGGCACTCCGAAGGGCGGACCAAAGAAATGAATAATCAGCGTATCAGAATCCGTCTCAAGGGCTACGACCATCGATTGCTCGATCAGTCGGCGCACGACATTGTGGAAACAGCCAAGCGGACCGGCGCGAAGGTGGCGGGACCAATCCCGTTGCCCACGGACATTTGGCGGCACTCGGTCAACCGCTCGCCGCATGCCGACAAGAAGTCCATGGAGCAATTTGAAATGCGGACGCACAAGCGGTTGCTCGACATTATTGATCCCACGGCCAAGACAGTGGACGAATTGAAGAAACTGAACCTTCCCGCCGGGGTCGATATCACTATCAAGATTTAGTCATGGAACTACTCGGAACAAAAATTGGCATGGCGCAACTGTTCGACGCGAACGGCAATTTCGTCGGCGTTACAGTGATTGAGTTGGGACCATGCACCGTGCTGCAGAAAAAGACGCCCGAAAACGACGGTTATCACGCCGTGCAAATCGGCTTGGGAACACGCAAGGAGAAAAGCGCCTCCAAAGCATTGGTTGGTCATTGCAAGAAAGCCAACGCTACGCCCGCTCGGTTTATTCGTGAGTACCGCACGGAGGAGCCCATACAATTTAGTGTCGGCGATAAAATCACCGTGAAAGAATTTCAGCCCGGTCAATACGTGGACGTGATTGGAACGGGGAAAGGCAAGGGCTTTCAGGGCGTTGTCAGACGGCATAAGTTCGCCGGTGGCGATATGACTCACGGCGCGAAGGGTTGGCACCGCCGGTCGGGGGCGATCGGGCAACGTTTGTTCCCCGGGCGGGTGTTCCGAAATATGAGGATGCCAGGTCACATGGGGGATCGCACCGTGACGACGCAGAATCTGCGCGTGGTTCAGGTGCGCGAATCCGAGAATTTGCTTCTCGTGGAGGGCGCGGTGCCAGGGGCGACAGGCGCGTTTGTCGTGGTTCGTCACGCCATAAAGAAAACGAAGCCAGCAGCAAAGGCAGCTAAATCATGAAGCTGTCCGTCATTAGCATATCCGGTCAGGCCAAGGGCGAGGTAGAGTTTGCTGACGAGTTGTTGGTCAAGGACGGCAAGGGAACCCAGGCAGTCCATGACACGGTGACAGCGTACATGGCAAACCAACGCCTCGGCACGGCCAGCACGAAGCAAATCAGCGAAGTACACGGTAGCGGTAAGAAACCATGGAAGCAGAAGGGCACGGGCCGGGCGCGGGCCGGATCGTTCGCTTCCCCGTTGTGGCGTGGTGGCGGTGTCGTGTTCGGGCCGAAACCGCGCGATTACACGATCAATGTCCCGAAGAAGGTTAAGGCATTGGCCTTCCGTAAGGCGCTGAGCGAGCGCTTGCTGGCTGGTGATGTTGTGGTGGTTGACGAACTGAAGCTGGCCAGCCACAAGACGAAGGATTTTGCAGGAATCATGGCGACGATCGGCGCGAAGGACAATGCGCCCACGCTCGTTGTGACGGATCAGGTGGACCGCAACCTGAAGCTGGCGTCGCGGAACGTACCGAATGTCCAGATTGAACCGGCCGATTCTGTAAATGTCTATGAGCTGTTGCGCTTCGAGAGAATTGTTACGACGAAAGCCGCGCTCGACAAACTGGGTGCTCGTTTGGGGCAGGGCCGATGAAGGATCCCTATACAGTGGTCAAGACCGTGCGCGTCACGGAAAAGGGCAGCGCCCAAACGGAAGCACTGAACCAATACCAGGTCGTGGTCGAGAAGCACGCGAACAAGATCGATGTTAAACGCGCGGTCGAGCAGTTGTTCAAGGTGAAGGTGCTGCGCGTGAACACGCTGAACGTTCGCGGGAAGGCACGGCGGGAGCGCACCGTGCAGTTTGGACGAACTCCTGCCTGGAAAAAAGCGATTGTCACTCTCAAAGAGGGCGACAAGATTGAATTGGCATAGCGATTTATGGGACTTAAAACTTTCAGACCGTTGACACCGTCGCTACGCGGCACCGTGTTGTCTGATTTCTCGGAAATCACGAAGCACACGCCGGAAGCGAAGCTGACAGTGGCCAAGCGCAAGACCGGCGGCCGCAACAACGTCGGACGCATGACGGCGCGCGGCATTGGCGGCGGCCACAAGCAACGCTACCGGATCATCGATTTCAAGCGCGACAAGATGGGCGTGGAGGCAAGAGTCGAGGCGATCGAGTACGATCCGAACCGTTCGGCTCGTATTGCGTTGTTGAAGTACAAGGATGGCGAGAAACGCTACATTTTGGCGCCGATTGGTCTCGCCGTTGGTGCCAAAGTGATGAGTGGCCCGGACGCCGAACTGTCGGTCGGCAACGCACTCCCCCTGAAGAAGATTATCCCCGGAATGCCGATCCATAATATTGAACTGCACCGTGGACACGGCGGACAGATTTGCCGTAGCGCGGGTGGGGCGGCGCAAATCACCGCGAGCGAAGGCGACTTTGTGACGGTCAAGTTGCCGTCGAGCGAGATTCGCCTAATCAACCGCGAGTGCTACGCGACGATCGGCCAGATTGGCAACACAGATCATATCAATATCATGCTGGGAAAGGCCGGACGGAACCGTTGGTTGGGCCGGCGCGGCATTTCCCGCGGTATGGCCCGCAACCCAGTCGATCATCCGATGGGGGGTGGCCAGGGCAAGAGCAAGGGCGGTGGCGGATGGCATCACCCATGTTCGCCGTGGGGCCTGCTGGCAAAGGGCGGTAAGACGCGCCGACGGAAGAAGTATTCGAACTCGATGATCTTGGAGAGAAGGAAGAAATAAATGGGACGTTCCCTAAAAAAAGGCCCGTTTGTCGACGATCATCTGATGGAGAAGGTCGAGACCATGCGGACGAGCGAGAAGAAGCCGATCAAGACATGGTCACGTCGGTCGATGATTGTTCCGGAATTTGTAGGGCACACATTTTTGGTTCATAACGGCAAGGTGCACACGCCGGTGTTCGTGACGGAAAACATGGTCGGGCATCGTTTGGGCGAGTTCGCGCCGACGCGCACGTTCCGCGCCCACGGAGCCCACACCGAGAAGGCGGTCGCGAAGTAGCGCGGCCGGGAGTTGGTTGTGCCCGCACCTGGCACACGAACGGGAGTTTATGCGGCTTGCTTGTTCTTTATAGCGGTAGGGCTGTTGGCAGCCGAGGAAGCGCAGTTGCCATCGGCAGCGACGAATGCAGCCGTCGATGAGTTGCGTGCGCTGGTGAATAATCTGGGTGCCGACAACCAGCGTCTCAAGACGGATTTGGAGCAGCGCGAGACGATCATTCGGCTGTTGACGGAGAATCTGGCTGTCGCACGGACCGAGAGCGAGCTGTTCCACAAGAAGTGGAGCGAGGCGCAACTGCGCGCGCAGACCCTCGGTGTTGATTTTGCCGATAACAACGCGGCGCAGGCGCAACGACAGTTGGCCGAGAGCGTACGAGAGTTGTATCTTGCGGACGCGGAGCGGCAACGGTTGGTTGCGCAGGTGCAGCGGCTCATCGAAGCCTTGCAAAAGCCGGGAGACGTCGCGGGTGAGTTAGCCCGTACTAGGGCGCTGTTCGAGGCTGCGGATCGGTCGCTTTCGGGGCGTACGACGAACAGTCAGACACAGGGAGGACTGGGCGCTGCGACGGTGCTCGATGTGAACCCGGACCTGCGGCTGGTGGTGTTGAATGTCGGCCAGCTTCAGGGAGCGCGAATCGGGATGCCGATGGTGGTGATGCGCGGGGAACACGTTGTGGCGGAATTGAAAGTTGTGGAAGTGCGACAGCGGATTTGCGGCGCGCTGATCGAACGGGTGAAAGAGGGCGTCACGCTAAAGACGGGAGACGTTGCCCGCGTGGCCAGGAACTCGTAAGTGTAAATGTGATTTATGGAAGTGAGAGCGACAACTAAATATGCGCGGATGAGTCCGTACAAGGTGGGCGAAGTGACGCGGCTGATCCAGGGTTTGAGCGCATCAAATGCTTTGGAAGTGTTGCGGGCGATTCCGCGGAAGTCGGCCCTAATGATAGAGAAGACGCTGAAATCGGCGATTGCGAACGCGACCAACAACGCCAGCCTGGCGGCGGACGCGCTGACCGTGAAGGAAGCGGTGGCCAACGAAGGGCCGCGTCTGAAACGTTGGCAACCCAAGGCGCGAGGCAGCGCGGGACCAATTATCAAGCGGACCACACATATTCAGATTGTATTGACAGACGGACAATAATTTATGGGACAAAAGACGAATCCA